>NZ_CAMLDP010000006.1 GCF_946478925.1 uncultured Nitrososphaera sp. | reverse complement strand
GCTGTTATCTAGGATACCTTGAGTTCGCCGACCATTGCTGGGTGAAGCGAACAGAAGTATTTGTAGTCGCCTGCTGCAGTTGGTTTAAATTCAGACGTCTTGCCTGGCGGAATGAGTATCGGAGTCTTGCCATCTGGTTGGACGCCGAACTTGCCATCTGGAGTTCCATTGGAACCAGACTCTACGGTGTGAATTGCACTGTCTTTGTTAGTCCATGTGACTGTATCACCTACGTGCGCCTGGCCGGGGTTTGGAGAAAATGCGTCGTTTGACTTGGTCGATGCTCCTGCCACGATATCGATGTTGACATTGGCAGCATAGGCCGCCTGACCTGCAAGAGCGAACGCAGCTGTTGCCAGAATGGCCGCAATCGCTGCGGCCAGCGTTGTCGTTTTCCTGTTCATCGGTACACAGCGACCCTTGAAAAACTAAAAGAGTTTTGAGAAAAATGTAAAAAACTGTTGTAAGGGCTTTACTGTTTTTGTGCGTGATGGATTTTATGGGCTCATCTTTTGCTGATTATCTACAAACCGGGGCGGCTGGCGCGTGGTGGCCGCAAGCTAGATATGTTTTTCCACACGAGTCCTATCGTGGACAAGTGCGCCTGCGGCAGAGAGATCAAGTCTTTTGAAGCCTGCTCGCCTCTCGGCTGCGATACGTTCTTTGTGTGTTCTGGCTGCTTTAAAGAAACTGCCAGCTGCTCTTGCAGTCCTACTGCATGATCCTGTAGCGCAGGACCGCGCCTATCTTGCCAAGCGACCCCAGCTGCGCACCTTCTTCTGTCTGGCCGGAAATCACCTCAAGCCTAGTTCCGGTCATTGTCGCAAGTTCCTGCAAATAGTCAACGATGTCCTTTTCGACAACCTCAAAATCCGATGCGCCACAGACGGGACACGGCTTTGACAGGACGTCCTGCTTTGTCGCGGTGAGCGCCGCGCGGTCGATTATCTTTTCCTGCACGTTTTTGCACGACCTGCACTTGAAGTCGAGTTTCATGTACGATATCTCGCTTGTGACAAGCACAAGGTCCGCCATGTTGCCCTGCAGCGCTTTTACGACGTCGAAAATGCCATAGATTCCGAGGCCCTTGCTCGAATGGACCTCTCCCATGAATTTCTTGACGAGCTGCTTTTCCTCCATGACCCGGAACTCCGTCAGAATGCCATCCTTTTGTGCCTTGTCTATTATCTCGCGTACGCCCTCGTCGCCAGAGTACGAGGTGTCAAGTGTCGCAAGCACGTTGTTTTGCAGGCGGTAGTCCAGGTACTCTTCTTTCAAAAAGTTCTCCTTGGTGGGGCCAGGCCCGCCCACGATTATGCCCTTGACGTTGAACTGGTCGATAAAGACCGCCTTGGCGTGGTCTGCCACGCGGTGATAGTATTCGTTCAGCTCGTTGTCGCGCAGGCGCTCAAACCTCCGGGCAGACTGTCCTCCCTGCCTGTGCTTTCCAGCTACTCCGGAAGTCAATGAATCAATTGCCTCCCACCTGTCGCCGGTCAGTATTCCGAGGCCTGCCTCCTGCGTGTCGATTGCAAGGATGCCAATGACCTTTTCGTCCTTTAGCATCTCCTTGAGGTGGTCGGTCCAGAAATGGTCGTCGCATCTGTACAGGCTAATCTGCACAGGCTTTGGCGGGATGACAGATGTCAACTCGATCTTTTCCGTACCAAAGCCCTTGCCTGTGGGTATGGCGCCACAGAATATCACCAAGCCGTTTTCCGGCGTTTCTTTGAATAATTTTAGATGTTCCATGGTCCTGCTCAAGGCATCCTGCACATGGTTCCTTGTCAGGTCTGACTTTATGTTGGAAGCCGTCCCTGCCTCGTTACGCAACTGCGAAATGACGTCGAATATCGGGCGCCTCGGCGGCACGTACACTGTGACGAGTTCCGTGCCGTGGCCGGATATACTCGACAGTTCGTTTATCATCTTGGTCAGCTTGTACCGCTTGACCGAATCCCACTTTTCTGTGCCGTTGCCGCCATTCCCCATAAACAGTCGTAACAGCAAAAATCCGCACGCACATAATATAAAACTACGCAAAAATCCGCAAGACTATATAAGTTGAAAACGCACAAGTCAAGTTGATTGCTACCGCGCCTAGAGTACATAAAGCAGGCAAGGATGCGCCTTGGGATAACCCAGAGAAAGCTGGCAGGTCTCACAGGTGTCAGCACCTCGATGATAAACCAGATTGAATCTGGAAGGTGCAAGCCCAGCTACGAAACTGCCCGCAAGATATTCGAGGCCCTCGGCTCGCTTGAGGGCCGGACGTCTATGAAAGCCGGCGACATATGCAGCCGAAAACTGATATCCGTCCAGAGGGACGAGCAGCTCCACGAGGCGATAGACATGATGCGCCGGAACTCTATCAGCCAGATACCGGTTCTTGACGGCTCCAAGGTGGTCGGAATACTGACAGAGGACGGCCTTGCCAAGATAATGGTAGAAAAGGACGAGGGCGAGCTGAAAGACGTCAAGGTCTACCAGGTGATGGAGTCGCCTCCGCCCATAGTGGACGTATCAACCCCGGCAAAGGCGCTAGTGCCGCTCGTGCGGTTTGCAAAGTGCATATTGGTAAGCGAAAAAGGAAACGTAATCGGCATAGTGACGATAACTGACACGTTAAAGATGGTGGAGTAGCTAGTCGCGCAGGCTTTCAAGGCCGACGCAGCAGTCGGCGCACTTCATGCACTCGCTACAGATGCTGACTTCGCTTCCAACTGGGAGAGTCGTGCCGCAGAGGGCGCATTCCTTTCTTTGTGGTGCCTGCTGTCGCGCTTGCGCTTTCTTCACGGGCAAGTACACGCAGGCACGGTATTTGAATTCTTCTTCTTTGCATCAAGCAACGGTTTTAAGCGGCAGGTGACACTGTCGTTTCAGCCGTAAAAGATGAACTCGCTTTCACTCGTGTTTTCAAGCAAGGTGCACATTGCTCTTGCCATTGCAGTTGCGGCCGGCTTTTGGGTACTGATGGCGCACTTTGACCAGCTGCTCTTTTTTTCTCCGATGCTTGCCTTTGAAGTGCCTCCAAGCGGGTGGGCCGGCTTTGCGCTTTCCACCGCAACAGCCATTATGCTTGGAATCGTGGTGAGCATGAACGTCTACATATTCAGGACATCTAAGGTAAGGATAGTAGCATCGTTTTTCTCCGGCTCTACTCTTGGTGTCATATCAAGCGCTTGCGCGGGCTGCACGTCGGCCGGCTTTTTCATGGCCACCACGTTTGGGGTCGCCGGCGCTGCAGCGACCAGCATCTTTGTGCAGTATCAGATGCCCCTGCGCATCGTCTCTGTGGGTCTTTTAGCGTGGGCGCTCTATTCTGCGCACAGGCGCATGACTCAGAGTTGTGCAATAAAACCAAACAATATGGAAGAGCAGCGGTAGTAGTTGGAAATGCCGACCTGCCCTCCCATATTGTGAATGAGTAAGCCGAAGCTGTCGACTTACAAAAGTTGAATGCCAAAAAAGGCTTTTACCCTTTATCCAAACCGCTTGTGATTTGTCTCAAGCGGCTTTGAGCAGTCAGCATCCGGCGAATCGACTTTTGGCGGTCTTTTTACCTTTTACTTGAACTCTTCTTCGAGGATCTTGCGCTTTCTGCTCATCTGGAAGAGGCTGTCGGTCCTTTTCAGCGCTTCATCCCTTGGGCGCTTGAATGCCATCGATTGGATGAGCATGTGGTTTTCCGGTATCACCATGCCCGTCTGGTCGTCAGAGTAGCCCAGCTTTACCGTGTCGTCCTGTACGCGCAGGATGTCGCCGTGCACGTGAACCATGTTGGTGTCGCCATGCGCAAAGCCAAGCTCCATCGCCTTTTTGCGGACGTCTCCAGTACCCTTGGCAGAATTCAGTATCGCCACTCCAAACTCGTTTCTATAGCATTCGAGAAGTTCGTCCTTTGAAGGCGCCTTTCCGTCAAAGCGTATCGTCATGTGGTGCAGGTGCATCATCCTTGAGGGCACCTTGAAGGCGTCGACGTACAGGTTGGCATCCGGGATAAAGTCCTTGACGTCGTCCTGGTGGTGCGGGTGCCTGTCCCACTCGATAGAATCCTTGACGGCCTTGGTGTCCTCAAGGTCTGCCCACCTCCTGATGAGCGAGACGTCCCAGCGCTTTATGCGCGGGCCGTATTTCTCGACAAGCGGCTGCATTATCCGGCCCATGCCAGAGACGTTGCAGCTGCCCTGTATGACGTACGTGCGCCCCTGCGCCTTGGAGTAGTTTACACGGGAATTGTGGATCATGTCTGCTACAGCCGTTTCGCCGTGGCGGTCCTCCCCGCCCTGGAATATCGCGGCCTTTTTCATTGGCTCGTACATCGCCTTTTTGTTCTCAAAGCCGCCTCCTTCCTTTGCTGCGTCTACTACCAGATCAGCAGCGGCGACAGCATCTTTCACCGGCCCTGTCACGTTGTAGCCCTTTTCCTTAAAGGCGGTAACCATGTTTTCCGGCACGAAAACGCTGTAGCGGTTGTCCAGCGCCTCCTTGACCTTGTCGTCTATTGTGTACTTGGCGACCCCTACAAACTGGATCTCTTTGTCGGAAGAAAGCGCGGTTGCAAGGCGCCGGCCGATGTTTCCATACCCATTTATGAAGACCTTGACCAAAATATCATCTACTCTCTTTTTGAGGACAGGGTGTTTTTTGTAAGCCTTGGATTATATATCTTCCCGGATTTCCATCCAGAGCCTTTCTACACCTGCACAAAAGAGCGCACTAGATTTAAATACAATAAAGGCACCTTTCCGGTGGAGTCAAATGGAAAGAGGCGGTCGCTTTTGGCAAGAGTGCAACAGCTCGTCCACCGAAGGTTAAGCACTTGGCCAGAAAGAAAAAGATACTGGTCATCGACAACTATGACTCTTTTGTCTACAACATTGCGCAGCTCTTGGGCGAGATGGACGCCGAACCCATGGTCGTAAGAAACGACAAGATAACGCTTGCGCAGATAAAAAAGATGAAGCCTGACGGCATTGTCATCTCGCCGGGCCCCGGCCACCCTGCAGACAGGAAGTACTTTGGCGTCTGCACCGACGTCATACAGCAGCTTGGACCAAAGACCCCGATACTTGGAGTCTGCCTGGGGCACCAGGGCATTGTACATGCCTTTGGAGGCAAGGTGATAAACGCCAAGAAGGTCAGGCATGGCAAGACTAGCACTATTGAATACAGCGACAACAGCGACAGACTCTTTGGGGAAGTGAGCAACCCCTTCCGGGCAACCCGCTACCACTCACTTGTGGCTGACAAGGAAACCATCCCCGACTGCCTGCAGGTCACAGCCCGCGCCAAAGACGACGGCGAGATAATGGGCATCAGGCACAAGCAGTATCCCATTGAAGGTGTCCAGTTCCACCCCGAATCTATACTTACAGGCGAAGGCCGCAGGATACTCTCCAACTTTCTCTCCCTGGTGGAAAAATGAAATGAGCGCCGCACAGGCAGCAGCAGACCTGCGGCCGGTGATACGCAAGCTTGTTGCAAGGGCAGAACTTTCAGAGGCCGAGATGGCCGGCGCGCTCGATTCCATTTTGAAAGGAGAGGCGTCTGAGGCGTCGGTTGCGTCGTTTCTCGTGGCGCTTGCCATGAAGGGCGAAACGCCGGCTGAACTGCGCACAATACTCCAGTCCGTCCGGCGTCATGCCACGAGGATGACGCCCGCAGTAGCAGGCCCACTCATCGATACCTGCGGAACGGGCGGCGACTCGATAAGGACATTCAACGTCAGCACTGCTGCCGCTGTCGTCGCAGCTGCCGCAGGCGCCAAGGTCGCCAAACACGGCAACAGGTCGGTGTCCGGGGTGTGCGGGAGCGCGGATTTCCTTGAAAGCATCGGCCTTGACCTGAATGCGCCGCCGGCAAGAGTGCAGAAATGCATAGAAAATACTGGCATCGGGTTCTTGTTTGCGCCAGCATTCCACCCTGCGATGAAGAACGTCGCGCCGGCAAGAAAGACAGTGGGGATACGGACAGTCTTTAACGTGGTGGGCCCACTGAGCAACCCGTGCACCAACATTTCAGGCCAGGTGATAGGCGTCTTTGAACCATTTTTCATGGACACGCTTGCAGAAGCCTGCCAGGGCTACGTCAACGAGGCAATGATAGTGCATGCGGCAGACGGCTTTGACGAGCTGTCAAACACGTGCGAAAACGACATCCTGTGGGTAACTGCCGGCGGCCAGACAATAAAGCGCCTGCGCCTTGGGCCCAAGGTAGTGGGAATGGCAGTCGCAAGGCCCGAGCGGCTGGTGGTGACAACAAAGGACGAATCTGTCCAGAGCACGCTTGCCGCTATATACGGCAGCGGTCGGCAGGAAAAGGAGGACATGGTAGTGCTCAACGCTTCTGCGGCGCTCGTTGTAAGCAAGGTCGCAAGTGACTTTAAAGAAGGGGTAGAAATTGCCCGGGGCGCAATAAAAAGCGGGCGGGCGCGAGAAAAACTGGCGCAGCTAGTCAGCGAGTGCGGAAACAAAGAAGCGCTAGAGCAGGCAGAAAAGAAATACCTGCCCCTCTAGCTATTGCTACTACTCGTCTGCTGCGTCCTTGGACTTCTTTTTCGGAGCCTCGTCCGTGTCGTCGATGCCTTTCTCGTTCACCGTGAACCTGACGTCCGAGTAGGGGTGGTACGGGCTGTCGATTATCTTTGCCACCCTGTCGTTTCCTGCCTTTCTCAGGTAGATGCGGTATGTGGACGCATGGCCAATGACGTTTCCGCCTGCTGGCTTGGTCGGGTCTCCAAAGAATGTGTCTGGCGTCGATTGGACCTGGTTGGTCACAATGACTGCGACGTTGTAGATCTCGGCTATCCTGACCAGTTTGTGCATCAGGCCGTTGAGGCGCTGCTGCCTGTCGGCAAGTGTGCCTCTGCCTGCAAACTCGGCTCTGTGGAGCGAGATGATGCTGTCGATTATTATCATCTTGGCCTTAAAGTCGTCGATGTACTTGCCCATTGACTTTACTATCAGCTCCAGGTGGCTAGAGTTGTATGCCTTGCATATTGCGATGCGTTTTAGCACCTCGCTTGCGTCAAGGCCCCTCGCCCTTGCTATCTGGTCGACCCTCTCTGGCCTGAATGTGCCCTCTGTGTCTATCAGTATCACGCCTCCGCCAAGGCCGCCGTCTGAAGGCGGCTGCTGCGCCGTTACGCACAGTGTGTGACATATCTGGGACTTGCCAGAGCCAAACTCGCCGTAGAACTCGGTTATCGCCTGCGTCTCTATGCCGCCAAGCAAGAGCTCGTCAAGCGCTTTTGCGCCAGTCGAGCAGCGCAGGAGCGACTTTCTCTTTTCAAGCTCAACGTCGGCAGTGGTAAACTCGTTGTCAAGGACACCGCTTTCGCGGAGAAGTTTCTGCGCTGCCATGATAAAGTTGCTGGCAGTCTCTTTGGAGCCGCCTAGGTCTGTCGCAAGCTCATCTGCGACGGCAGTGGCCAGTTCCATGACTGAACTGATGCCTGCCTCTCTCATCTTGCGAGCAGTGGTCGGCCCGACGCCTTCAATGTCTTCTATTTCTAACTCCACAACATTTCTGGAAGTTTCGGTCATTTCTGATTGTTACGATACTAGTGGAGTATATAATGTCCGGCGCACCTGAAGGGGAGGGAGGGGTGGATGGGCGGTGGTGGCGTCCAATTTTACAAAGGTGAAAAAACGTCCGGGGGAGACCCGGACAAGTATAACGCTACTTTTTCTTCTTTCCTGCCTTCTTCTTGGCAGCAGCCTTTTTGGCAGGCGCTTTGGCCTTGGCCTTGCCGCCTGCACTGCTACCGCCGCCAATCTTGAACATCTTGGTCCCGCAGACCGAGCATGTCCCTGAAAGCGCATTGCGTCCGTTCTTCATGGTGACCTGTTTTTCTCCCTTCATTTCCCTCTTTGCTTTACACTTTACACAATATGCTTGTGTTGCCAACGTGGCTACGTCACGCACGCTTGGATATAAGAATAGCTCCAAAATGGCCGATTTTCGGTCGTTTGGACATGAAATTGGTGCAAAGTTGCTCAAAATACGGTCGCCAAATAAAAAAATCTTCAACCCACTGGAGAAAACTGGCCATTCTTGGCTCAAAGTGCGTCAGAAAGCTTGTCCCGCCGCATGCCTGTGGTGGAATCCGCCAGCCCCCATCTATGGCAATGTCTTGAAATCGGCATACGTCACGAAGGAATTTTCGATTTCTGGGTCTGTTTTTCGCATGTGTCACCCTTACAAGACTGCGGTTTTCATCGCTATTTCCAGCCTCATTTGAGGCGGCTTTATACTTTTATACTAATTTTGCACGTATCTTGTGTATCTTGGAAGCAGAGGGAGACAAGGCGCTGGAGTCGCTTGGATGGGAGGACCTTGTTGCGCTAAAGCGCAAGGTCGCCGGCGACCTGAAAGGCGTCACCGACAGGCTTGTCGACATCGACAGGAACCAGTTCCACGTCCTGATATCATCCATAAAGGCCCAGAAAGCGGCGCTAGACTCGGTCACGGAGAGGCTAAAGCAGGTAAAGATAGAGGTGGACAAGCACAACTCGGATCTTTTGTCGGTGAGTGAAAAGATCTCGCAGTCCAAGAATTTCCTGAGCATGATGGAGGCAAGGCTCCCTTCAGAAAATGAAGAAGAGCTGCAAGCCATCGTTGCATCGAATCAGGCGCTGATTGACGGCAGGCAGTACAAGGGTGAGCGCGAAAAAGGCGAGATACTCTCAAGGGTGAAGGAAGCTTCGATGAAGATTGAGGCGATAAAGGCCACCCGCACGATAAAGGACCAGTACGCCATGCTCGTGCAACAGTCGGCAGACATTGGCAACGCGGTAAAGGCGCGGAACGACGAACGCGACGCGCTGCGCGCCAAGACTGCAGAAATCAACTTGGAAATGGATAAGCTGTACGACGCCAAGCGCAAGCTGGCGGCCGAGCGCAACCTGCGCCTTGCCGAGTACGAAAGCATTGCCAAGCGCTTTGACGCGATAAACGCGCGCCTAGACGAAATGTCTGCCATGAGAAAGCGCCAGCGCGAGGAGTACGGCTACAACCTGCCAAGCGACGCGCTTTTCAAGGTAAAAGAGACTGCAAGAAAGAAACTTGAATCCGGCTCTAAACTCAGCCTCGATGAGCTACGGCTGCTTTACAGCGAAAAGGATTAAGGCGGATGCGATAGCTAAAAGCCTGCATGGCGATAAACGACTTTGCGCTTGCCTGCGCCATCGACGGCTCGCCTGGCTACTTTACATACAGCGGCCAGACTATGCTTGTCATCCAGTCGGCGCAGGACGCGAGGGCCGGCCGGGGCAGTTTTTCACAAATCGAACCCTTTATGGACGCGCTCGTGTCGCACGAGGCCATACACGTGGCGATAAAAAAGTTGGAAGGTGACGAGGCTTCTGAATCGCTTGACGACATCGAAGTCATCGTGGAGCACAACGGCAGGCGGTTCCAAGTCACGCTGAACAACATCCTGTTTGCAAGTGACAATTCTGGCCTTGTGATGCCCTACTAGCGGCACGCTTTCTTGAGCGACGCGGAAAACGCCTTTAGCTCCTTTAGCATCGCCTTTTTGCTCTTGGCGCTTGAAATCCTGTCGACTATGGCGCTTCCGACGATTATTGCGTCAGCGCCGGCGTTTACCATAAAGCGGGCGTGCTCGGGCTTGCTTATCCCAAAGCCCACTCCGACGGGTATCCTGCCTCCTGCGGCTTTTTTTGCTCGCTGCACCGCGTCTTTTGTATAGTCTTCAAAGGCGCGCCTTGCGCCCGTGATGCCGTAGACCGAGACGAGATACATGAACCCCGACGAATTTTGCGCTATTTTTTCAAGCCTTTCTTCCGGGGTGTTTGGAGACGCAAGGAACACCGTCGCCATGCCGTGTTGCGCCGCCTTTGGCGAATAGTCCGACGCTTCTTCCACCGGCATATCAGGCAGGATAAAGCCGTCGATTCCTGCCTCTTTGCACCGCAGTATAAAGCCATCCCAGCCTGGCTTTACAAAGATGTTCGAGTAGGTCATTACAAGCAACGGCAGGTTGGGGTGATTTTTCCTCACCTGCCTTGCAACTTGCAGCGCCTTGGCAGGCGTTGAACCGGCTTCTAGCGCAGCCTGCGATGCGCGCTGGATGGTCGGGCCGTCGGCTATTGGGTCTGAAAATGGTATGCCTATTTCGATAATGTCGGCGCCGCCGGCGACCAGTGCGTCAATAATTTCGACAGTCGTTTTGTCGTCAGGATAGCCTGCTACCACGTAGCAGACAAGGGCGCACTCTTTGCTTTCTGCAAGGCTTGCAAACCTTGCGCTTATCCTATTTTCTTCTTGCAGCATGATGTTTGCGGCCCTTTTTTGAATTGAGATAGTCCTGTACGATTGTCACGTCCTTGTCTCCTCTGCCCGATAGTGTGACGACAATAATCTCATCCCTGTCCATCTCTTTTGCCATCTTTATCGCGTGCGAGATTGCGTGCGACGATTCAAGAGCCGGTATGATGCCCTCCAGCCTTGAAAGCGTCAGAAACGCCTCTACAGCCTCGTCGTCCGTGCACGGGACGTATTCGGCGCGTTTTAGGTCCTTGAGCATCGAGTGCTCCGGCCCGACGCCGGGATAGTCGAGACCTGCGGATATGCTGTGAGTGTCCATTATCTGCCCGTCCCTATCCTGCAGGACGTACGTGAACATGCCGTGGAGCACGCCGGCGGTGCCTGCAGTCAGGGTGGCCGCGTGCTTGCCCGATTTTATCCCCTCTCCAGCCGCCTCGACTCCCACTAACCTCACGGATGAATCGTCGACAAACGGGTAGAACGAGCCCATGGCGTTGCTGCCCCCGCCGACGCAGGCCACGATGGCGCTTGGCAGCCTGCCGTGATCGCGCTGCATCTCGTCCTTTACCTCCTTGCCAATGACGCTCTGAAAATCCCTGACCATCATCGGATAGGGATGCGGGCCCATCACGGTTCCTATGAGGTAATAAGTGGAGTTGACGTTTGAAATCCAGTCCCGGATTGCCTCATTGATTGCGTCTTTCAGCGTCTTTGTCCCAGAATCGACAGAGTGCACCTTTGCGCCTAACAACTGCATACGAAACACGTTGAGCTTCTGGCGCTCGACGTCTTTAGAGCCCATGTAGACCTCTGCAGACAGGCCGAGCATTGCGCACGCAAGGGCCGTCCCGACTCCGTGTTGACCAGCCCCTGTCTCTGCAATTATCCTCTTTTTGCCCATCCTCTTGGCCAAAAGGCCCTGGCCGAGCGTGTTGTTGGTCTTGTGCGCGCCACCGTGCAACAAGTCTTCGCGCTTTAGCAGTATCTTGGCCCCGCCGGCGTATTCCGTGAGGTTCTTTGCAAAATACAGCGGAGTAGGCCTCCCGGCGTACTGGGTGAGGTAGTAATGCAACTCTTTTTGAAACCCGGGGTCGTTTTGGTATTTTTCATAAGCGGATTCCAGCTCCCGCACGGCCGGCTCTAGCGTCTCGGGTATGAACTTGCCCCCATACCTGCCGAACTTGCCGCCGACGGGATAGCTTCCAAGCATGTCTCGATGTGGTGCAGTAACCCCCAAGGGTTATTAATATTCACAGGGCGTTGTACAGTTCTCTGACTTTGGTGCCGACGTCGTCTGTTTCCATGATGCTTGTTCCCACCAAAAACGCGTCCGCGCCTGCGCTGCGCAGGTACTGAATGTCCGCCGGCTTGGCTATCCCGCTTTCGCTTATCACCGCGCTTTTTCCCTTGCCGAGTTTCTTGATGAGGCGCTCGGTGTTGGCGATGTCTATTTTCAGGTCTGCAAGGTTGCGGTTGTTGATGCCGACAAGCTCGTAATTTGAAGAGAGGCAGTCTGTGTATTCTTGCTCGCTGTGCGCCTCGACAAGCACGTTTAACCCTCTCTTGAGCGCGTGCTCGTGCAGTTTTTCAATACTTGACTCTGCCAGATCGCGGTCAAACACTGCCTTGATTAGCAGTATGCAGTCGGCGCCAGCTTGCTTTGCCGCGTCTATCTGGACCTCGCTTACGACAATGTCCTTCATGAGAAGAGGTATCGACACCGCCTTTCTAACCGCAAGCAGGTTCCCAAGCGAGCCGTCAAACATGTACGGCTGGGTGAGGACGGAAAGAGCGGTTGCGCCGGCTTCTTCCATCGCTATCGCGATTTCGGCCGGCGTGCCAACCTCGCGTATCTTGCCCCGTGAGGGCGACGAGAACTTGACCTCGGTTATCAGGGGTGCATGTTTGCAGGCAAAGATTGCCTTTTTGACGCTGATGGCGTCGTGGCTTGCGCTCCTTTTCAGATCATAGGCGCCGTCGTCTATCGCCTTGAACGAGTTTTCGACCAGGCGCTCAATGGTGTCGCCGGCCTTGGCAAACCTGCTGCTCATGCAAGTTTTGCACGGTCAGTCGGCTATTAATTCTATATTGATGTGTATGTTTGCCAGATTATCAAGTGCACTTACTCGCGCGATACTAATCGGCCAGTAAGTAAATCTTAAAGCGATTGCTCTAGATTGTGTCTCAAATGTCTGCTGCTCGAAACGCTTCTTCCCTGATAGACACAGTGAATGATGGCGCCATGAAAGCGCCGCAAGAAATTGATTGCCCTAACTGCGGTAAAACAAACGAATACTCGTTAGGCTCATGTCGCAAGTGCGGTCTGCCAAGAGAAGAATTCTACAGAAATAATCGTGATAAAATGTTGGTCAAAGCTGTCTGAATGACAAAATTCTAGATGCCTGTACGCGAAACTCATTAGTATAACAATTTCGTGCTAGTCGTGCTGTGCATTTTTGCAAATACTTGCAAACCTGCCACAGCTGTCATGGCGAGTCATGACCTGATGAACAACATGGCAAGCCCCTGCCGCTGCTGCTCCAAGCGTCTAATCGCGGCAGGGGCAAGACCCACGGCGCCACAGTACATTTGACTTGCTCAGGCACGGTTGTGCAGTGCCTGATTGCCAGCTATCTATGAATATAGTTAAGACTTGCTTATCGGCTGATAAGTGAAAAAGTATCTTCAACAGGTGACTAATATCGTGTTCATTTTGACTTTTTATCCAGACTGTAATATTTTTTGCATTGTCAGGCGCTGGCACGCGCCCTCGGGCGACACGCTGTTTTTAAAGGTCAAGACATAATTTTTGCCCGTCGTTTAGCCGCCAGCCAGCCATAGAATCTCAAATCGCAATCGTCTATACCAAAGACAAATCGTATTCTATATTGATATATACCCACGGCTGAAAAATTAGATACAGATGCCAGAAAGCGCAGTCTTTGCAGACAGGTCCAAACTGTCGCCCCGGTACATGCCGCAAGAGCTGCCTCACAGGGAGGCGCAGGTGCGGCAGCTGGTCCACGCGTTTTCAGAGGCTGCGCAAGACCCCGACAGGTTCCCTCTCACGATTCTGCAAGTGATAGGAGTCGCAGGCATCGGCAAGACCACGACCGTCACAAAGGCGGCAAAGGCAGTTGAGGAAGAATTTGCAAGAAGGCGCCTGACCTTAAAGACTGCGTACATCAACCTGAAACTGCAGGGTGGAAACAAGTTTGCAATATACCGCTTTTTGCTGGAGCGCCTTGCGCCCGACCTGCCGTCGCAGGGCCTGAGCGCGGAAGAGATGCTGCGCTACCTTTTGCGGTATCTCCGTGACAACAAGCAGTACGCGCTCATCGTCATGGATGAGATAGACTATTTGATAAAGACAAGCAAGGACACGAGCATCATCTATGACCTCACGCGCCTGAACGAGTTTGAGCCCGACAAGCCCTGCAACGTCAAGGGAGTCATATTCATCGCAAGAAGCACCGACTTTTACAGCCGGCTCGACCCTGCCGAGCTGAGCACGCTTGGCCGCGTGCCAATGGAATTTTCCCAGTACACGCTGGAGCAGGTGAGCGACATTTTGTCGAGCAGGTGCGCGCAGGCTTTTAACCCAAAGGCGATAGGCTCTGACGTAATCGATAAAGTCGCCAAGATAACGACTTCGGGAGAAGTAAACGGCGACGTGCGCTATGCGCTCGACCTCTTGCTGTATGCCGGCAACCTCGCCGAGTCGCAGGGAGCGGGCAGGGTGACACTGGAACACGTGCGCAAGGTGCACGGCCAGACCCACCCGTCAGTGACTACAGAGGAGATCGAACAGTTATCAAAGAACCATATCGTGAGCCTGATCGCAGTGGTGCGCGCCCTAAAGAGCAGGAAAAAGCAGTACGTCGAGCTCAAAGATGTCCGGCTGCACGGCGCCGAGCTTGCCGAGCAGCTGGGAATCAAAAAGCTGGATGTCGAAGATTACCTTGACGACCTGAAGGCGCGCCGGCTGATTGAAATGCGGTCACTCAAGGAAATCGGCCTGCACGGCGCGTCGCTTGCAGAACTGGAGCCCGTGCTCATGGCAAAGGTGAAGCAATGAGCGACATAGAGGCCGGCATCGGGAGCATCGGCAAGATAAAGATAATCAGGGCGCTTGCGCAGGAAGGCAAGATGGCCACCATCTACCTTTTGCATAAAAAGACGGGTCTGAAAAGGGAGGACATCAAGAACAACCTTGACGACCTTGTAAAGATAGGCTGGGTCAGACAGACCAAGTACGCAAGCGTGATGTACGGCCTGTCGGAAAACGAGCAGGTCGCAAGGCTGGTGCAGTTTTTCCGCGACGTGGGCTATGTCGGTCAGCCGTAAAAGTTGACGTACCTGTCGTTGTCCCCGCCTTTGCTCTCCATCCTATAGAGATTGCGGAACATAATGTCCACTGCGGCCGCTTCGGCAAGCTGGCCGGTTGCTACCTGGTACGCCTGATTTGCGACGTCGAGATCCTGCACCCTGGCGTCAAACGCGTCCTTGCCCATCCCATTTTCCCTTGCGCGCTTTTCAAGCGCCGAGATTATACGCTCTGCGTGGTAGTTCGTGTGGATGTCAAGCGCCTCTGCGCTGTCGACGCCGTACGCGTCAGAGATGAGGGCGCTCACCTTGCCCTCGTCTTCCCGGGCAATCCCTGCGTGGGCTGCGTCAATTCCAGCCTTGCCCCTCTGCCTTTCTGCTGTAGAGTCGTGCATGTTTAGAAGAACGTGTTAATTTCGCGTTTTCTTCTTATTAACATAGCGCATGGAAAAAGGAATAAAAAGGCGCACCTCAAAAGTCAGACGTGCAGTCAAAGGCCCAGAACGGCAGGTCGAAATTCATCTTTGTGACAGGCGGTGTCATGTCCGGCCTCGGCAAGGGCGTTACCACTTCTTCGACGGCAAGGCTCCTCCAGCTTGCCGGCTACAAAGTTTCGTGCGTCAAGATAGACCCGTACGTCAACTATGACGCCGGGACGATGAACCCAGTCGCCCACGGCGAGGTATTCGTTACGGACGACGGAGGAGAATGCGACATGGACATCGGCAACTATGAGCGCTTTATCGACGCGTCGATGACCAAGGACCACAACATCACCACCGGCAGAATATACATGGACGTGATAGCGGCCGAAAGGGAAGGCAAGTACCTCGGCCAGTGCGTCCAGGTAATTCCCCACGTGACTGATGCCATAAAGGCAAACCTGCGCAGGACCGCTGAAAAGGAGAAACTGGACATCATGGTCGTAGAATGCGGAGGCACCGTAGGCGACATTGAAAGCCTCCCATTTCTTGAGGCGTTCCGGCAGATGGCCCTTGAAGTCGGCAGGCGGAACACGTTCTTTATCCACGTCACCCTTGTGCCCGTGCTCGACGTAGTCGGAGAGCAAAAGACCAAGCCGACGCAGCACAGCGTACAGGAGCTGCGAAGGATTGGAATCCAGCCAGACATTATCGCAGTCAGGTGCAAGACTCCGCTTACCCCGGACGCAAGGCGCAAGATCTCGCTGTTTGCAAGCGTCGAGCAGCAGAGCGTAATTTCATGCCACGACGCGCCTTCAATCTACAAAGTTCCTGAAGTGATTGAAAGCCAGGGGATGCTAAAGGTGGTGTCGCAAGGCCTTTCGCTGAAGCGAAGCCGGCCCAAATGGGGCGACTGGAAAAAGGTCGCCAGCTCGTTTTCAAACTACAAGGGCTCTGTGAAGATAGCAGTAGTCGGCAAGTACGTCACCCTGCCGGACAGCTACGTCAGCGTCTATCACGCGCTCTCTCACGCAGGCGCAAGCATCGGAAAAAAAGTAGAGATAGAGTGGATAGATTCTGAGAAATTCGAGAATGGTGGCGAAAGCAAGGTTGCCTCGCTCAAGGATTATCAGGGCATCCTTGCGCCGGGAGGATTTGGCAAGCGCGGGAGCGAAGGAATCATCAGCGCGGCAAACTTTGCGCGCGAAAACGACGTGCCGTACCTCGGCATCTGCTTTGGCTTTCAATTAGCAATAGTCGCCTTTGCCCGACACGTCTGCGGCATGACAAGCGCCAACTCGACAGAACTTGACCCAAACACCAAGAACCCAATAGTCGATTTCATGCCAGAGCAGCGCAACGTCCACGACATGGGAGGAACGATGCGCCTTGGCGGGCACGATATCGCAGTCGAGTCGGGGACCCTTGCGCACAGGCTGTACGGTGCTACTATGATAAGGCGTAGGCACAGGCACCGCTACGAGTTCAACCAGAACTACCTCGACGCGGTGACAAAGGCAGGGCTCGTGCTGTCGGCGCACTCTGACAGCGGCAGGCGCATGGAGATACTTGAAATCCCTGACCACAGGTTCTACTTTGCAGTGCAGTACCATGCCGAGTTTTCAAGCAAGCCGGGCAGGCCCGAGCAGGCGTTTGACGCCTTTGTAAAAGCAGCGGCTAGATCTTGAGCTCGTAAATCCTCTGCCTTGCGTCCCGGAGCGAGGTCTTTTTCTTGACGTACCCGCCATCGATGAGGTGGGAAAGCGAGAGCCGGATTGTACGCTCTGGAAGCATCGTCCTTGTGGCAAGGTCCTTCTGGCTGAGCGCGCCCTCATATTCTAGCGTCTTTAGAATCAGTTTGGCACTTGGAGGCATCTTTAGCATGTCCTCTGCCAAGCGCACCTTCTTGGCCATGAGCGACGCTGCAGAGTCGTCGGCGGTGCGCACAAGCCGCGCAGGAAAGGCGTGCTTGGTGCATTCCAGCGTGTTTTTCACCCTGACGCGCCTTCCGCCGTCGAGGACTATCTCGCAGTGGTAGCGGCTGGTGATGTCCGCGATCTCGATGCTGGCGTCGTTCGGGACGACAAGCGGCCTGCGAGTGTTGTCAAGCGAGTTTACGGAAACCACGACAAACACCTGCGACTTTTGGATGACCATCGGCCCGCCGGCTGACATTGTGTAAGCAGTAGAACCTGTCGGTGTGGATATGATGACGCCGTCGCTGTTGTCGTGCCAGATGTCCTTTCCATCTATCTTTAGCACGTGCTCCATCAAAGTCGCGCTCTTGCTAGGAAAGACTGCGACGTCGTTGAGCACGGGGTCGACTTCCTTGCCGTCGACCCTCACGGCAAGCCGGAAAACCTCGTCGACCTTGTACTCGCTTCTCTTCAGGCGCGCCGTCGCTTTTTCGAGGTCTCGGACGTCAAGCTGCGCAAGAAAGCCTGTGGAATCGGTTTCATAGATCCCAAGGACAGGCGCAGAGGCGGCAGTCACCTTGTGAAAGTATTCCAGGATGCCTCTGTCGCCGCCGGCGGCAAGGACCATGTCGACTTCAGAAGCCGTGCCATAGTCGCCATCCTTCATCACCTGGGACTTTACTCCAAGCGAATCGAGCGTCTTTTTCATCTTTGTGAGAAGTGCGCCGTCGCGCGAGTCGACACCCCAGAGGGCAACCTTCATTGAACGCAATCCTATCTGCGCCGCCTGATTTAAAGCTAGATTAGAGGCGCTTGAAACTGACCGTGTTGTAAAAGTACGAGGCGCTCGACTCTATCTTGTTCATGGGCGGGACCTTGGCAAGGCCCGGCTCTTTTGTTTCAAGCGCGGCGCGAAGTGCGCCGGCGCCAAAGCATACAGCCCACAGCGGGTCCTTTTCCTTCACGTACCCGCAAGCAAAGCCAGCCGCAAGTATGTCGCCGGCGCCTGTCGAGTCTGGCGTGTCGACATTGCGCAGTGTTATCCAGTAGTGCATATCCTTGTGTAGAAGGTGGACTACCCTGTGCTCTGTCGCCAGAACAAACTCGACTCCCCTTGACTGCAGCGCCTGCATTCCTTCCAAGCCTCCCATCCCTCCCGTCAGCGCGGACATCTCCTCCCTGTCGACCTTGAGCGCGGTTATCCCTGCAAGATTGATGTCAAGTTTGTCTACAAAAGAGATGATGCCGTCAGGCCCGGCTCTTCGCATGCAGCCCTGCGGGTCAAGCATCACAAAGTCCTTTTTCCCGCGGTTTTTCTTTATCGCGGCAAGCGTGCCTTGCGGAACCTCGTCGATTACGGGACTGACAAGCCAGCAGTCGACCTTTGCATCCAGTATTTGCTGCTCTGAAATCGGCTCGCACCTTGACTGTAAAAACAGTCTGCGCAAGTCGCCTTCCGTTTCGAGCCGGAACCGGGTTGTCTGCGCGTCCTTGGCGACGTGTCGGTCTTCTTTCAGGGTGATTTGGTTGTCGCGAAGAAAGTTCCTCTGCGCTTCTGGAAAATCGCCTCCTACCTTGGTTGCGAGCTCGATATCAAGGCCAAAGCGCCTTGCGGTTATCCCGCAATAGCACGACGGTCCTCCCATGCTCTCGACTACGACCCCGTCCGCGCCCTTTATCGTGTCAAGGACGATGTGAGAGGCAATGCCTATCTTCAATGCGATTGCTTTTTTTCTTTTAAAGTGTAATAAAAGGGCTTTTTTAGGCGTCCCTGCGACCCTTTTGGGATGGCGGCGCAGAGACGCTTTGCCCTTGAGTAGACATCGTGCATCCTAGCTATAAGCTTTACGGGCAAACTTTCCTGACCCGGCGCCTTTTTTATGCGCAATAAGAAGCACAAGATTTAAAGTATGGCCGGTGGCAACTCTGCCTATGCCAAAGAAACGAGCAAGCCGCGGCCGTTCCAAGGGCGGTAAGGGCAGTTCAGGCGTTGTGCACTGCAGCCAGTGTGGCGCTCTTGTTCCTCGCGACAAGGCCAAGAAGGTTACTGGCAGGATAACGCTTGTCGAGCCGGCGTTGGCCAAGGAACTGCGCGCCAGTGGCGCCTACATCCCGATGTCGACGGACGTCAAGTTCTACTGCGTATCGTGCGCCGTCCACAGGGGAATCGTAAAAGTTAGATCAGAGGCAGAACGCCGCACGGGCGGAAGGCTCTGGTAAACCCCATTTTTCTACCATCACAACTTTCTTGCAGTCGCAACTATCCTCTGCACGAGCGTAATCCCTGCGACTATTGACACGATTATCACCGCCCAGTCCAGAGCGCCGTCATTTGCCCCACCGTCCCACGGTATGAACCCGATTATCGCAAGAATGAGCATACGCTCTGCACGCTCGCCAATGCCGATGCCCTTCAGCTCGACTCCTAGCGACTCGGCCCTTGCACGAGTGTAGCTCACTAGAAGCGACATGCCAAGGCCGACCATGCACCACACAGGGTTTGCAAGGCTGCCGGCTGCGATTCCTATGAAAATCACTACTTCTGCTATCTTGTCAAACGATGAGTCCAAAAACGCGCCTTTCTTTGACGCCTGCTTTGTCACACGCGCAACGGCGCCATCTATCATGTCGAAAAAGCCGGACACAAGCAAGAGTATACCTCCGATCACGGCGGCAAGATATGGCCCGATAAAGGACGCTGATGCGTATGCGGCGCCGGCGGCAAGGGCCAGCGCAAGGCCGACTGCTGTCCAAAAGTTGGCCGAAAGCCCCGTTGATGCAAAGCCTGATCCAAGTTTTTCCATGGTAGGCTGGAGCGAGTCGCGCAGCTTGTTTAGCAACTGTGTGCTGATATCTGCGGGCTAGAATAATAGTTTACTACTACTATTGCTACTACTACGTCAGGCTCTATAAAATGAAAGGTAAGAAGATAATAGTCTATTTTTCAATACTCTTTGTAATCGGCATAGCAATGATTCTTGTGCTGTCGGCCCGGGCAAAACCTTTTGACGACTCTCCTGCAAACCACGTTGAAGAGCTCAAACAGATACCGGAAGTGGCCGCGTTTTATCAAAAATACGGGCATTATGATGTCGATGTTTTTCCAGACGGAGCTTTTACCCACCAAGTGGGCTTTCAAGCAGAAAAGGAACAAGGGAAGTGGATAATGCTAAGGATCAATTACGGGTTTGGCATTCCCTCTTCCTCTATCGTTTTTTGTACTCCCGACGGGATAGAAAGTCAATACAGGATAACTGACAATGTTTTGGAATATTTGAAAGAACAACAATGCTTTTAGAATTAATACTATTGGCCTTTTTTAAACAAGCAGGCGCTCCATTGGAAACACGTCCCCCCTTCTCCTGCACCCCTTTCTTGAGCACTTTATTTGTTATTGGACAGCAGGCACTATCCTGTAGATGCTTCCGCTGCCGAACGACAGGATGTAGAGGTAGCCGTCCGGCCCCGTCTCGATGTCTGTTATCCCGCCACTAAAGCCTGTGCCAAGCGTGACTGCCGACGCCTCCGTGTCGTTGTCTGCCACGCGGTCTGATAGGTTGCCTTCAAGAACCAAGCCGTCCCTTTTGTCGTTTACCGTAAAGTAATACAGGTTGCCGTTGTTGACGTCACCGGTAAAAACATTATACGCGTACTTGTCGCCAAGTTTGGTCGAATTCAGAAATTCAATGTCAGTCACGCCCATGGACTGGAGCCAGCTGAATACAGGATCAGAGTAGTGAGCTCCTGCAAACATTGCAAGGTCGCCCTCGCTTGCCTGCGGCGACCTTGAAATCGGACCCATCACACGCTCCCATCCGCTGTTAAAGCCCGGCTCTACCACGTTTATCTCGTCGTACCTGTCCGGGCCGTTTTCCGTGTCCCAAAGTTTGCCGGTGCGCGGGTCAAAGTCCAATCCGAAACCATTCCTCACGCCGTACGCGTAATAGCCTTCGAGGCCGGAGGCGCCAGAGAGGACGTTTGCAGCCGGCTTGCCGTCAGGTGTCACCTTTAGTATCACAGAGGTGTTGTCAGGCGCGCCGGCGTCCTTGTAGTTCTGCAGCACGCCGTTTCTGTTCAGGTCGCCGATTACTACGTACAGGTATCCGTCAGGCCCGACAATCATCTTGCCGCCGTCGTGGTTTGGCCCCGGAGTTCCGGGAAGGTCGAGTATCATCTTTTTGCCCGACAGCGTCCCATTTTTCAGGTCATAGCTGTATACGCGGTTTCTGATGTCAAAGCCGCTCTGTTCTGTCATGTACAGAAACACCTTGTCTTTTGCGTAGGCGACCCCAACCAGCCCCCGCTCGCTTGCAGTCTCTACCTTGAACGACAAGAGCGGTTTGCTGTGCAGCGCGCCGTCCTTGACTAGCCGGACATCGCCTCCCTTTTGCGTGACAAGCAGGTTGTTGGTGCCTCCGACAAACGCCATGCTTGTGGGCTCGGACAGGCCCTCAACCACTTTTTCGACCTTCAAGGAAGAATCGCGCAGCTTGGGCAGGTTCGAGTCAGGTATTGAATTGAAAGGGTCGCCGCTGCTGCCGGCGCCGGTCACAGTCGAAATAACCTCGGAAGACGTGATGCTGTCCGTGACTCCAGGGACTACGCGCGTCTGCCACGCCCCGGCGGCCGCCGCAATAGCGGCCGCGACGATTATCGCGCCCGCTATGGCAAATACTGCCTTGCGCACTGCACAAATTATCGCTTTTCTCGCTATTATGCATTAAAACGCTTCTTATAGAAGAAGAGCTGCAAGATTAGCACTGTACCGTTAGATGCGACAATAATAACGACAAAAAGTGAGCTGGCAAAGTGCGTCAGAGACCTCTATGCCCTCGGCCTCACCTCGCCTGTCTCGGGCAACCATAGTTTCAGGGCAGGCAAGAGGGGCATGTGGATTACGCCGTCAGAGACTCCGCGCTATCTTTTGCGCGCCAGCGACCTTGTAAAGATGGACCTGCCTACGGGCAGGGTTTTTGGCAAGAAAAAGCCTAGCAGAGAGCACAACATGCATAGGATGATCTACAACGCCAGAAATGATGTAAACGCCGTGGTCCATACCCACAGCCCGTACACCATAGCCGTTGCAATATCGAAAGCAGGATTTGTGCACGTTATTGAAGAAGCGAAAATAGTTGTCGGCGACCCTGCGATTATTGAAAACAGGTCGTCAGGGTCGGTAGAGCTTGCAGAGGCCGTTTCGGCCGAATTTGAAAGAGGAGCAAGCGCAGTTGTCATCAAGAATCACGGCGTAGTTGCTGCCGGCAAGAATATACATCATGCCCGCGCCATCGTCGAATCGCTTGAAGAGTGGGCAAAGATATTGACAGTCGCAAGGACGCTTGGCGGGCCCAGTGACGTCCTTTTCTAGACGCCCAGAATCTGCTTCAAAAGGGCGCGATAATCGACCTTTTCCTTCTTGCTTCCTGGAGATGGAAGCTCGAAGATGAGCGGAATCGGCCTCTTGGCGCGAAGCGTCGTCAGCTGCGTGCGAATCTCTTTTCCAATGTCGTCGCTCAAGAGCACGAGCCCGACGTCGCTTGTGTCGCCCATCTTGTTTATCTCTGCAAGCGCCTCTGCCGACGACTCGACCTTGACGCCCTTGACGCCGGCGAGCTGGAAGCTGGTGACGAAAACACGGCTTCCAATGGCAATTATTCGCATATCTTGTTGTGCGCTTGACTTGCCTCCCTTTTTATTCTTTTTGAGACGGAACCGCCATGCTGGAAAACAATATCAGCGGACCCCCTCCCTCTCCCCGGAGTGCTACAATAGCTTTATCTTTGAAAATCTCATTACTGACAATGTCAAACCAAAACATATTCCAAGCATTTGAAGAGGCCAAGAAATCAAGTGGCAAATTCCTCAAACTGGCCCCTGGCGAAAGACGGACGCTGCAGTTCAACGTGAACAGGATAGAAATCGCGGACAGCGAATTTGAAGGCAAAAAGACGGGCGGCAAGTCAATCCACTTCACCGTGATTGACCCGAAAGAGCCGCAGGCGGAAAAAGTGCTTTCGATGGGAGTCAAAAAGGCTGACGCCATCATGGCCCTCTTGAAGGCCGGCAAGAACCTGCTGGACATCCAGAAAATCGGAAGTGGAAAGGACAGCCAGTTCATAGCAATCCCGCTTTAACGCGGGGCAATCTTTTTCTTTTTTACAATTCTGCAAGTGCATACGTCGGCGGTCAAACGCTTGTTGCCATTCTTCTTAAAGAACAATCTTCCAAATGTCTGATATTTCACGGCTGCGATACTACAATTGATGGCGGCATGAACAGACAGGACGTCATGGTAATAGCATTGCTTTTTTCCCTGGCAGCAAGCCTTGTCACCATATACAAGGTAAGAAGAATGGAAAAGAAATACCACATATCCTGACAGACAATTCTTCCAAACGTCTTAAATGAAATAACGCAGAAACAGATACAAAAATGTCAACGCAACAGCAGGTGGAAAGAAACATCAAATTTGCCCGGCGTTCGATGGAAGCCCTGAATACGGGAAACGCAACCAAGGCTTCTGAATTCATGCATCCTGATTACTTTAACCACGAGTCGCAGGCAAGCCCTGAGCGGGCAAAGCTTCGCGGACCGGCAGAGTTTGCCGACACTGTCCAAAAGTTGAGGGCGGCGTTTAGCGACCTCCATTATGAAGAGCAAGAGAGCATAGCTTCCGGCGACAAGGTAGTGTCGATAGTGACGGTAACAGGCAGGCACACCGGCGACTTTTTTGGCATCCCTCCGACAGGCCGCAACTTTTCGTACCAGGCGGCGCATATAGTGCGAGTCGCTGACGGCAAGATAATCGAGCACAAGGCAATCCGCGACGACTTGAAATTCATGATGCAGCTTGGAGTAGTGGGCGCCGCGTCGCAGCAGTACGAGCCCATCTTTAACGCCTGGAAAGGGATGATGATGACAAACAAGAGCAGGTAAGCAGCTGACCCTTGCTGTCGGTTCTTTGACACAGATACAATCGCTTTCCTTCCGATGGAACATATGCGTCTCTAAAAAATAGAAAACGACTTATACTGTCGCCATCAATGCAAAAAGTGGCTTGGCGGCGACTAAAGTTCAGCTCTTGTTGTTCATGATTGCGTGCTTTGTTTCCGGTGGCCTTGCATTTGGGCTTTCTATCTTTTACAGCTCGGAATTTCTCATCTACTCCATACCGGGTCTGGTAATCGGCGCCTTTTTTGCCTTCAAGTATGCCGTGTTTGACAAGAACAAGATGCGCCAAGAAGAGCACAAGCGCCGGCGCAACAGGCACTAGCGCAGTATCAGTATGTAAATCACGAGTGCGGCAAGCCCTGCAAACAGGATGATGGTCGCCTTCCACATGCCCATGCTGGCCTTGTCGCTGATGTCCCACATGCCGCCCTGCACGCTGCTGTTCTGCCGATACTCGCGCTTTAGTTCCTCATAGCTGTAGACTTTGGCAAAGTCTGCCGAGGGCATCCATTCAGCGCGGCTTGGGACCGAGAACGAGTTTTCGTCGTATTTCCTGCGCGACTGCTCGTCCGACAGGACCTCGTACGCCTCGACTATCTTCATGAACTTTTGCTTGGACTCCTCGGAACCCTTGTTCTTGTCGGGGTGGTATTTCAGGGCCAAACTCCTGAATGATTTTTTTATCTCGTCCTGCGACGCCCCGGGCCTGAGGCCAAGCACCTCGTAGTAGTTTGGCACCCGGTACTTTGCCAAGATCTCGTAAATAAACTTGCAACGGCATATATTCCAGGGCCGCGTAATACTGCGGCGCTTGGACAGCACGTTTCTCATCATCTTTTACGTGGCCACGGTCGTCCCCACGCTCCTTCTGGTCAAGGAGACCAAGCCGAGGCTGAAAAACCTCAAAAACGGCCTCCGGTCGCTAGTCTACCTTCCCCTTACAGTAGGCATATTGATGGCGTATGTCGTGTTTGCAGCGGGCTTTTTATCCAACATACCCGTCCTGAACTGGTCATGGCTGGGCTACAACATTGCCCTTGGGCCGTCGGCCGACCAGGGGCTATGGGGCGTGCTCCCGTTCGTCCCGATGCTGATATACATGCTTATCCACGTCAACTATTTTGAAGAGATGTACTTTCGCAAGACCGCGCTTCTCACCGTCGTCTGGGCGTTTTTGCACGTGGCAATGGGAGTCGCGGTGCATGTCGCACTCGCCCTGTTGCCCCTTGGCTTTTTCTACAAGTACCTGTACAAAAAGCGTGGCCTTGACCACGCATACGCGCTGCACTTTGCCACCAACATCATCGTAGTCGCTGTGTCGATAGCGTCGTATTTTGTGCGGTTCTAGCCTTCGCAGCGCGCTTTTAGCGCCCGGTTCATCTCTTCAAAGCCGGCCCGGACGTCATCCATGTCCTTGAAAAACGACGACAGCAGGCCGCCAAAGACCTCGCGGTGGACGAACTTTACCCTTCCATTGCCGACGCTTTCAATGGCAAATATGTGCTCGCCGGACAGAAACCCCGGGACCTTGCCAAACCAGCGCAGCTCCTTTTCAGGCTCAAACTTGGTCACCTTGGGCTCGTATGTGCGCTGTTTCCCTGCAGGCGTCGTCAGGTGGATTTCAAGTTTTGCACCTTCCTTCGGCTCGCCACCGACCTTCCTTATGAACGGGTTCCACTCCTCGTATCTTGCAAAATCGGAAAGCACCTCCCACACGCGCCGGGCGCTTGCGGCAATCTCTATCTCTGTATGGATCTCTTTCAAGCCTGAGCAGAAATTGCATCGTAAGAGGAGGTTATTTACTTTCTTGTGGTAAACTCGATCCTTATCGAGTCGCCGTCTCTGAGCGGTATGTCCAAAAAGCTGCCATTCGTGTGCTGGACGCCGTTGACGTAGACCTTGGTATCGAACTTTGTCAGGTTCTGGCCTATCCAGTTGTATATGAAGTGGCCCAGCGTGAACGCGTACGGCTCTTTGTAGGCGACGTGGATGGTGTTTTCCTGCAGCGTGTGCACCGGAAGCGTGCAATTTTTGGTCATGCCCACGCCCTTTGGAACGAGCGCAGGCGCGCCGTCCTCGGTCGCCGACACGTGCACGGTCAGCTGGTACGGCTCTGCAAGCGGGTCTTTGATGCACTGGTATATTGGGTCTTTGGCACGCAAATAGTCTGTGACTGCCTTTGTCCCAAAGCCGGCTACAATGACGACTCCGGCAAGGAGTGCCATCGACCACACAAGACGCCTCTTTTTTCCCGGCTCCTGACCGCCAACAAAACCCATCAGGGACAGGCGCGTGTCAAAAAGTTAAAAATCTTTGCAGGGCTTGAAAAATGTTTGATTACTGGCTCAGCGCCAGCACGTGGTTCATGCTTTCGACCAGGGGAAGCCCTGCTAGCATCTTGGGGTGCGGGACTGTAGTTGTGTATATGAGCACTCCGGGGACTGCCGCGCAGACGATAATAGTCAGTATAATCAGCCATACGGCTGTCATCTTTTCGACCATTAAGAAAATCACGCCGGTTTGGTTATATAAGTTTTAAAATCATCCGGCCTTTGGAGCCGGCGGTGCGTTTTTCACCTGACTGCGGAGCATCTCGACCTCTTCGCGCAGCTCGTCGTTTTCGTCTTCGAGCACCTTCAGGGAGGTTATCGCCTCTGCGTTCTGGGCCTTTAGCGCCTGGAACTCTTGGCGCAGTTTTTCCAAAGCCTGTTTTGCCGCGTCGCTGGGCGCCGCTGCCTGCGCCGCAGGCGCGCTTTTTGGCGCGGTCTGCAGCTTTATGTTTTCCGCCTTTAGCGCCTCGATGGTTTTTGCCGACGCAGAAACCTGCGCCTTGAGCGCGCCGACCTCGTTTGTGTGCGTGCGCAACTGCGACGCAAGGCGCGTGCTTTCATCCATCAGCTTTTGGCGCTCAGCCCCGAACCTTGCAAGTTCCACTTTGAGCTGCGCTACAAGCGCCTCGTTAGCGTTGTTGTTTGACGACTGCAGAGATGCCGCTGACGCAAGCTCGGACAGTATCGCAGGCATGGCGTCAGAGTTGATGTATGCAGATGTGCCGAAATCAAGCGTTATTGCACCCTTTGACTTTAGCAGGCTCTCGACGCTTGGATCAAGCGCAAAAGAGCTGGCGTTGAATGAAAAGAGCTTCAATCCGTCTACCTTTGCATTCTATCTCTAAAAAGACGGCAGCGCAAAATTTGTTTACATTTTGCTACTGGTAGTCGTGCAGCGGCTTATCCCGATGGGATGAGATCTTGGCCTCAAGGTCCTTTCTGTGCCTTTGCAGTATGTGCTTGTTTGCGCAAGAGTCGTGCATTATGCCAATGTCGCAAAAGTCGCACGCAGTCACAAACTCTATTTCCCTAAACTCTTTTTTGCAAAGGGCGCAGTTTTCCGTGCCGACATCCCCGTCGGTGAGTGGCTTGAGCCACGAATCCCGCCACAAAAGAGTCACAAATTCTTGAGGTAAGGACGTGTATATATGCGTGGTAAATTTTATTCCGTTGACGGCCTGTCCAAGAGTCCTATTATTCCGTACATGCGCCTGTACGCCGCGTCGAGGTCTGCCTGCTTTTGCAGTATCTTTTTTGTCTTTTTCAGCTTTGCCTCAAGTGCCGGGCCGCCGGCTGACGCAAGCGCGCCTGCCTCCTTTAGGTACTGGCGCATGTACCTCGATGCCTGCGGGTTGTCGCGTATCAGCGCCGCTATGAGCTCCGGCTCGTCGGTCATGACGCTCTGGGCAAGCATGGCCTGAATTGTAAAGGTGGTCCCCCCGACTTTATTCAGGGTCGCCAGGTCCTCGCGCGCAAGGACGCCGGCAAAGGCCACGTTGGCAAAGTACGTCAGGCCGAGCACGGCGGCTATCGCCCTGTCGTGCGTGCGGGCGTCAGGCAGCACCTTGACTGCCATGCCTGCAAAAACGCTGTTTATCGCGTCGAGTTCCTTTGCCCTGTCGCGCACCGGGACTGCAAGCATCTTTAGCTGCTTTTTCTCGCTTGCGCCCGGACCGAACATCGGGTGTACGCACAACGCAATGATGTCTTTTCTTGTCTTTTTCAGCGCAGGAAGCGTTCTGGCCTTGACGGACGATATCTCGAAAAGCAAGGCGGCCTGCTTCATCTCCGGGGCGCACCACTTTATTACAGCAGGCGTGTGTTTTACCGGGACGCACACCATTACAAGGTCCGCGTTTTTCACGCAGTCGGCGATGCTTGCGGCATTTCTGACGCCTTTAATCTGAAACGGCTTGACGTCAAATGCGCTGACCTCGCTTTTCTGCCTTGCAAAGTAGCCGCAGAACCATGCGCCCATCTTGCCTGCGGCGCCGATGATTGCTACTTGCATCATTACTGCGCCTTTCCCAGTTCGCCGGCCATTATGGCAAGCCCCTCTGCCATCTCTTCTTCGTTCCTGCACGCAGAAATCCTGACAAAGCGCCTGTACGAGTCGCCAAAGCCGCTTCCCGGGGCAATGGCCACGCCCCTTTCAAGCAGCCTTTCGACCAGCTGCATGTCCTCGTTTTTGTCTGGAAGCTCGGGATATACGTACATGGCGCCGTCAGGCTCGACAAACCGGAGAGACATCTCCTTCATCTTGCCGGACAGAAAGCGCAGCCGCCTTTTCATGAGATCCACGTTTTCTGACGGGTTGGCCCCAAGGGCCGCAAGGGCGGCGTGCTGCACCGGCTCGGCGACGCTTGTCACGCCTACTGCCTGCACCTTTGCCATCTTTTTTATAGAGTCGGCGCTTGCGACTGCATAGCCGACCCTGAATCCGGTCATCGCGTACGTCTTTGAGAACGACGACACGATGATGCTCTTTTCGTAGCTGTAAGAATGCACGCTTTCAAACGGCTTGAAGGAGTAGTCAGAATACACCTCGTCGCTAAGCAGGTACAGGTTATGATCCCTTGCCAGGGCGACTATTCTGTCCACCGTCTTTTTGTCAAGGACCTTGCCAGTCGGGTTGTTCGGGTAGTTTAGCGCGATCATTTTCGTCCCGCTCGTTATAAGCGATTCCAGTTCCTTCAGGTCCGGGGCCCACCCGTTTTCAAGCGTGGTTTTCAGTACCTTTGTCCTTGCGCCGATAAAGTCGGCGCATTCCCTGTACGCGGGCCACGCAGGCTCTATCGTTATTATCTCCTCGCCGGGCCTCACAAGCGACGCGATTGCCGCAAAGACGGCAAAGCGCCCTCCGGGCGTGACCATCACCCTTTCTTCGCCCACATTGCTCTTTTTCGCTATCGCCTCCCGCAGCTGCGGTATCCCCCGGGTGTCAGTATAGTGGTATTTCCTTTGCTTGAAAGAGTCGGCAAGCGCGCTTCCTGCCTGTGCGGGAGCAGGGTAGTCGGGCTCGCCCACTTCAAGATGGATTATGCGCTTGCCAGATGCCTCCAGCTGCTTGGCCTTCTGGAATATGCCAAGATGAGTCTGCCTCGGCGCCTTGTTATTTTGCGGCCGCTTTTGAGCCTGAACAGCCTCGGATTCTGTGAGCAACACGTTGAGCAGGCGCAGCGCAAATTCCCTGCTCATGCCCGTTTCCTCCGCCTGCTTTATGACCATGAGGCGGATCTCCTGCTCGACCTTTTCGTCCTTGATGTCTATTCCAAGCCTGCTTTTAACATCGCCGACCTGTTCTGCAAGGGCCATCCTCTCCTGCACCCTCTTTATGATGTCAGAAGTCACGGCGCGGATCTGCCCACGCAGCTCTTCCAGCTCTTTTTCCCCGGATGCCAATGTGCCAGTCAGGCGCTCCCTTTTTTCTTCTTCAAGACTGGAGGAATTAGTCCTGCGCGTATTGCATGGTCGGCAAGCACCATCGAGACGACGCACTCGACTATCGGCGGCGCCCTTGGCACCACGCACGGGTCGTGCCTGCCGGGGACTGTCAGCTTGGCCTGCGACTTGCTCGACATGTCAAGCGTGTCCTGCGTCTTGGCTATCGACGCGGCCGGCTTGAACGCGACTCTGACTATTAGCGGCATGCCGTTTGACAGGCCGCCTAGGATGCCTCCCGAGTTGTTGGTCCTAGTCACTATCTTATCGTCCTTCAAGTAGTATGCGTCGTTGTTTTCTGAACCGCGCCTCTTTGATCCTTCAAAGCCAGAGCCAAACTCGACTGCCTTGACTGCGGGTATCCCAAAGAGGGCCCTGCTCAGGTCGGCCTCCAGAGACGCGTATATCGGCTCTCCCAGTCCCACAGGCAGGCTCGTAGTCGTGCACTCTACTACGCCGCCAAGAGAGTCGCCGTCCCTTCTTGCCGTCAAAATCGCGTCGCGCATCTTTTCAGCCGCGGCAGGATCTGGGCACCTGACGTCGTTGTCGTAGCGACGGGCAATGTTTTCAGGGGTAATTCTCTTGGCCTTAATACCGCCTATTTCCGACGTATAGGCGACAGTTTCAATGCCGAGCGTTTCTCGCAGCAGTTTCTGCGCCACTGCACCGGCCATCACAAGCGTTGCAGTCAGCCTGCCGGAAAAGCGCCCGCTTCCGCGATAGTCTGCAAAGCCTCCGTACTTCACCGTCGCAGGGTAGTCGGCGTGGCCCGGCCTCGGTATGTCCTTTATCGCCTCGTAGGCGCGCGAGTCGGCGTCTTTGTTCCATATCAACATGCATATCGGCGCGCCCGTGGTAAAGCCGTTAAAGACGCCTGAGAGTATCTCGACTCTGTCCTCTTCCTTGCGCTGAGTGGTGACTGCAGACTGGCCGGGCTTGCGCCTGTCAAGCTGGCCCTGTATATCGCCCTCTGAAAGACGGAGCCCTGCGGGGCATCCGTCGACCAGCATCCCTACGCAGCGGCCGTGGCTTTCGCCAAAGCTCATGGCGACAAAGCGCTCGCCGAGAATGTTACCACCACCCATGTTATGGTAATGCTGGCTTGCGCTCGGTATATTGGCTTTTTGGATTATCCGGCGTACGACAGCCTTGCGCCTAGGCCCTTCATGTCCTCTACAAAGTGCGGGTACGAGACGTCCACCGACTCGGCGCCTTCAACCACTGATTTCTCTGTCATCATAGCCGCTATCGTGAATGCCATGAAGAGGCGGTGGTCGTTATAGGCTTCAAGCGACGCGTTTTTCAGCTTTTTGGGCGCGGCAATTGTCAATCCGTCGCGGAACTCGTCCACACTGGCGCCGAACTTGGCAAGCTCGCGTGCAATGTTTGCGACCCTGTCTGTTTCCTTGACGCGGGCGTGCGCGACTCCAGTTATCTTGACCGGCGACCTTGCCTTGAGCGCAAGTATCGAGACTACGGGCAGAAGGTCGGGTGTGTCTGCCAAGTTGAATTCGCCTCCTTCAAGCGATTCTGCTCCTTGCACTATGACCTCGCCCTTTGGCCTGTCCGCCTTTATCGTGCAGCCCATACGCTCCATTATCTCTACTATCTGCGAGTCGCCCTGCGGCAGGTTAAAGTTGAGCCCCTTTACCTTCAGCTTTTTTCCGACAAGCGCGCCCGCAGAGAGTATGAGCGCCGCGGTGGAAAAGTCGCTTGGTACGTCAAACCTGGCCGGCTTGTATTCTGACTGTTTGATGCGGTATTCCAGCATGTCCTGTTCGCAGTCGATCTTTACTCCGAAATGCTCCATCGTCGCAATAGTCGCACGAACATACGGCTTGGACACTAGGTCGCCCTTTATCTTTAGCGTGATTTCCGAGTCGGCGTAAATGCCGGCGACAAGAAGGCCGGATATGAACTGGCTTGATATACTGCCGTCGATTATCGTAGTCCCGCCCTTTATGCCTCCGCCCCGGACTATGAGGGGAGGAGTACCGTTGCCCTTTGTAGAATAAGCCTGTACACCAAGCGGGCCAAGGGCGTCAAGTATCGGCTGCATCGGGCGCCTTCTGAGGCTCTCATCGCCTGTGAGGACCACGTGGCCGCTCTTGACTAGGCAGGACATGGCAGTCATTATCCTGATGGTTGTGCCCGAGTTTTCGCAGTTGAGCACGTTTTCAGGCGGCTGAAAATCATGCCTGCCCTGCACCTGTACTATGCCGCGCCTTTCCTGCACCTCTGCCCCAAGTGCCCTGCAGCAGGCAAGCGTGGCAAGCGTGTCTCGGGCAAGCAGCGCGTTTGTTATCGTCGACTGGCCACCGGAGGCAAGCGACGCTATTGCAAGGGCGCGGTGGGTGTAGCTCTTGCTTGAAGGGCACCGGACTGTTCCGTCAACCTTTGAGCGCCGTACCTGAATCTTGACCATTTTATGTTTACAGGACCTCCACGCTTGCCTTCTGGTTATTAACCTTAGACACCAGCACCCTGCCGTTGAATTTTGAAAAAGCGCTCTTTATGTCCTCCACCTTGTCGTCGTACGCCACGGCCGCTATCGATGGCCCGTTTCCAGATACGCCGGCGGCAAGTGCGCCCTGCTCTAGTGCCGCAAGCGCCGGCCTGTAGGTTGTGCCAAGCGCTGCGGAGGCAAGGACGCCGTTGAGCTTCATGGCCTTCCAGTACTCGCCGGCCTCTGCAAGCCGAAACGCGTCCGTAAATAAATCGGAAAGGTCGCTCAGCTTGTGCACTTCTCCCCGCGGCGTATTACGCGGCAAAAATATCACCGCGTGCAGGTTGTCCGGCGCCTCCTCCCTCTTTAGCAGCTTTTTCGCATAGTTGTCTGTCACCACGAACCCGCCAAAGTAGCACGCAGTGGCGTCGTCGTACGCGCCGGTTATTGTGACCTTGGCGTCAAGCGACGCCCTTACAGCCGCGTCGAGGACCGCATAGTCGTCGGCCTTCTCGCCTGCCAGTCTGCTGCACGCAAGGGCGACTGCGTTTGACACCGCGCTGGAGCTTTTCAGCCCAAAGCCTATCGGGATCTCTGACCGGAGCTTTACTATCAACTGGTTGCGCTCAAGCGTGCCGGCAGGCAGCGTGTTTTTGATGATGTGGTTGAGCAGCCTGTCGTCGTTCTTGCCCGTCAGAAAGCGCAGGCCTTTGCCCTTTGTCATTTCGACCTCTGCCGTGACCTTGAGCGAGATGCCAAGCGCCGAGCCGTTGCCGGTCGCTATTGCGTTCACTATGGAAACCGCGCCGTGCATGGTCGCCCTGACTTTTGTCATGTCGGCTCTCCAAATATCCCAAGCAGGTTCTTTTTCATAACGTCCCGGGGCGCCGGCAGGCCGGTCCATATCTCAAACGCCCTTGCACCCTGCTCAAGCAGCATTTCATAGCCATATACTACGTGCGCCTCTGCAAACTTGGCTTGTTCCAGAAGGTCCGTTACCACCGGCCTGTACACGATGTCGTAAACGACGCTTCCCTTTTTAATGTGATCAGAGTCAATTGGGCTAGGTTCGCTGTCAAGCCCGATGGACGTGGCGTTTACTATCAGACCTGCCTCTGGAGAGACCTTGGTTGCATCTTCAAGTGCAATAGTCTCGCACAATAACCCGAGGTCGCCTCCTGTCTTGGCAAGCTCTCCTGCCTTTTTCTGGTCGCGGTTTGCTATCACCACCTTGCCGGTTTTTTCCTCAGCAAGTGCGGCAATTATCGCCCGCGCGGCTCCGCCGGCGCCAAGGAGCAAGACTGTGGTATGAAAGTCGAACTTGCGCCGGCGCAGAGGTTCAATAAAGCCGGCGATGTCGGTGTTGTACCCTTTGAATATGCCCTCTATGTTGTTGACCGTGTTTACCGCTCCTGCCTTTTTTGCAGTGGCGTCCAGCTCGTCAAGGTGCTCCATCACGGCCACCTTGTGCGGTATAGTGACGTTAAAGCCGGCGACGTTTATCGCCCGGAGTGACTCTATCGACTCTTTCAGCTCCTGCGCAGGCACGCGGAAAGAGAGATAAGTGCAGTTCAGGTTCAGCGCGGAAAACGCGGCGTTTTGCATACCCGGCGAAAGCGAATGGCTTATCGGATCGCCGATTATGCAGTAGGTCTTCGCCGGCGCTCTTTCCATTCCTATCTCTAGCGACTCCTGATGCTGCCAAACAGCTGCTTCATCTGCGCTATCGTCAACTGACCAGGCGCCACAGCCTTTTCTAAAGCGGCGTACGTGTACGGGGCGCCGTACAGGGCACAGAGCACCCTTGTCACGACGCCGGCTTCGCCCATTGCAAATATTATCGGGTGCAGGCCGAGAGAGTTTTCATAGAGCGACATCAACCTGACAGAGTCCTCGACGCTTTTTGCAGTCGTGACTACCTTGACGTAGTTGCTGTAGAGGCGCATTTCTGTGATAATGTCGGCAATCTCGTCGTTTGGTGGAGTCTTTTCAAAGTCGTGCCACGAGACAAGCGTCGGGATGCTTGCAAGTTCCAAATAGTCTGCCAGGTTGTCGTTTGCCTGCAAAGTTTCAAGCTCTACGTCGACAAGCATCGGCCTCTTTTCTGCGAGTTTTCGAAGCAATTTCACGCGCTCTTCCTCCGTGCCGGAAAACCTGCCGCCCTGATTCTTTGAGCGCAGCGTAAAAACTGCGCGGTCCTTGTCAATCCCGTCGGCGGCCTGCATCACATGCTCTGGAGCGATAAAATCGAGGCGGGCCTCGATAAAGTCCGCCCCGAGGTCAAACGCATTTTTTGCTTGCGCTGCAAGGTCGCTTGCGTTTTCAGCCGCAAGGGAGGCGCATATTTTGGCCAACGGCATCCATCAGGCGTATGCCCCCTTATTTCTTTAGCTCACGCCCGCGGGAGGATGCCCTTGCTTGCTGTGCTCCATTTTCTTGTGCGATTCTAAAAGCTCTGGTGTCGTGAAAACCTTGCCGCATAGATTGCACCTGTTCTCCGCTTTTTTGGCAGACGAAGATGCGGTAGACATGAACTATACTTGACGCTTCTGGTATTAAAGATTAGCAATACAGGATTTTTTTTACCCTGCTGAAACAACCGAGAAATCTTTTGTAGTGGTTGGAACGATGCTTTCCACCATGGCCGTGTATCTGCCTTCTCCCAGGGTTATCGGCACCTTGCCGTCGGTCCTGGAGCGCTCCTGCTCGTCGCTGTTGTATTTCTGTACGTCGCCGATGTGCCTCTCTTTGTAAAAGTCTGTTGATTCGCACACAGAGCCGACGGCAAACAGGCGGATTTCGCCCATCCTTGACCATACCACGTTTTGCGTCTGGTTGTTGCTGCTGTCCACCTTTATTATGCTCACTGTCGGAAAGCCCCTGTCGCAGCCATAACCTTCGACCGTGACGACAAAATCAACAGGTTCGCCGGCCTTGTATGTCTCTTTGAGGCCGTCAATCGCCACCTTTACAAAATGCTCTTTTGTCGAGGCGTGGCTCAGGCTAGGGAACAAAACGACTGCCAAGATAGACGCGATTCCCACCGCGACTGCCACAACCAGCAGGCTCCTTGGGAGTAGCAACAGTATGTCCATTACGGCCTGACAGAAAAACCATGCGCAACAGGACAATCCTGCGAGAGGATTTATTATGCCCCTCTGGTTCGGAGATAGTGTAAATGTTAAAGGAAGACCACATTTCCCGCCTGAAGGCGCTCGGCTTTGACGGTGCGGCGATAGAGTCTTTTGAAAAGATGTGGCAGCCGCTCGCTGATGAGAGTTATGACATGTACGCGATGTACACCGGCGCCGACGGTTCTGCACTTGAGGACAAGGCAGGCTGCGTCATTTGCTCGAAAAAGTCTTTTCCGCTCAGATGGGAAAAGGTGATAACGCCAAGCCAGGACAGCGCGGCCATATACACGGTCTGTACCGACTGCGACGCGGCGTACGTTGATGCGGCAATAAGGCAAAAGGCGCTTGGCAGGCTTCTTAAGGAGCGCAACACGCGCCCCAACTAGACGCTGTTGTTGTAGTGGGACGGTATCTTTTTCCAGTTGGCGATGAGTGCTTCGGTGCGTATGTGTATCGGCTCGCTTTCTATGCGCGTTCGTGCAAGCTCGACGTACTCTTTTACCATGTCTATTCCCATGTAGCGTCTGCCAAAGTGGTGCGCCACTTTTGTCGTCTGGCCGCTCCCGTTAAACGGGTCAAGCACGACGTCGCCTTTGTACGAGTAGACCTTCATGAGCCTGTATGGTATCTCCTCGGGGTACGGGCATGGATGGTCGATGTATCCCGGCGGGACAGGGGCAATGTGCCACACCGAGTTTGCTATCTCTTTTGTCCATTCTTCGTGCGTCGCAGGGAGCGCCTCCTTGCGCTTTCTTCCGCTGTTGACGTCTCCCTTTCTCAGGACGAGTATGAACTCGTGCATGACGTTTGCGCGGTAGTATTTCGGGTACGGGTTGAGGACGAACGAACCGTAGCGGTTCGTGCCTCCCGTGACCTTGTGCCAGATTATCTCCTCGTGCAGCTGCCACTTGCCAAACGGCTGTACCAGCCTTGAAAGCAGCATGTGCGGCAGCGGAAGTATCGTGCCGTTTACGACCTCGTTTGCGATGACTATGCAGCAGTAGCCGCCGTCCTTTGTGATGCGGTAGACCTTGTCGCCGAAAATATTTGCCATCTCGTCCAGGTATTCTGCCGTTTCGACGCCGGCGTTTCCACGGTAGTAGCCTCCGCTTCCGGACGCGTGCATCTCGTAGTTGATGGCGTTTCTGTACGGGGGCGATGTTATCGTCAACTGGACGGAATTCTCAGGAAGCCTGTCCAAAACGTCCTTGCAGTTTCCGAGAAATATCTGGTTTGTCAGCTGTTCTTCCTGAGCAAGCATTTAGCGAACAGCAACGCTTGTCTAGTTCGTCCATATCCCGCATACTTTACAGTAATAGACCCGCAACTAAAAACGCGCTATAGCTCCAGCTAACTTTTTGAGCTTTTTGTATTGTTCCGGAGCGAGGATTCACACTTGATATAAGCAACATAGATAACTCGCTAACAAGGGATGGATACCTCCAAGGGAGTATTCATAAACGAGGCAAACAGTGAACTTGCTGGCCACATCAGAAAGGCTCTTGCAAGAGACGGCGTCAGGGACAAGGACATTCACGAATACGATCCGGCCAAAATTCAAAAAGACTCGCTCGTGGCGATGCTGCAGGAAAAGACCGCCACCAGCACCAAGGTGAGCCTGCTCAGGGTGTCTGAAGTGGCAGAAGACGGCAGGCCAAACCTTGTACCCGAGAAGATAATAGAGGGAAAAGCAGGTTAGCTATTACTTTTCGACAATATACTCGTCTACTTCCATGCCAAAGTGTCTGCCGCTTGCGGGCTTGGCGTAGCCCATGACCTCGTCGCCGGGCCTGACCTCTGTCACCGAGACGAGTTTTCCGTCCGGCTTCATCAGGCGTATCGTCTCGGCATTCTGCAGGATGACCGTCCCGGTCTCGCCGTCGATTTCTGCGCGCAAGAGGCGCAGAGGGCGCGTCTCTATCTTTGACCTGCCGACGGTTGCGCGCCTTGACTGGCCGTCCTTGTTGACTATCCACACCTCCGTCCCGGATTCAAGCTCCGAGAGGTAGTGCGTGTTGCCGTCAGGAGTTATCGTGTAGCAGTATACTGCGCCGGCGTTTACCCGAAACGGTCTTGGCGATGTAAAAGACGAGCCGACCGACTCGTTGTGCACGAGCAGCATGAAATTGGACCTGCTCCCGATGAGCATACCCTCGCCCATCCCCATCATCGAGGCAGTGTCGACGCAGACGCGTTCACCAGTGCCTACATCCTTTACCTCGGTTATCCTTGCAGTTTTTATCGGGAACCGGACGGTCGAGAGCTGCTGGCCTGCCTTTTCCACTTCTTCCTCGCTGTCCGTCGAGAGTATGACGCCGTCGACTCCAAGTTCCAGCACAGAGAACATGGTCTTGACCTCCTTTGACGACGATGCGGTGGTGTAGACCTTGGTACTGGACTTGTGCAGTTTTGCGATAATGTTCTCTAGCGGGATAATCTTCCAGTCGCTTGCGTCTACGACTACGAACGAGGCTCCTGCCTGCGACGCGCGCTCTATCTCGTCGACGTCGGCGTTGCTCAGCACCTTCTTGTAGTAGCCAAAGGTCTTGCCCGCAGCCTTGGCCGCCTTCATCTGGTCAAACGTTTTGCATATCACCAAATTGGCGTCGTTTGACTCGAATATCGTCTGGAATTTCGTGCCGGCCACGAGTTTTGGGTCGACGTTTAGCATGTTGACGTTCTTTATCTTGGACAGGAATTTCTCAAGGCCCGATTTTGCGACCGTCGGCCTGACGATAAGCTCCTTGCTCTTTGCCGCTTCAACCAAGTTGCTTTGCAGCCTCTTTTGCACCCTTGCCCTCAAATATCACTTTGTGCAGGGCTTGCACCATCGCAGGCGGGTTCTTGTGCTGGAAGATGTTCCTGCCAAAGGTCACACCCTTTGCACCTGCCTTCATAGCGCCGGCGCACATCTCTAGTATCTCAAGGTCAGTGGTAGCCTTTGGACCGCCTGCTATTACAAGCGGAACAGGCACGCTCTTTACTACCTTTTTGAATGAATCGACATCGCCAGTGTAAACTGCCTTGACAATGTCGGCACCCGCCTCTGCCCCGACCCTTGCGGCGTGCGCCACTATTTCCGGGTCGTGGGGGTTCTTTATCCCCTCGCCGCGGGGATACATCATTGCAACGAGCGGGACGCTCCACTCGTCGCACTTGTCTGCAATCATGCCAAGCTTTTGTAGCATCTCAGGCTCCTCCTTGGCACCGATGTTGATGTGGAGCGACACTGCGTCTGCCCCAAGCCTCAACGCCTCTTCAACGCTTCCCATGAGCATCTTGCGGTTTGGCGCCGGGCCAAGCGACGTGCTCCCTGAGAAATGAACTATGAGACCTATGCTTGTCGGCCTCGGCATGGTCTTGATAATGCCCTTGTTAACAAGCACGCAGGTGAGGCCGGCGCCTTCGCACTGGTAGATCATGCCATGCGCGTCCTCAAGTCCCCTTATCGGCCCGTTGCTTATCCCGTGGTCCATTGGGATGCACAGCATCTTGCCGTCTTTTAGTATCCTGCCAAGCCTTACGTCCCTGCCAAACACCATATCTCTAGGCAGGGATTGAATCTTTACGTCCTACTTATAAAACATCTTTTTGCCTTGGCAGCGACTCTGGATGCAAAAGATGGGCCTCTAGAATAATCATTCCGGAACGTACACCATAAGTCGTTTATAGTCGATGTTTGTCTCTTATCGGAGGGAAGGGGAAGAGTAGAATCTTTTGGTGCGAGATCTGCGGGAGATAAAGAATAATAGTGATTCTTACAACGCCGAACTGAACCCTTATTTTCATTTCGACCCGCAATCCAAGCAGATAAAAGATTCAGTTTTCAACTGCAGGGGCATAATAATCAACGAAAAGTTCTGGAACAGAATCAGAGATGAGCTGATGGACCTGACAAAGGAGGCGGGCCCTGTCATCCTGTACCAGCTCGGGCTCAGTTACGGGGTCGATGTCGGCATAAAGGGAAAAGAGGCAGTAAAGGACTCGGCGGCCGCAATCAGCTTTTTAGAATATTACGGCCTGCTGGCCGGCTGGGGGCGCTTTGAGACGTCAAAGCTGCGGTTAGTCCAAGGGCAGCTGGGCGAGCCGGCGGTAGTGAGGATATTTGATAATTTCTTTGCGCACACTTCTCATAACAATTCGGGAAACCCAAGCTGCTTTTTCGTTTCGGGCTTGCTGGCAGGAATCACTGACGGGTTGTTTGGCGGCCACCACAACTGCCTTGAAGAAGAGTGCATCTCCGCAGGCGCGGAATGCTGTAAGTTCATAGTCGCAAGAACTTCGTCCTCGTACTAGCAGCAGAGCCGTCCGAAAAGAAATCATGAGCAGGTTTTTTAGAATGAATGACGGCAAGACTTTCAATGAGCTACGAGCCGGACGACGATAATGGTGGCGGCATGTTCGCCAGGACTTCTGGCAAGAGGCTGGCCATCCTGTTCGGACTGGTGTTCTTTGGCGCGTTCATGCTCATACAGATGGTGCAGGGCTTTCCCCTCCGCGACGTCCTGATAAGGGAGAAAATAACAGAGGAGAGGGTCATTGCCATAAAGCAGGACGGCGTATGCGTCATCGACACGCCCGACCACCCGCGAGAGATCAAAGACTGTCCGTACAACGTTGATGACCGCGTGATTATCACCTATAGCAAGAACAGCGCGGCGATAGACTCGCACAGACTGGCTGGCTAACTAACCAGCTCGCAGAACGCCTTTAGGTTCTTGGCGTCGTCCCTTTTTTCGTCAATCGGAGTCTCCATTATTATTGGCAGCTGCGCAATTGCCTTGTGGCCAAGAAAGGCCGCCATGCCTTCCCTGCCGATGCTTCCAAGGCCGATGTGCTCGTGCCTGTCTAGGTTTGAGCCAAGGGCGCCTTTAGAGTCGTTCAGGTGCACCACTTTGAGTTCTTTGAGGCCCACTGCCTTGTCAAAAGCGCCCAGCGTCTTTTCGACGTCTTGTTTCGTGCGCAGGTCATAGCCGGACGCAAACGCGTGGCAGGTGTCGAGGCATACTCCGATCCCGCTGCCCCCCAGCCTGTCGAGGATGGCGCGCAGCTCCTCAAACGTCGCGCCGATGCTGTTTTTCTGGCCCGCGTTGTTCTCCAAGAGGACGGTCACGCTCTCGCCTTTTTTCTTTGCTGCTCTGTCGCGAGCAGTGTTCACTGCGTTTACCAGCTGACCCACGCCAGCCTCTGGACCCTTGCCGAGGTGGCTTCCAAGGTGTATTACAAGGTACGGGATGCCAAGCTCGCCTGCGCGCTGGATCTCGCCGGCAAGCGTATCGACGGATTTTGTGTACATCTCGCCGGCAGGTCCCGAAAGGTTGGGCAGGTAGGGCATGTGCACTACCGTTGATGTTCTGTCGATGCCGCTTGCCACTATCTTGCTCTTGAACGCCGCCACGTCGTCGGGTGCAAGCGGCTTTGCCGCCCACCCGCGAGGGTTTCTGCTGAATATCTGAAACGCGCTGCAGCCAATTCCCTTGGCGTTGTCCACGGAGTTTGAAATCCCTCCAGCAATCGAGACGTGAAAGCCCACCCTGTAGCCGGCGTTCATGTGTATATACGCCCGCTAGTCCGGCGCGCCGGCTAGTAAAGTTATTGCATGATTATAATAACAAACGAATACACCTAATCAAAATTAAAGCTAAACGGCACTTCAAATTCTCTTAATTGGCCTTGACATTGGAGGCATTCTGATGTCAGGTAAGGATAGCTTCGACTACATTTATCACAATATTTGAAGGTAGTAGCATGTTCACGCTTAGCAATATCGGCTAGTTTTCTATAAACTGACGTGATGATAAACTCCAATTCCTCTTTAGCATAGCTATCAAATTCTAATATTCGTGTTTCAAGATTATAATGATAATCACACATATAGCGTTTCAAGTCTGCTCTAAGTCCGGCGGGCCTTTTGCAGGGACTTTCACCTTTAAAATCGCAATTGGCCATCAAAGTTTCTCCTAGTCATAATAACTTAAAGTTTACCCAAATTGCTTAAGATTCCTAAATGTTTACGAAGGTATTTTATCCTACTTTAACAATGCGATAAGCTGAGAAAAGTGTCAGTAAAAGCAGGAACCAGTGATCTGGCGAAGTATCCTTTTCTTAATGAAGCAGGAGAATATTTGCGTAAATCCGGCTTTAATTGGGACGAATTAAACAGACCAGATATGAAGTATGTAATTGAACGAGCGGATCTAAGAATCCGAATTGGGGTAAGTGGAAGTGTTTATAATGATTTGGAAAGATTTGAAACGGAGGTACTAACATTTCTTCTAACTCTCATCATCATCAAGTCAATAGGAATAGCTTCAGCTCAACGGAAATATGCCATGGCCGAAGCCAGACGTGCAGAAAAATTCTTAGCAGAAGATCTTAAAGTCCAAAGAGAAGATCCAAAACGAGCATTACTTTATAAGATATTCATGGAACTTTTTGGACTTAAGATTGAGATGAGTGAAGATTCAAGGTTATTCAAGGTTAGAATTACAGACTATTTAATGAGATCAATCCATTTCCATGAGCAAGAATGGAAAATGATCAATAGGCTAGTGTACAAAGGCTACATCTACTTAGACGCAGATGAAACTGTCAGGCTAATAAGGAATGAACTTGTTGTTCTAATCAGCAACAGAATAAGAACTATGAATCTTACCGAACTTCCAATACCATTAAAGGAAAAGGTGAATGAATTACACAAAATTCTAACTCCACAATTTGAATCCCATATGACAGTAATTACAGAATACCCGCCATGCATAAAACACGCCATGGAAGTAATGAGCAAGGGAGAAAACCTTCCACATTCTGCAAGAGTTATGTTGGCCACCTACATGATTGCCATAGGTAAATCCATAGAGGAAATAATTGAGATGTTTAGAAATGCTCCAGATTTTAACGAACGCATAACACGCTATCAAGTAGAACATCTCGCTGGAATGAAAGGGAATAGAACAAAATATTCGGTCCCATCATGTGAGAAGTTACGTACCGAAAATCTATGCTATGCTACAAAGGATTGCGAAGGAATATTTAACCCAATACAATTTGGCAGAAGAAAAAAATGAATAGAAATAACGAAGTAGTAAAGAGTACTTTTCGCGAGTATTACTTTAAACAAGCACATCAAATAGAATCTCCTAGTAACATAGAGCGCCGCGAATTTGGATACATGCATTTTGATGGTCACGGCATGATGCGTCATCTTTCATTCAACAGTATCGGGGAATTAATTGCCACTCTTGTGATGGAAGTGCCGTCTGACGTCTATTGTTCTAATGCATTGTATAGATTTCCCAGATTGCAGATGCATGAGAAACAATGGTTTGGAGCAGATCTAATATTTGATATAG
>NZ_CAMLDP010000005.1 GCF_946478925.1 uncultured Nitrososphaera sp. | reverse complement strand
TGCGTCTCTTCTTTCATTTCCTCTCTTTCAGCGTCCTTATTGCTACTGCTCATATGATGATTTCATGTACACATGTCTGATACTTAACTGGCGGGTTAGAAACAATAATGTGTACACGCCTGCCCAGAGCGATTAACGTAAATTTCTATAGAATCCGTAGACGTGTTCGCTTGAGGAATTCCTTATATCGATTAGAGATGAACACCATTTATGCCGAGGTACTCTACGGCGCTTAGAAAAGGGGATTTACAGGAGGGCAAACCCGTCAGGGTAGATGTTGATGGCAAAGCAATCGTTCTAGCTTTGGTATCAGGCAAGGTTTATGCGATGGATGCGATTTGTTCGCACGAAGGGGGTCCGCTGGAAGATGGGACGATTGAAGACTATTCCCTTATTTGTCCTTGGCACCAAGGAATTTTTGACATACGTACGGCTAAAGCGTCTCCTGAAACTGATTGGGTTACGGACCTGCATTCTTATAGAGTCGTCATCGAAGACGCAAGCGGACTGATTTCAATAGAGACAAATCCTGGCGCGTCCCATTCGGATAGCGGCAGCGATAGCCCCGGCATCGCGCCGCAGGAAACTGCAGTTGCGGAGGAAAAAGATGGTGTCGTACCAGCACAACCGCTGAAATTTGAATTAAAGTTGCTGGAGAAGGTGCCTCATGCAGGAACGGATGTCATGTCCTTTAGGTTTTCACGTACAGATGGCCAGAATAACAGTACTCTGAACTACAGGGCAGGACAATATTCCATAGTTGATTTGGGGACTAGAGAAGACCCCGAGGGACCAACCCGCTCTTTTACAATAGCGTCTTCGCCGACAGAAAAAGACGCAATCATGATTACTACAAGGATAAGGGACACACCATTCAAGCAAAAGCTTTCAAAGTTGGCAGAGGGAACCATGGTAAAAATCACGGCTCCCGCCGGCAAATTTACCCTTCCTCCTGAAGAAAATTATTCAAAGCCGTCGTTGGTGTTTTTGTCAGGCGGAATAGGGGTGACTCCCTTTAGAAGCATGATAAAATATGCTTCGGACAAGCAGTTGCCCATAAAGATAACAATGTTCGATGCCAACAGAAATCAAGCAAACATCATATTCAAAGATGAGTTTGACAGCTGCGCAAAAGCCAATGCCAATTTGAAGATCATCTATACAATTTCAGAGAATGGGGCAAAAAATCCATCATCGGATTGGGAGGGCGAAAGGGGATACATAGACGAAGCAATGTTGACAAAATATTTGACCAGAGAAGAGCTAGCCAATTCCATCTTTTACATATGCGGTCCTCCTGCCATGCTAAATGCCATGCGGCAGCTCTTGTCAGAGAAAATCAAAGTGCCCCAGGATAGGATCAGGATAGAAGTATTCACTGGCTACTAGCATATGTACGGCGATCATCGTCCCCTCGAGCCATGAGCTTGAGATGTGCAACTGCGACAAGAAAAGTAAAACCCGTTAAATCGTCACTATTGTTATTACTGCTTGCTTGCCGCTGCCCCTATTATCGCCCTTATCGTTTCAGTCCATACTCTCTGGTTTTCAGAGTTACTCGTTTGTAATAGCAGTTTATTTGTCGTCAGGCCGTTGTAGAGGGCCATGAGGCCCACAGCAATAGCGTCGGCGTCGATGTCTTTTCTGAAAAAGCCCCTCTCAATCTGGGCATTTAGAAATTCTTTTACTGTCTGGTATACCTTGCCCTGATTTTCAGCCAGTATTTTCCTTAACTTTGGGTTGCGCGTGGACAGTGCAATCATCTCAAACCATAACGCGTCGCTGCCCAGACTCACCTTCCTGTATTCGTCATAAAACCTCTCGGCATCTGACATGATGTCCTCTTTCTTGCTGAATGATCTGGATAGCTGATTTCTCAATTGTTCCAGGTTGTACTCGCATAAGGCGATAAAGAGATCTTCTTTGCTCTTGAAGTAAAGGTACAGCGTGCCCTTGGCCAACCCGGACGACGCGGCAATATCTTCCATTCTTGTCTTGTCAAACCCATTCTTGGCAAAATTCTCGATTGCCGACTGGATGATCCTCTCCTTGAGCTCTGCCCTGTACTGTGAAGTGGCTTTTGTTCGCATCGTACTTGTCTTCTCTTTCAGTGTTTGTAATGTAAAACCCTTATTTATTAATATGACTGACCAGTCAGTCATATTTATTAATAGCCGCATCGTATTAACTGCCATGTCGTTAAAGTTGTCTGCTTCCCGCATGAATATCCTTCTGACAGCATTACTCTTGGCTACTGCCGGCGGAATCCTGCAGATAGGCGGCGCCAGCTGGGACATTACATCCCACATCATGAGGCAGCCAGAAACGTTTTTCACGCCATCCCATGCGGTGCTTTACATGGGCGCGGGCCTGACTGTTGTTGCCGCGACCATTGGTCTGGTAGTTATTCTGAAAAATAAGCAAGAAATCCGCAGCTGGTCGTTTTACACTGCTTTTAAATTATTGATAATAGGAGCGGCCATCCAGCTCGTCTCTGGGCCCAGTGACTTTATGTGGCATTCAACCTTTGGCGTCGACGGTCTCATGAGCCCGCCGCACTTGTCGCTTGCAACGGGCATTCTAATCAGTACTATTGCAACCGTAGTCGGGCTTGCAAGGATTCTGCCGCATTTAGAATCAAAGAGGAATCAAAGGCTAGCTAAAACCGCGCTGGTCCCGGCATTTGCAGCCCTCTGGTTTTCAACTATCTGGTACATCTTTTTCTTTGTGCTGCCTCTCTCAAACGGCCAGCACTTTACGTTCAATCCCAACCCTGCAGCCGCTATAGTAATTGCAACCACCGCTCTCCCATTCATGAGCGCTTTGATTTTTCTGGTTTCAGCCAGGACCATCGGCAGGCTGGGCGCAGCGACCGCAGTTGCAGGCGCTGTAATCAGCATGAACGTGCTTGCAAACACCGTTCCGGCATACCAGTCCTTGGGGGCATTCCTTCCCTGGCAATTGCTCAGCATCATCCCCGCCATTATTGGAGCAGACGTTGCCATCCACAAGGTGCGCACTCGGACAGGAATGATGATTGCAGGAGCCCTGATCGGAGTTACATTCTATGTCTTTAACTATCCAATGCTTCCAATGGCTTTTGCAGAAATCCTGCACCAACCCAATGCGTCCATCGCTGACACCCTGCCAAGCATGTATGCCACACTTTGGCAGGTCATTGGCATGACTGCTCTTCCAAGCGCGCTTGCGGGCATCATCGGCGCAATAACGGGGTCAAAGATAACAACAGAAAAGCCACAGGCTCGCGTGATAATGCCGTGATAGGCGCTATATCAAGACGAGATAAAGTCTAGACTACGGCACAAGCACCCGGATGCAAGTCTTTTACCAAACAGATTGCAATCCCTATCTCGGTAGTAGCAGGTTCCCCGGTCTTTTAGCCTTGATTTTTTCGAGGCTGGAGCTTGCTTTATTTGCAAGCAAATGCATCTATCGATGGCAATTACAGCCCTTTGGAAAAGAAAAAGTCCATCAAATGCAAGATATGCGATCTAGAACTGCCAGACAAGGAGCACTTGGAGAGGCACTATGAAGTTCACCGCCGGCAAAAATCCAAACCAGTTCCATATGGCGATCCATATTTTCCACTGCCTATGTGGTCCGCAAATGTGGACGGAGCTCTTACTCCCCTTGCCAGGGTTCTTTTCGGCAAGACAGAAGATGACCTGAACAGAAAAAAGAAAAAGGAAAAAAGTAAATCGTAAGCTCGTCTCGCCGCATCCCACTCCCCGTTTATTCTGATTACTATCTCTAGAAAATTTAACGCGCATTTTTTTATACGTATCGGCAAAGCGATAATCTGGTACTTGAGAACTAGGAGGAGAGATATTTCAGCTGCTGAACTCTTCTTCCGCTATGCCTGTGGCGAAAAAATGCTGCGCCACAAAACGCCTGCATCTTCAAAGCCGCTGTTGTAGCCGTCGCCGTAGAGCCTTCTTAATGCAGGCGCAAGGGCGCGAATGAAATACGGAGTGTTCTCTGCAATATAGTCGAGGCTCGGCTTTTCTTCGCTTTCTTCTGCCTGTTTCACCCACCATATAAAGCGCTTGTACTCTGACTCGTTGCCTAGGTAAACAGAAATCGCGCGTAAAGCTTCGAGGACTGCGCCAACTTCTCTGTTGTCAATGATTAGCGGCATTGCTTCTAGCTAAAGCTGCGTTTGCTAATAAACAGGAATGTCATTTTCATGCTTGGCCGTCAATGCAAGACGTGGACCGTTTAACTGAACAATACGATGGAAACCGCTCTCTCTTCTCTTCTTCTTTATGACGCTCCTAGACGCCTCTCTCATTAATTCTGGACTGCCTAAATTGCCAAGTGAGATAAACATCTGGGAATGGGGAGCACGCGGAAAGAATCTGGAATTGCAGGGCAATCAGCTCACAAACATCATCGTGGCCGCTTTTTGAAAAGAGCTATTCCCATAACAAGCATATCAGTTTCTATAATTGTGGCGGCAGCAGGCGGCGTCTCGCTGATACTGTCAAGCCCGCCTGCCTTTGCATTTTCTTTCAAGCGTGATTATCATGATGGCTATACGTTGCGATATCTTCTTGTCAGCTCTGTCGCCTTGGTGAGCAATTCTGACAGCTGCTCTCTCGAAGGCTTGGTCTGCCTGAAAAACTCTACATTCATTCCAAGCAAGCGGAGCTGGGCGTACAAATCGTCGTCTGAGTTTGTCATATTGTAGCAACGTTCATGATTTATTTAAGCAAACTCAATCTCGGCTCTGTTATCGTCTACTCCTGTCAGGCTCTGTACGCGGGTACAGGATGGATTGCAGACTGTAGCTGCTTATATAACAATCATCTATGAACGGTAATTCCTTTCGGACAACTTTTAAGCTGCCCTGGTCAAACCCTGCCTGATGGCGCCTGCAAAGATGAAATTTGTGCTCGCTGCTGCGGCTGGAGCGGCGATAATTGTCTTTGCAATCGTCAAACTGGTCTTTACCCTGAACGGCCCGTAAAAAGCTTCATCGCGATCCGTACAGTCCCTTGTATTGTGTGGTCCTCTGCTTCGCGGTACTTTATCCCTCTTTTCTCTAGTTCGGCGCTTGTAAAAGGGCCTATCGACACCACCTGTACGAGCCGGTCGATCCGCGTCTTGCCGCCAAGCTTGTCAATAATCTCAAAAAACGACCGGACGTTTGAAGCACTGGTAAACACCAGCACGTCGATTTTTTTGTCTAAAAGCATCCTGTAGAATTTCTTCCACGTCTGCGTGACCCTGGCGGGGCGCACCCTGTACATGAACATCTCGTCGACTGTCATGCCAGTATCCGAAAGGGCCTTTGCGGCATAGTCGCCTGCCTCCGCGCTGCGCGGGATTATGATCTTTTTGCCTTTCTGGCTTTTTTTTGACGATGACAGCAGCATCTCCACGAGCCCCGCAGAGGAAAAAGCTCGGGGCATCATGCCGACTCTGACGCCGCGCCTTTCAAGCTCCTGTTTCGTCTTTGGGCCGACTGCAATGACCTCTGTAGACCCTAGCGCGGAAGCGATTTTTTCTTTTCCGCCGAGATCAAAAAGCATGGCGACTGCCTGCGCGCTCATGAACGCGCAATAGTCGTGTTTTTTTTCATTGAGGAGTTTCAGGAACCGTTGCGCAGCCTTGCGGCCCTCCGGCACAATTTCAATGGCCTTGACGGGGAGTGCTCTTCCGCCCTCTTTTTTCACGAGCCTTGAAAACTCGGCTGCTTCCTTTCTGCCCCTCGTTATCGCAAGGGTCCTGCCTTCAAGGCTTGGCACCCTTGCCACTGCCTCCTTCTTCTCCTCTTCCTCCAAACCACGCGATTTTCTTGTGAAGCGAAGCGACCTTGCCTATCACTACAATCGCAGGCGGCTTTATCCCGCTCTTGGCCGCGACTCTGGCGGCCGTTGCGAGCGTCCCCATGACTACACGCTGCTTTGCGGTGGTGCCGTTTTCGATTATCGCGATTTTTGTGTTTTTCTTCATGCCGCCTTTTATCAGGTCTTTTGAAATCTGTTCCAGCTGGCCGATTCCCATCATCACGACGACGGTGTCAACTGCACCCGGCAGCCTTTTCCAGTCGACCGACACCTCGCCCTTGTTGTCCACCCCTTCGTGCCCAGTGGCAATGGCGACGGCAGATGAGTAGCGCCTGTGGGTCAGCGGGATGCCGGCGTATGCCGGGCCTGCTATCGCAGACGTGATGCCCGGGATTATCTCAAACTGGACGCCCCGCTCCAGCAGGTATTCAGCCTCTTCGGCGCCCCTGCCAAAGATGAACGGGTCGCCTCCTTTTAGCCGGAGCACGCTCTTTTTCTTTTTCGCGTGCCTGACCATCAGCTCGTTCGTGCGCTTTTGGTGCGTCGTCGGATCGCCCACTGCCCTGCCCACGTACACCTTTTCCGCGCTCTCTGGTATCTGGTCTACGATCTCCTGCCCCACGAGCCGGTCATACAGCACCACGTCGCAGCTCTTCAAAAGCTCCATCGCACGCACCGTCATAAGTTTCGGGTCGCCGGGTCCCGCGCCGCAGATGTACACTTTGCCTGTTGCTGTACTCATGCCTTTTTGTTCCACTCCTCTACTGCCTTGCGCCAGCCCTCTGCCATCTCTTGCGCGCCTTGCTTGATGAGAAGGTTTGCGACGCTCTTGCCCAGTTTCTCTGCGCTTTTGGCGCTGCCCGTCTTTTTCACCTTGATGTTCTTGCTCCCGTCTGCCGAAAACACGCTTGCATAAAGAGTTATCTTGTCTTCCTTTGTCACGGCGACCGCGCCAAGGGGGAACCTGCACCCTCCTTCCACCTTTTCAATGAGCGCGCGCTCGGCAGTCACCTCTGCCCTCGACCTCGGGTCCTCGATGCTCCGGAGCATCTCTGTCGTCTTTTTGTCGTCGCGCCTGCACACTATGGCAATCGCGCCCTGACCCGGCGCCGGGACAAAGTCGCGCACTCTAAACCTTTCCACTATCACGTCCTTCATGCCTAACCGAGTTAGACCTGCCTCTGCAAGCACGACTGCGTCAAACTCGCCGCTTATCACCTTTTTCACGCGCGTCTCGACGTTTCCGCGTATAGGTTTTACTGAAATGTCTGGCCTTTCTTTCATCAGCTGGATCGCCCTGCGCAGGCTGCTCGTACCCACCACCGAGCCGGCGGCAAGCTCCTCCAGCTTTTGCCCTTTCTCGTTCACCAGCACGTCATTAGGGCTTGCCCTCCTCGGTATGCACGCGACTATCAATTCTTCTGAAAGGTCGGAGGGGACGTCCTTGAGGCTGTGCACCGCAAAGTCGACCTCGCCCTTTTTCACGGCTTCGTTGACCTCTTTTTCAAAAATCCCCTTTTCGTCCATCGTGAACAGGGGCCGCCTGTCGACGTCTCCTTTCGTGCTTATCGTCACGACCTCGAACTTTGCTCCCGGATGCGCCTTTCTGAGCGCGGCAAGCGCCAGCTCTGTCTGCGCCACCGCAAGCCTGCTCCCTCTCGTTCCTACCCTAATGATATTATTATTATTCTTCATTTTTGTTCCTTTATTTTCTTGAAAGCCTCGCCGTACGCGTCCACCGTCCTGTCGACATCGTCCTCGTCGTGCGCGTACGAGACAAAGCACGTCTCAAACTGCGAAGGAGGTATGAACACGTTGCGCTTTAGCAGTTCGTCAAACAACCTCCTGAACTTGACAGAATCTGCCTTTTTCACGCTCGCTTCGTCCCTCACTTTTTCAGCGGTGAAAAACACCTGGTACATCGAGCCGATAGAGTTTATCGTGCAGTCGACGCCACCAATGTCCTCAAGCTCCTCTTCGACTCCTTCCACGATGCTTCCGCACGTCCTTGCGACCTGTGGATAGATCGAATCCTTGGCCTCAAGAAGCGTTGACAGGACTGCGATTGCCGCAGACACCGACACGGGGTTTCCCGCAAAAGTGCTTGCTTGATAGACCTTGCCCGCCGGCGCCAGCTGTTGCATTATCTCCTTTCTTCCCGTAATCGCGCCTATGGGAAAGCCGTTTCCAAGCGCCTTTGCAAACGTCGCAAGGTCCGGCCTTATTCCGAAAAACTCGCCGGCTCCGCCCAGCGCAAGCCTGAAACCCGTGACCACCTCGTCAAATATCAGGACGACGTCGTTTTGCTGCGTTATCTTTCTGACGTCGCTCAGGTAGTTCTTGTCAGGAAGCACGAGGCCGATGTTTGCAAGCACCGGCTCCATTATCAAACACGCCGAGTCGCGGTTCTTTTCGATGGTGCGCTCTAGCTCGACCGCGTCGTTGTACGGCGCAACCACTGTCTGCGCCGACGCCTCTTCAAGCACGCCCTCTGACGCCGGCGGGCTTGCGGCGCCGGACCCTGCCTTTACGAGTACATAGTCGTGCGCGCCGTGGTACCCGCCGTCGAACTTTATCACCTTCTTTTTCTTTGTAAACGCCCTTGCGAGGCGTATCGCGTTCATCGTGGCCTCCGAGCCGGTGTTGACCAGCCTGACCATGTCGGCGCAGGGGACCGCCTTTGCTATCAGCTCTGCAAGTTTTATTTCTAGTTCCGTCGGCACGCAGTACAGCGTGCCGTTGTCAAGTTGCGCTCTTGCCGCGTCAAGGACGGAAGGATGGCCGTGCCCAAGCAGCATGGCACCGTAGCCCATGCAGTAATCGGTGAGCGTCTTGTGGTCGGCAGTAACCAGCTTGCTCCCCCTTGCGGAAGCCGCAAAGAACGGATACGGCTCGAAATAGCGTACCGGGCTGTCGACGCCGCCGGGCAAAATCTTCTTCGCCCTGTTGTACAGCTGCTCTGACCTAGCCACCACGAATGTTTGTCGCTTTTGCGACGTAATAAGCGTATACGTTGATTAACCTGCCATGGCCTGAGAGAGGCATTGGCGACTGCTGCTACTACCACGTTTTCCGCTCTCATGGACGATTTCCGGGCAAACGTGGCGCAGAACCGCGACGCACTCTTGGCTATGGCAAAAAAGAACCCGCACATGGCGTACTCAAAAGTAAACGAGCTTGCGCTGTTTGTCGGCTCGCGCCACGGAGTTAATTTACAATTGCATTTTCCCGTGCCTGCAAAGGTGGCAGACGTCGACTCGTACGGCACGGAAAACATCGGCATCGTCATCGACAAGTTCCGCCGGACGTTTTTTCCAGTCGCGCGGGAAACGGTAAAGCAAAAGGCCGCCGAAATCCTCGGCCCGGACGCAAAGGCGCTTGACGCCTACATGTACGAGGGCAAGGAGGGGGTCAAGGTGGTGATGACACCACAGGGCAGGCTTGAAGTCCTTCCCGGCTCGGTGCACCTGTGGTGCAGGATAGACGAGCGCGTGAGGAAATACGCGGACTGGCTCATGGAAAACGTGTATTTCGCCGTCAGCGCACCAGGCTGACCAGCTCGTACTTGTAGTATATCTGGTCGTTGATGTCGTACGTCTCTGCCTTGACCGGCATGGGCAGGTCCTTTACGACGTATATCTTGCTCGTGTTGTCGTTGAGCTTGTACGTGAGCACCAGCGCGTCAAAAGTGCCTGCAGGCGTGGTGACTTTCTCCTCGCTTGTTATCTTGACCGTGATGGGAGTCGTGCCGCCGGTGACTATGGTGTTCCAAGGCGCGCCCACGACCAAGTACTTGGCCCTTCCGCCATAATCCATGTCCCTTATCGCAAGTATCGACGACTCGATGGGCCCAAGATACGGCTTTGCAGATTCTGCAACATTCCCTTCCTTGGTGAGCAGTTTTGAATACATGATGTCAAACTGCTGCGGCTGCGCTCCCTGCGTGCCGTTTACTACGTTGAATGCGGCGCGCCAGCTGTCGCCTGACTTGTGGAATGTTATCGAAACGTTTGCGTTTGCAAGCGACGACTGCTCACCCTGCGAGTCCACGGTGTAGCCCATCGACAGGCCGTCTGTGACCTGTGCGCCTATCACGTAAATATCGGCCGAAGTGGGCGGCTTGAATAGCGACGAGGTGTCTCCGCCCGCGAACCCTCCGCCAAACGCGATAATGCCAACGCTCACGCCTATTCCGAGCGCGGAGAACAGACCGACCATCACTGCGACTTGCTGCTTTGGGGTCACGCCAGCTCTTCAGCTTCTTGCCTTATTTATAGAATTTCGGGCATTTTAACCTGACATCTTCATCAGCCGTTCCCACAGCTTTTCCGGGACTGGCATGACCGACAGGCGGGATATCCTGACAAGTTCCCACTGCGCAAACGCAGGGTCGGCCTTGATCTGGTCAAGGGTCACCGGCTTTTTCAGCCTGCCTGCCGGCCTGACGTCGACTATTACAAGCGACTTGTCTTTCTCCTTCGGATCGGGGTAGGGGTCGGATATGACGTCCATGATGCCTACTGCCTGCCTTTCGTCGCCTGTGTGGTAAAAGATGGCCTTGTCGCCTTTTTTCACGCTCCTCAGGTGCTTGAGCGCAAGGTTGTTTGCCGCCCCGTCCCACGCTGTCCGGCCGTCCTTTTCAAGCTGCGAATAGCTGTACGTGGAAGGCTCTTGCTTGAACAGCCAATATGCCATATATGCCTCCACTGTCGTCGGCCGCACAATATAAGTTACAAAGCAAGGGTGTTGTTACGCTGTTGTCGCCGCCGCCCGTCCCCAAGATAGACCTGATGGCCGGAATAGAGTGCTACTGCTGTGCCGGCTTTACTGGCATTGGCGGATCGATAAAGCAGGACAGCTCCTCGTTCAGGGTGTCAGAGCTCGTAGACGAGCAGTCGCTTGGCGCTTCAAAAGAGCCCGGGGGCGCGCACCGCTATCCTCTTTACCTGCTGGAAAAAGAGGGCATCGACTCGAACCACGCGCTGTTTGAAATCGAGCGCGAACATCGTTTGCGCCTGCGCGTGATGGGGATAAAGGACGCCAAGGCGGCCACCAGCCAGTACGCAGGCGCAGAGAGGGCATGGCAGAATAATATAAAGAGCCCGCCAAAAGAGCTGCGTACCAAGCATACGAGATTGACCCTTGTGGGCTTTACAAAGAGGCCGCTTGGCAGGGAGCTTCTCGCCGGAAACGAGTTTTCCATAGACATCTCTGACCCGCACAGCGACGACATTTCCGGCTTTGAGGACCAGGTGCAAAAAATAGCCAACTTTTATGGCCTGCAGCGGTTCGGTAGCGAGCGCCTAGTCACACACCTCGTCGGAAAAGCCATAGTAAAGAGGGACTTTGCAAAGGCGGTGGAACTGCTGCTGTCGTATACGACAGAGTACGACACTGATTCAAGCCGCGAAATCCGGCGCAAGTGCCTCGACCCTGCCGGCTACCGGCAGGCTCTCCGGGAGATGCCCCGGGGCATGGACATTGAGAGGCAGCTGCTGGCCGCGCTCGTGGAAGGCAAAGAACCTGTAGCGGCGCTCCGCGCTGTGCCCATACAGATACGCCGGCTCTTTGTGCAGGCGTACCAGGCGTACATCTTTAACAGGTGCGTGAGCAGGGCAATAGCGCAGGGAGAAGACGTGACTCTGCCAAAACAGGGCGACCTCTGCTTCGAGATGGAGGGTCCCTTTACGTTTGGCAGGGTAAAGAAATACGATCATTTGTCGGCCGTCCAGTCCGTCCCGGCAGTGAGGATGGCCGGATATACGTTTCAGCCCGGCAAGGGTCGCTTTGAAGAGGTGACAAAAGAACTGCTATTGCAGGAAGAAGTCGCCGCAAAGGACTTTTACGTGAAAGAGATGCAGGAGCTGAGCCAGCAGGGCGGCTTTCGCCAGGCGCCCCTGTGGTGCAGGGACTTTGCATGGAAGAAGAAAAACCCCCTGTCAGTCTCGTTCAAACTGCCAAAGGGCTCGTATGCCACCACGCTCTTGCGCGAGCTGATAAAGCCGGAAGACCCGATAAAGGCAGGATTCTGATCTGATATAACACAATAGTGGCCCCGCCCGGCGAAAAGGGAAGAGGCGCCGCCAGGGCAGGGCCGCTCTGTTCTTGGGGTTAGCTAGACTTGCTAGCCAGTTTCCGTATTAAAGGCTGGCTTAACATTGTTCACTGTGCCCTTAACATAGTTCCTTGATGTTTAGATATTCGCCGGCCTATTAGAAATCGTGTCGCGGCTGGTGTCGTCATCATCATCGTCATCATCGTTAGCGGCAATCCCGCAGGTGTCTTACCGTGACAGGATATACATTGTCAAGGATATCATACTGAAACTGGTGGAATACGGCGAGCTGAACCAGACTGCACTTGTCAGCTTTTGCGGGCTGAATCTGAAAAAGCACAAGCCAATACTTGACGACCTAGAGTTCAAGGGCCTCCTGCAGAGGTCCGAAAGATCCTCCGGCAAGAGGACGTTCACGTTCTATTCTGCGACGGCGTGGGGCATAGAATTCTGCGGAACAATATTAGAGCCGTACGAAAAGATGTTCCCAAGGAGCAGGCACTTTACGCAACAAGAGTGAAATCCAGCTCGACTCCGCTGCCGCCGTTCATCTTTTTCATTGTGTAAGCCTCGTTTGGCTGGATGGGCAGAGCTTCGACCGGCGCGCTGCAGGCGGGGCACCTCTCCATGCAGGCAGAGCCGAGACACGAGGCGCACCAGAGACACGAATTGCAGAGGAGAAAATTGGCGCGCAGGCGGGGCTTTTCTTTAGCAGCCGGGCGCGCAAGGGCCGGTCTTTCTATCGCCATATCATGATACGACTAGCAGGCCAAGTTAATTAAAGTCGATTAACAAAGTTAAGGCGCTGCTCCTGGGTCGCGTGGATCTTTTGCTTGTACTTTTGGCCCCGGGGCTTTGTGCGCAGCCTGTAGCCGCAGCACGGGCAGACGTTTCCCTCGCATATTATGAACAGGTCGCATATCTGGCACCTCTTTTGGCCGCTGGCGTATCTCCCAAGGCTGCTGGTCTTGGTGGCCCTGTAATCCTCGCACTTTCCCCTGCACGACATCAAGATGAAGGGCGGCGGGGAGGAGGTAATCCCTTGCGTAACAATGTTAAGCAAGACATTATTTGCTACTTGTCTTATCAAGCCCGTATGACCACCACTGCAAAGGCTACCATGCTTGCCGTACTGTTTGCAGGGATACTAGTCGGCGCCATCCTTACGGCCGGGATACTGAACTACGCGCCGTCATTCTTGGCCAAACAACAACAAGGGCCGACCGCGGTTGCGCAGCAGTCTGCCGCCGCGCCTGTTCCAATAGCGGCTACAACGACAACGACTACAACTATAGCGGCGGCCAATCCCGACCTTGTCTCGTTATTCAAGGAAGTGGAAGGCTCTGTGGTGCAGATAACAAGCACCGTCTCTACGGTAAACGACAACATCATGATAAACGGCAATCCGCTGACAAGCCAGTCGACCCGCCTTGGTTCCGGCTTTGTCTACGACGCGCAGGGGCTCATAGTCACGAACAACCACGTGATAGACGGCGCCGACTCGGTCGATGTGACGTTCACCAGCGGCAACACATATTCAGCAAAGGTGCTTGGAAGGGACGCGTACAGCGACCTTGCAGTGCTAAAGATAACCGACAACTTTACGGAGAAGCTGGAGCCACTGAAGATAGGCAACTCGACAGACCTGCAGGTGGGCGACCAGGTGGTAGCAATCGGAAACCCCTTTGGGCTCAGCAACACCATGACCACCGGGATTGTGAGCCAGCTTGGCCGGCTAATACCAAACGAGGAGAATAATTTCTCGATACCTGATGTCATACAGACCGACGCGGCCATAAACCCGGGCAACTCTGGCGGGCCGCTCCTTGACACGCAGGGCGAGGTCATCGGCGTCAACTCGGCCATACAGTCAAACACGGGGAGCTTTTCCGGAATAGGCTTTGCAATCTCGTCAAGCGCGGTGCAGCGCATAGTGCCTGCGCTCATAAAGGACGGCGGCTACAGCCATCCTTGGCTTGGCATGACCGGAACAAACCTGACCCCTGACCTTGAGCAAAAGCTCGGTCTCGCCAAGAACTTCAAGGGAGTGCTCGTGACTTCGGTCACGGAGGGCGCGCCGGCGCAAAAGGCCGGCATACGGGGCACCGTGTTTGACAGGTTCACCAACGACATCCGGAGGGCCGGCGACATCGTGACTGCGATTGACGGCCAGGACGTAAAGCGCATGGAGGACATCATTGCCTACCTTGAGCAGAACGCGCACCCCGGCGACACCGTGACCCTGCACCTGAACAGAGCGGGCCAGGACGTGCAGGCACAAGTGGTGCTCGAAGCAAGGCCGGCAGCCCCCGCCAGCAGCTGACAGCAGACGACAACACAATATATACCGCCGGGTGCTAAAGCGCCACAGAAATGCTTGGAGACCGCAACCTGCGGGGGATGATAGAAAAGGCACTTGACAGGCTCAACGACGACCTGAACATCAAGATAGACAAGAAAAACCCTGACAGGATACACGCGCTCGAAGCGGCGCTCTGCACGCGGCTTTCCTACTACGAGCGCAAGGATCCGCTCCCCGACGACAACGCGTCCAAGGTCTCTATCCTCCTGAGCCACGGCATCAGAAACGCCCTGAGCAACATCAAGGGCGAATACAAGGTGGACAGCCTGACCCTCGATGTCAACGCCGACATGCTGATAGGCGACGAGTTTGTCGTGCGGTTTGAGATAGTGACAGAGCTTCCCGCTGTGCCGCATCCTCGGCATCTCTTGTACCTGAACGCGTGCCTGTTTGCACTCGGCAAGGACGAGGGCTTTCTCATCTACATGACGGCAGAAGGCAAGACCGAAGAATATTCTGTCACCAAGAACAACCGCATGTTCGAGGAAATCGTGCGCAGGGCGCGCGTGCTCAGCACGCTCTTGAAGGACGGCAAGGTGCCCATAGTCGAGCCGTCCGACCTGTGCATGAAATGCAAGTACTACTCGCGCTGCTACTCGCGCGAAAAAGCCAGAGAGAGCACAGACTTGCTGCAGGAAATATTCGGCAAGATGACGCCAAAGTAAAAAGAAGAAGAAGAGGTGTGGAGAGAGGGGAAAAGAGGAAGTTGTTGTTATTATTCCCCGTGACTGCTACCGCTACTGCTGCTCCCGTGAGCCTCGACTGACGACGTGTATCCTTGGCTGTATCTCCTCGCCCTTGCCGCAAAGACTATGCCGACCAGAAACACGAACATCCCCGTCGTCACTCCGAAAATGAACATTTGTTCAGACATGCCGTATATGCGGTTTTGACTGAAGGTTTTATCCTTATCGGTATTGCTCCCCGCGCTGCACGATATTATCATAAAAGTTTACGGAAATGTCAGGCTAAAGTCCTTGTCTTCGGCGGTGGTCTGCAAGTTTCCACCCGTGACCCTGTATGAGTAGGTACCGTCTATCGAAAACTTGGCGTTGCCGGCGACCATCTTGTCCCACGCAGCCGCAGTCGCGCCGTTGCGCTCCGCCGTCCCGATGCTCTTGGCAGTCAAAGTCGATCCTGGCACTATGGGGAACAGGTTGCCCTGCGAGTCGAGGAAGCCCTGCGCGCTCTGGCCCACGTCGCCTATCGTCATGCGCAGGCCATCCACGTTTGCGTTGTAGTGTATCGTCTCTAGTATCAGCGTACTGGGGTTGGGGTTCTTCACCGTGAAGGTGACCTGCACGGTGGCGTGGGTATCGTCGGTCTTGTTCACCGAGATGTCCTTTACGCCTACGACCGGCGGCAACACGGGCAAGGCGCCAGAAGTAGTAGAGTTCGTGCCTGTGTTAGCGTTTGAGTTGGTGCTTGGGGCTGGCATGGGATTGTTTGAGCCAAGCACAAAGAATATCACCACGGCCGCGACGGCAATGCCTCCGCCGGCGGCGTATATCGCCTTTATATTCAAAACTGTATGTTAGCTGTCGCCAGCCCGTGTTTAAATCTGTCGCTTGCCTGCATGTCCTGCACAATGCTTATACTTGCGAAAAGGCGCACCGGCCATGTTGCAGTACCACAAGGCGGCCCACCTTGGCAAGCAGCGCGCGCAAAAGGCGCAGATGAAGCTGTTCGACTATACCGGCTTTGCAATGCTGACGTACACGATAAAGCAGTCCGGCGGAGGCTCTTTTGAGCCCGTGGGCGAGGAGGAGCTTGCGGCAAAGATGACGAGAGGCGAAGAGGCGATGCTGTTCATCTGCGACAGGGACGGCTACGCCAAGGCGCAGTCAAAGCCTATGCCCATTGCGCAGGGCGAAGAGGCATTCAAAAAGATGGTCGCAGACGGTATGCAAGAGTTTTCAGGCGAGATAAAGACTGTCTCTTAAACAGCAACTGTTATTTTCGTGCCCGCGGCCTTGTTCTTGAGCACGACGTCTTTTATCGTCGCCGGCTCGGACTTTATCACTACTGTCGGTATCTTGGACCTTTCGATGACCTTTAATGCGACGATGTCCATCAGGTCATAGCCTCCTGCCATCGAGCTCTCGCCTGCAAGCAGGTCACGGCATTGTTTCGTAGTTATCTCTGAATAGCGTTTTGCGTTTCTGTTCTTGCGCGGGTCGGAATCGTAGATGCCGTCGACGTCGGTCGCATTGACAAAGCGCGCCGCGCCCACCTTTTCGGCGATGAGCGCCGAAGTGGCGTTCGTGCTCTGGCCCGGGTGCAGGCCGCCTGCTACCACTATTTTGCCACTTGCTGCCGCCTCCGTGACCTGCTCTAGGTCTTGCGGGACGGCAGGATGCGCCTTTTCGCCAAGCGCCGCGATGAGGAGCTTTGCATTTAGCCTCGACACTTCGATGCCCATGATGTCCAGGCTGGCCTCGTCAAGCCCAAAGCCCCTTGCTATTCCGATGTAGTGCCGGGCGACCTTGCCCCCGCCTGCGACTACCACAGGCTGCACCTTTGCAGAAGAAATGCCGGCAAGCATGGACGCATATTTCTTTATCTCGCTTCCGTCCTCGCCGCTGAACACTTTGCCGCTCAGCTTGATTACGACGCGGCCCTTACCTGCTGCTGCCATGCAGCCTCCCCGCTCCCATTTCCAGTGTCTCCTGATCTCCCAGCACCTTTTTAACGGATCGCTCGACTTTCTGCCTGCTCTCGGCGGTGGTGTAGATGCGAAGCATGTCAAAAAAGCCGGTGATGGAATCTACAAGCGGTATCTCTGACATGGGCACCTCGCGTACGACGCCCTTTTTGTCAAAGACTAGGACAGAAAACATCTCGCTCTTGCTCGGAGTGAGAGGCATCGACGATGCCCTCGACGCGTCGGCAAACATGTGGCTCCTGTCCACACCTGCCGCCTGCGCGATCTCGACTTCAAGCGCCGACAGCGCCTTTCTGTCCATGCGCTTGTGCCTGTCGCGCTTGTGCAAGAGTTTCTCGTACACGCATTTTAGGAGGCGCCGGTCGCGGTAGTCCCGGGCCAGCCTTGCGGCCATGCCACCGTTGTCCAGCGCGCACAGCCGCTCCAGCGTCGCCTCGTCCGTGATGGAGAGGTAGTTTTCAAGCGACGTGTCGGTGAGGGCAAGCGCCTCGTCCGCGTTTATCATAGAATGCAGAAGCATCACCTCCGCGGACCTGACCGTCTTGTGGAAATACACCGCCTTGAACATCTCATACCTCGATATCAGCATCGATTCAAGCGAGTTGAGCGCCGACCTGTTGATTGCAAGCCTGCCTCCAGCAACCTCGTACGAGCTTATCAGCCTGTAATAGTCTATCTTGCCGTACTCGGCGCCGGTGAAATAAGAATCGCGTGGGAGATAATCCATGATGTCCACGGAAAGCCCGCCGGAGATTATCTCGTTGAGAAAGTGCACCTTTGACTGACCAAACGACAGCCGCGATATGTGATCTGCACTGTAGCCGTTTTTGCCAAGCGCATCTGCTATCTCGCTTTTTGTTATTATGAGCCGGCCCATCTCCTCGTGGCTTGTTCCGCATCTTGTCTCAAGCACTTCCTCAAAAAGATGCGAAAACGGCCCGTGGCCGATATCGTGCAAGAGCGCGGCAAGCCTGATCTCCTCCACTACCTCGGCGTTGTCGATATGGCCCTTGGCAAGAAGGCTCTCGCACGCAAGGCCGGCTATGTGCATGGCACCAAGCGAGTGCTCAAAGCGAGAATGCTGCGCGCTCGGGTAGACGAGATGCGCGCCGGCAAGCTGGCGTATTCGCCGGAGGCGCTGAAAAGCCGCGCTGTCAATGACGTCTTTTTCCGCCTGCGAAAACCGGATATAGCGGTGTATCGGGTCCGTTATTTCGCCTGCAAAATCCAAGGTCTACGAGATGCAGAGGCGTGGGGAGCGACTTAAACTTTCAGTGCCTTTCTCACTGTCTTTAGTATTTCCTGGTGGACCTGCTCCTTGCTTTTAGAGCCGTCAAGCACCTTCCACTTGAACTGCCTTGCAAACTTTTGGTAGTTCTTGTACGCGGCTGCGGCAAGCCTGGCGTCGCCCTCAAACGCGTCGAGCACTTCCGCGCGGTTCTTTGACACGCTCGGATTGACAAGCAGCAGGAGCACCAAGTCTTCCTTTGGCAGGCCCTTGTCCAGCCTTTGCAGCCAGCCTGCGTCCATGCCGTTTGACACGCCGTAAACGAGGTTTGACTGCCAGTAGCGGTTCATGATGACTATGGTGCCGTTTTCCACCATGCTCTCTATCTCTTTCTTTTTCTCCCATCTGTTTGCGGAAAAGAGCAGGTGCTTGACCTCCGGGGGATAGTCGCGCTTGCCGTCGAGAAAGGCACGGATCTCCATGCCTATCGGCGTGGTATAGTCCGGAAAGTCTACTACTACGCATATCTTGCCGAGGGCCTTGATGGCCTCCTGCAGCATGCGAGACTGGGTCGTCTTGCCTGCCTTGTCAGTCCCCTCTATAACAATTATCTTGCCCTTTGCCACCGCCACAGGTCAAGGCAGGCGCCAATAAAAAGATGTTGAATAATTCTCGGGAAAGCGGGATTGTGAGATTTGCGCCTCCTGTTTGACCAGAATTTTAAACTAAAAACCAACAAATTAAATAATATCCACCCTGTTAACAGGTGAGAGCACGGTTAGCGCTTGAAAGACGGAAAATCAAACATCGCTATATTTGACACGTTCAAGACCCGCCGGAACAAGTTCACCGGCGAGGCCAAGAGGCAGCGGGGCATAATCGCGCACCTTGCGACAGAGCAGAGCCCGGAGCTGCGCACCCGCACATCGATTGCGCACGCCATAGCCGAGCAACATGGGATACTGTGGCAGAACATCTATTCCGGAATATTCCGCGACCTCGACGAGGTGCTCATTCCCGCCGGCGTGGTAAAGGAGGGCGGGCGATTGCCTCTTAGGCGCGGGCCAAAGGCACTCCAGCTAGAGGGCGTGCCCTTTTACGAGCTCACGGACACCGGTCTGCTCGTGGCATCGTCGATAGAGGAGCTTGGAGACAAGCGCATGGGACTATTGAAATCGTACGTGTCGTCTCTTCCTGCAAACGATGCGCAGTGCAAGGCGATGAAAGATGGATTATTGCTCTTGATAGACCGCGCCCCGGCGTTCATCACAAAGGTCATCAACGAGTACATCTACGCCTACAGCACGGGCCTGATAAGCAGCATAGCGCCGCTAGAGACGAAAAAGCTGCGCTCCGTGATAGCAAAAGAGATCGCCGTGGAAAAAGAGCTCGTGGAGGCGTTTTCAGCGTTTTCAGGCGAGCAGAAGGACCTTGCGCGCAACTTTTTCAAGGTAATGACCTAACGCGTCACTACTACTTGCCCTTGTAGCCGCACGCGGGGCACTTGTATTCTTTGGACTTGCCTTTGCAGCCTTCGCAGCGCCAGATGCGCGCGCTTTTGCATTTCGGGCACGAAAAGCTCTCTGAAATCTCGCCCGGGTGGACGTCCCTGCCGCAGGCGTTGCACTTGGGCATGTCGTACGAGCCTGAGTACATGTATCTCTGCAGCTGTTTGCCTTCTGGACTATTTTTACTTTGTCAATTCGCGAAAAAACGCGGGAGGCACGAAAGGATTTATACCAAATACATGCATTATGTGTCGTAGAAGAACATGGGTATCGCAGGATACGTCGCCAAGGAATTTGCAAAGGAGCTGGGCAACAAGTCCAGAGACTTTTACGAGTTTGTGATGCCTGCCGTAGATGTGGTAGAAGATGTCAACGAAATCGTCATCATGATCGACCTGCCGGGCTTTGCGAAAAAAGACATTGGCCTGAACATCAACGGCAACATCTTGTCGGTAAAGGCAAAAAGGGAAAAGGCCGAAGAGGCCGGGATGGTTTACTACCGCCAGAGGCCACTGCAAATAGACAAAAAGATAGTGCTCCCAATATCCGTAAAGGAAGAAGACAAGGTGCTTGGCAAGGCCACCTACATCGATGGCGTGGTGACCATAAGGGTGCCGCTTCCAAAAACCTCGCGCATACCGATCACCTGAGATGATGATCCGCACCTTTTTTTCTTTTCAAAACGGAAACAGAGAATATAGCTAGTTTATATTCACGGCTGGGTCAAATGAATATATGCATAGCCGCCGTAGGGGTTATGTCGTAGTTATTTCTGCGGCGTCTGGCATTAAAGGGTGAACCGCGATTTGGAAGACCCGTCCCAGCTCAAAGAGCAGATTGCCTTCAAGTACATTTCTACTGATTTCCCCGTGGAATTCAAGCGGCCGTCGCGCCTCCACGTGGCAAGAATAGTCCTAAAGCTGCTTCCGGTGGCTCTGAATTTCCGCAGGGACAGGAGGGAATGGGTAAAGCACGAGGGTCGCAACGTTGACGAGGAAAAGTACCGCAAGCACGCCCGAAAAGCGCTAAAGACGTTTCTGGAGCTTGGGCCATCGTACATAAAACTGGGCCAGTGGCTCTCCACACGAGCCGACATGCTCCCACTCCCGTATCTGGAGGAGCTGTCAAAACTTCAGGACGACGTGCCGGCCGCACCTTTTTCGCAGGTCAAGGCTACAATAGAGGCAGAGCTTGGCGGCAGAATAGAAGACGTGTTCGAGTCGTTTGACACGACTGCGCTTTCAGGGGCAAGCCTTGGCCAGGTGTACCTTGCAAGGCACAAAGGCAAGGATGTGATAGTAAAGGTTGCAAGGCCCGACATCGAAGAGGCAATAGAAAAGGACATCTACATCCTGCAAAAGATAATGCCGCTTGCTACACGGTTCATCGATCCGAACCTGCGCTTTTCAGCCGAGGGGATGCTTGCGCAGTTTGCAGAAACGGTGCACGAGGAAATGGACTACAGGGTTGAAGCCGAGAACCTTCTGGCCATAAGCCGGAACCTCGCTGACGACAGCTCTGTCCTGATGCCTGGGGTCTATCCCGAAAGGACGTCCCGGCACGTGCTGACGATGGACTATTTGTCCGGGACAAAGATAACCGACATCAAGGAGCTGGACAGGATGGGGATAGACAGAGAAAAACTCGTGGTCCGCATCCACAGGTTGTTTTTCAAGATGCTCTTGCGCCACAACATCTTTCACGCCGACCCGCACCCCGGCAACATAGCAGTAGCAGAAGATGGCCGGATAATCCTCTATGACTTTGGGATGGTGGGCCGGCTAGACAACTCGACGCGGATAAAGCTCATCCGGCTCTACCTGGGGCTGGTGGAAAAAGACGCTGCGCGGACCGTAAACGTGCTGATGGAGCTTGGAACACTAGAGCCGGATGCAAACAGGTACGTGATAGAGAAGGCAATAGACCTGAGCATCCAGTCGCTTTACGGCAAGCAGGTGGACAAGATGGAGGTCAAGGCGCTCATGGACCTTGCAAACAAGACGATGAGCCGGTTCCCCTTCAAGCTCCCAAAGAACCTCGCGCTGTACATGAGGATGAGCTCTATCTTGGAAGGAATATACCAGCACCACAGGGTGCGGTTCCAGTTCATCAAGGTTCTTGCAAACCTGCTCGAAGAAGAGGGCCTGATACGCGAAGCTTACATTGAAGAGGCCAAGTCCTCCGTGCAGCGTATCCGCAAGTCGGTCGAAGCCGCCATGAATTTCGGCCAGTTCATGCAGTCCGCGTACGACTCTGCGCTGTTTGGCAAAACCAACAACAATAGCAACAGCCTGATGGCCGGCTCTATCCTTGCCGCCAGCCTTTTCGTGGGTTCGTCGATACTTTATCCCCAAAATTCCCTTGTTGCTTATGCGGGCTTTGGAGCTGCCGCAGTAACCATGGCCGTGTCAATATTTAAAAGAAAATCATAATCATGCAAATTCTACTATAATATGTTATTACTTTAGGTAGTTTTCATCAATATCCGCCTTCTCACAAACGTTTTCTATATCCGCTGGATAATGTATGACTGAAAAACAATGAACGTGCAGGCTGACGTACAGGAGATATTCTGGGTTTCGTACACGATACTGGAAGTAGATCCGGGCAATGATCTGCAAGACGTCCTGCAAAAATTTGCAACCATAATCAACGTGCAACTGACCATGCAAGAAGGCCAGAAATTTCCTTTCATCCCGTTCAATGGCTTTGAGAGTGCAAAAAAGTCAAGCAAGGTATTTCTGTATGGACCAAGCGGGTGCGGCAAGTCAAAAGCCATCTTTGAAATCATCCGGGAAAGGATAGCCCGGATAAAGCGAATCTACATCATAAACCCTCGGCAAACGCTCGGGGGCGAGTCAGGAAGGATGAGCCTCTTTAACCTGCTCAGCAAGGCCGGCCACGAAGACGCGGTGGTCTGGGACAACTTTCCCGACGACCTCGTAAAAAGGGACGTCAAGAGCGCCACAGGCGTGCTGGAGCTTGTCAGCTCAAGGGATCTGAATGACCTCCTGATTGCGCTAAAGCCGAGGTACATGGAGATCTACCGCGAGATCACCCGCGACGATGCCGTTCCAGAATTCCACAACGTCGAGATATCATACGACAAGGACCGTTTCAAGAAAATCATGCAAGAGTACGGCGCGCAATTATCGCAGTTCAATAGGGTATACCAGGGCCACGTGGCAAGCCGCATAGAGGGCGTTTCTCAGGCTCTCTGGAAAAAAGAACCGATACCAATAGCCATTCTTGACTACTACCGAGAACTGGCCGGAAAGGAAGAAGGCGACGGCAAAAAATCCATCAACGCGGTTGCAGAAGCAGAGAAACTTTTGCGCGCCGGAGACTATTATGAGAGCCAGTTTGACTTTGTGACCCATGCCAAAGAGCGCCGGGAAGACGCCGAGTTTCTATATACTCTGAAGCTGTGTTATGAAGCCGGCCTCGGCAGGACGTTTGGCCTCATAGAAAAGTTGCAGAAAGGGATATTCGGCAGCCTGCCACCAAGAGATCCGCTGCGCAGGCTGTCCACGTGGGTCTACCTTTCAGGCCAGGACTATGCGATGCACGACGCCCGGAAGGACGCGATAAAATTTAGTGACCACGTGATGCTGCAAATCATAAACTACCTGATAGACAATTTCCAAGACGTCCTTCCAACAGAAAACAACCAGATCTATTCATTTGGGATGTTTCTGGGCAAGCACGTCCAGTTTGTACCGCGTGACGCGTCGCAGCCTTTCCTTCCAGCCAGCGTTTACGACTTTATGAGGGAGAACCGGTATTTTGCAACAGGATTTGGCCAAGGCGCCGGCTCGATCTTCCTTTCGCTGGACGAGCCGATTCAACAAGGTGTATTGCGAAGGGTGGAGGTAGACATCGAGTTCACGCGGGGTCTGTGCGAAAACCTGGGATCCAACTTTTCTCTGTTTGATTCGGAAAGCCAAGAAAAGATTCTGGGCATGATAACAAGCGGACTTCCGTTTGCAAGGTATCTTGGAGAAAGCCTTGGAACACATTTTTTTTCCATGTCCCAGAAGCTCAGGGATGAAATTTCCAAGAGAGCTAAAAAGAATGTACAGTTTTCAGACGGCCTGGGCATGGGAATGGGGTACGTCATGCCCCTTCTAGATGAAAACTTGCGGCAGGATGCATTCAAAAAGGCAGAAAACGATAGCGAATTTACAAGAGGGCTCGGATACGGCCTAGGTCGAAATTTTCCCTCGATTTCAGCAGATTTTGAAGCCAAGATCTTTGGACTTGTCGAAAAGAACAGGGAGTTTGCAAAGGGGCTGGGTTACGGCATAGGTTTTCCATTCGAGTCTTTCACCCCGGAATTCAAAGCCCGACTGCTAGATCTTGCAGGAAAAAACAGCGAATTTTCCTATGGTCTGGGTATCTTTTTTGGCTTTGCATTCTCGTACCTTCCAGGGCAAATCCAAGATCAGATGCTTGCAATGGCAGAGAGGCACAGCGAATTCGCGTACGGCCTGGGCATGGGAATAGGATATCTTTTCGAGTACTTGACTCCAGAGCTGGAGGGCAAGATTCTTCAAAAGGCAAGCAAGAACGCCAAGTTGACCTATGGAATAGGGTCGGGCTTTGCTTTTTCGTTCAAAAATTCGCCCCCGGAAGTCCAGAACAGAGTCCTTGCGCGTATTGAAAAGAACAGCGAGCTGACGTACGGCCTGGGCTACGGCCTTGGGTTCATATTCACATATCAAAAACAAATCTATGCAGACATCTTTGACAGGTCAGAGAAGAACAGCGAATTCGCGTACGGGCTGGGGCTGGGGCTGGGCCAGTCTTTCAGCTATCTGGATGACGAAATACGGGACGACATACTGGCGCGTATTGAAAAGAACAGCGAGCTGACGTACGGCCTGGGCTACGGCCTTGGATATCTTTTTCCCTACCTGTCCGGCGAGCAGCGGGAACGCAGTTTCCAAAAGGCTGATATGAACCCGCATTTTGCAAAGGGTCTTGGCATGGGCATGGGACGAATTTTCGCGTATCTCGACAGATTCCATGACGAAATCTTTGATAGGGCCCGGGTGAACCCGCATTTTGCAAAGGGCCTGGGCTACGGCCTCGGGTATGTCTTCACTTATTTTCCGCCAAGCCTGCGCGAAAAAATCTCTGCAATGGCCGAGGACAATCCAGAACTGACATACGGTCTTGGCACCGGCCTGGGCTTTACCTTCTCTTATTTCCAAAAAGAAGATCAATGCCTCTTCTTTGAAAAGATAAAGGATGCATATTTTGCCCGGGGTCTTGGCACCGGCCTCGGCTACGCCTTTGCCTACCTACACCAAGACATCCAGAACCATGCGTTTGCCAAGAGCCATGAGAACGTACAATTTGCAATCGGGCTGGGAGAAGGTCTCGCCAGAATCTTCTCCTATCTTGACGAAAAGATCCAGAATGAAATCCTCAAAAAGGCCGTCGCAGGAAGCGGCCTCGCAAGAGGTCTGGGCCGCGGGTTCGGCTCTGTGTTTCCCTATCTTGATGCCAATATGCTTGAAGCCAGTAGCCGGCATGCAGAGAAGGATGGGCAGTTTGCAAGGGGTCTGGGCGAAGGCCTCGGCACCATCTTCCCTTACCTGTCATCCGGCGCCCAAGCCGGCGCCTTTGAAAGGGCAAAAAACAACGCCCAGTTTAACATAGGCCTCGGCACCGGCCTCGGCTACATCTTTCCCTATCTAACACGCGACGTCCAAACGCTCGTTTCTGCAAAAGCCCGGAACGATACATCGCTTGCCCGGGGTCTTGGCACCGGCCTCGGCTACATCTTTTCTTACCTTGGCAACACGCTCCAGAAAGAATTTCTTGACAGGGCAAAACAAGATGCATCATTTTCTCATGGCCTGGGCTCCGGCATAAGCTACGGGCTTGCCTACTGTCCAGACTATTTGAAAAAAGAGGTTGTCGGATACTCAAAGAGCGATCCGCATTTTGCCACCGGCCTCGGCACCGGCCTCGGCTACATCTTTTCTTATCTGCCGAGACCCCTGCGCCAAGAATTGCTCATCCTCACAGACAAGCATCCCAGCTTCGCCACCGGCCTCGGCACCGGCCTCGGCTACAACCTGCCTTCGTTTACTGAGCAGCTGCAGGAAGAGATTCTGGGCTGGATAAACAAAAGCAACGACTTTGCCACCGGCCTCGGCACCGGATTAGGCCGGTCCTTCCAGCACCTCGACGGGATAACGCAGCAGGAAATCCTAGGCTGGATAAACAAAAGCAACGACTTTGCCACCGGCCTCGGCACCGGCCTCGGCTACAACCTGCCGTCCCTTTCCGAGCAGCTGCAGGAGGCGGTCCTCGACTTGGTGGGCAAGAGCGACGGTTTTGCCACCGGCCTGGGAACAGGGCTTGTACGCAGCTTCCAGTACCTAGACGCCAGCCTGCAGCGCAGAATCGCGCTCTTGGCGCAAAAGAACCGCGCCCTTGCATATCTTCAGTCCAAGGTTAGCTAATCTTGCTACTGTGCCACTTATTAACATGGGATAATAGATTACCGATGGTGTGAGTTCGACAGATGATGAAGAAGCGACATTTGGCGACTATCCGCTAGTGGGCTCGGCACAAGAAAGCCAGACCGGTCCGTTTTCCGATTTTCCCGCGGACGAAGTGTCCTTCTCTGGCAGGAGCGAGAGCTACTGCGTGTGCTTCATTGACATGGTGAACTCGACCGCAGTCACGTCCGGCCTGGCCCCCGCGAAACTCGTCAGGTACTACTCTATCTTTTTAAACGCAACGGCGGCAATAGCCAAGAACTTTGGCGCCAAGATAATAAAAAACGCCGGCGACTGTCTGATATACTACTTTCCAGCCACTTCCGATTCTGCAAGTCAAGTCGCGTTCTCGGACGTGCTTGAATGCTGCACGGCAATGATAGACGCCAACAGGGTCATAAACGCCCGGCTCAACATCGAAAGCCTCCCACCGCTTGGCTACCGGATAAGTGCCGACTATGGCAAGGTGGAAGTGGCCCGGTCGGCAACTTCAAACAGCGACGACCTGTTTGGGTCGACAATGAACCTGTGCGCCAAGATAAACTCCAAGGCTGAAAGGAACGGCATGGTGGTTGGGGCAGACCTGCACAGGGTCATCCAGTCTATCCCCGCAGTCGTCGAGCTGTACCAGTTTGAGCAAGTGGGCTCGTACCTGGTCGGAGTTGAGCAGCAGAAATACGCCGTGTTTTCAGTCGCAAGGCGGCAAAAAAGAAACACCGTCAACCCCTTCAAGGCAATGCCTGCAAGGTTCTGATCTCACGCACACTAGGCGTACGAGACCTTTATCTTTTCAATGACCCTCTCATAATCCGGACCCTTTTTCCTTGCATACCTCTCCATCGCAGTCAGGGGAATCCACCCCATGGACACTGCAAGCCCCGCAAAAAACATGTTGACAGCCGTGGCGTTTCGGCCCACCTGGTGCATGAACTTTTTCATGCCGTGCTTGTAGTTGTGCTGCCATGTCTTGTAGATTATGCCGAATTGCTCGGCAGTCATCGTGCTTCCAATGTCATAAAAGTCCGACTTTTCCAAGAGGCCGATTGGTACAAACGTGAGCGGTGCAACGGCAAACCTGGAACCCTCCTGCTCGGTTTCAAGCTCGTGGATTAGCCTGATTGTCTCCCAGCTGTCGTCAGGAGTCTCGTCGTTGTCAAGGCCCATTATCAGGCTGAAAGCCGGTATCCAGTAATTCTCGTTCAAAGTCTTGACTGCGGTTTTCACCACCCAGTGCCATTCCTCCGGCTTGTACGGGGCCAGCTTGCGGTCGGCGTACTTGCCGATGAGCCTCTTGCTTCCTGTCTCAAGGCCGCACTGGATGCCGATAAAGTTGTCATGCCCTGCGTTTATTATCCTCGACACGTTTGGTATCAGCCTCTCGTCGGCAATCGCCCCAGACAGCGTGCCGTGCGTCGGGTTTGTGTGCTCTATGCCGGTCGCCATGACGCCTCTGAACAGTTCCTCAATCGCTTCCCTGTTTGGCTGCATATTCTTGTTAGAGCGGGGATTCATGCCGTAGACAAAGATGTCGTCGCTGTGGAGCCACGCGTTTTTCAATCCGCCGTACTTCATGTTCACCTCTATCTCCTTCTGCACCTTCTCGACTGGGTAGTATCGTAATGGCCTAAGAGTCACGTCGCAGAACTTGCATCCCCTGCCGCAGCCGCGCATCACCTCTATCATGCCGTGCATACTGGGGTTGACGATGTTTGGGATTTCATCGATGGAAGGCTCGTTCCAGTAGTGGATGAACCTGCCGTGATAAGTCCTGTCGCTCCTTACGAACTCTTTGATCTCTACCTTGAACTGGCTCTTTTTGAAGGGATTCGCCATGTCAAACTCGCCCCTTGTAAGAGCGTCAAAGAACGGACCGGCCGCGCCGTCTATCTCAGGCGCCATGCCACCAAGCTCGCCCTCTAACACGGCATAAATGCCGTACTCCTCTATCTTGGCAGGGTCATAGTTATACTGCCAAGTGCCAGACGCCCCGACAACCACCTTTGCCTTGCTAGAGTTTCTTGTCTTTGCCGCGTTTATCCTGCTGTGAAGTTCCCTGCTGCAGTATTCAGTGTAGGACATCAGGTGCCTGCCGTACGTAAAGGTCATGCTGACCGGCCCCATGCCGAGGGGATCCATCTCGTATATGCCCACCGCCTCCGTCCCGGGACCGATGAATTCCTCGACGTGGTCGGGGTGCACCACTGCAACGTCGTCCGCACTGTAGCCGTCCTTTAGCAACGCCGCTTCAACTTTTCTCAGTCCGTACGGCGCGTACGTTGCCCTGCCGGCCGCCTGCGCGATTGGGTTGCAGAGGAAATTGAAAAGGGGCATCGGCGTGACCTGATTCCTGAACACCAGCCTTGACAGAGACCTGCTTCCGGTCATGTAGTACCAGAAGGAATTGGCGCCGTTGCCACCACTGCCGCCGTTGTTATTGTTGTTCTGCTCTAGCGCCGGAAAGCAGCCGAGAAACGAAGCAAGCGAGATTCCCCTGTACGGCGACATGAGGGTGCGGTCGGCGGTGAGGACTATTTTGGGCGCCACATAAACGGAATGGGTGCCGGAAATTTAAGTACAGAAGTATGGCTATTCTGGAACGGACTTATCGGCGCACATTAACGAAAAACAACTAATCATGTGAAATCAGAAGCCACGCGCTTTTTTCTGGTTCGCTGCGTACCGGAGGAAGAGTTTACCAGCGGCCGAGCCGGCTAGGCATCCTGCTATTATCGCGTCTGCCGCTGCGTCTCTGGAGCTCTTGCCGTCCTTCTTGCGCTTTCCATAGACCGCCCTGCCCACCGCCGCGGCAGCTGCAGCGCCTACAAGGTATTCCGGCGCGTCGGCCATCAGGTGCCCGAGCGGGTCCTTGCGCGGGTCTATTTTGTCCACGTGCGCCGTGTAGTGGGTGCCATAGTCGCGTATGTGGAGGTTGCCGTACCTGTACTGCCTCTCGGCGCCTTTCTTGCTCCCAAGCGCAGTCTCTTCTATTCCTATTATCGGCCTGACTGCCTTTGGAATTATGATGTTGCCGTCTGCGTCTACAAACTCCACGGGCAAAATAAAGCCGGTTTCAGATATAAAACTAGCGAATCGATATTAACCCGCCTCCGCTGTACCAACCGCATTGCCAGTCAAGGTTATTGCAAGCAGGCGCGTCTATGAGGGCGCCATCTCGCTCCGCAAGGACAGGTTCTCTGTAAATGGCAAGGTGGTCGAAAAAGAGATAGTCGAGCATCAGCCGTCGGTGGGAATCATCGCCGTTGCAGCCGATGGCCGCATCATTCTAGTGAGGCAGTACCGGCGCGCTCCGGACAAGACGCTGCTAGAGATACCTGCCGGCAAGATAGAAAAAGGCGAGACGCCCCGGCAGGCCGCTATCCGCGAGATGGACGAGGAGATAGGCTACTCGGGCAAATTAAAGCTATTTTTGAAATGGTATCTTGCGCCCGGATATGACACGGAACTCATGCACCTGTTCGTCGCCACGGACCTGAAGAAAATAGACGAAAAGAGGCGCGCGATGGATGACGACGAGGACATTGTCACGGAAAAGGTCGCGCTTGCGGCCGCCGTGAAAAAGTGCCTCAACGGCGAGATAGAGGATGCCAAGACAATAGCGGCCATCTTGGCGTATGCTCCTGTGAAAGAGCGCGTCCACTAGCTGTGGATCTCGCTTATCTTTTGCGCAAGCATGACGTCATAGTTGCTTACCTTGTTGCCGATGTCGTGCGTCACGAGGTTTATGGTGACGTGGTTGTACACGTTTGACCATTCGGGATGGTGGTTAAGCTTTTCTGCCTCTATCGCCACGCGGGTCATGAACGCAAACGCTTCTGCAAAATCGCCAAACTCAAACGACTTGCGCAGCTTGCCGTCGGCTATCTTCCAGCCGGACATTTTTTCAAGTGCCTTGTCGATCTCTTGCTTTGAAAGCTCGCGGTAATCTTCATCATGCATGGAGAGTCTTTCGAGGGCGCAGCTAATACGCTTTGCCCAGTGATTAGCATATCTGATATGGGGAGAGCTTTGTTCACAGTCGTTTGCAATTTATAAGGCCGTCGAATCTTGCATGAACAGCGGGCGGCTGGTCTAGCCTGGTTATGATACCGCTCTTACACAGCGGTGGTCGAGTGTTCAAATCACTCGCCGCCCACTTTTTCCAAGTTTTGGATGAGTTTTTTTGCCTGCTTTTTTTGCTCAACCGTGCATTTTGCCGGCTTTTATCGCCCTGACGTACAGGATTATCGCCGAAAATCCAACAGCCGCAATCGTCCCTGCTAGGCCCATGGGAAACTCTGGCACGACGTTTGCCGCCGTGATGATTATTGTCGACTGGGAAGAAGAGCCGGTCGGGGCGTCTGCCTGCACCACGTCTTCATGCTTGCCTGTCAGGATAAGGGTTGTGACCTGGTCGTTTGATGACGACGCATCTTCCTTTATGTCCAAAGCCGCGCCGCTACCGGTCGATGCGGAAAACGGACCGGACATCATCTGCTTTGGTATCTCTAGTTTTATGGTAAAGTCGCCGGAATGCGCGGTCGCATTGCCAGAAGAGGATGATGAAGAAGAAAGGACAAGCTGTTTGTTCTCTGTCTTTAGCTCGGCCTTGCTTATCGTCATGGAGGAGTATGCGCCCAAGTCAAAGGCCGTGTCCTGATAGTTTACCTTCAGGGTCTGTTTTGGCGTCACCGGCACTACAAAGCTGTACTCTAGCGGCGGCTGGAGGAACGTGTTGTCAAAGTCGATTCCCGTAACTTCGACTGCGACCTTGTAGCTGCCTGCAGTAGAAAACACCGGGCCCTGCACCTTTATCGGGCTTCCAAAGTCAGAGACATAGCTTGCCGACAGGTTGTCATAGTTTGCGCTCACCCTGTACGTATCGGTTGAATTGTCTTGCACAAAGCGGATGCTGACCTTGCCATCGTGGCCGTGGACCACCTCGGAGAACACCTGCTTGCCGTCCTCTCTGGTGATAATGAGGGTATAGCTGACGTGGGGGGCGTTCTTGCCGGTGTTCTTGTCTATCAGTGAAAGGGTCATGTCAATCGGCTCTCCCGGCAAGGCCGCTGCGGGGCTTGTGGTGAAATCAAGCGCAAGCTGCCTGTCGCCGATGCTTGCAGTCGGAAGGTGCGACTGGTCCGACGTCATGTGATTGGCTGACTCCTCTGCATATGCAGAGATGGCGGGAAAAGACGCAAGGGCCGCCAAAAAGGCAGCTGCAAGTAGAGTCTTTGAGTGAGACATGTACCCGAGTTATCGGATTATTGCCCATTAGCTTATAAATTATCTGGTGGCGCTTTGCCCGGCAACAACAAAACTCAAATCACGTTTCCTTGGATGCTGAAATGCTGCAGCAGGAATGGGCCAAACTACTACAACAACTAAAGTGATTTCAGGCGCAGGCAACATTGCCCGCGCGATCGCAAAGTTCCAGTCCAACATCAAGAAGGACTGGTGCGCCTGCGTCGACTCGTCCATTCCGGCGTTTTCCATGAGCGATGGGATAAGGCAGGGCTACGTGGCCGCAAAAAAGCGGGGCGTGAGAATCAGGTACGTCACCGAGATAACGGCGCAGAACCTTGGGCATTGCAAGGAGCTGATGGAGTTTGTCGAGCTGCGGCACCTCTCCGGCGTGCGTGGCAGTTTTGCGGTCAGCGAGACCGAGTTTGTCGCCGGCATCCGGGGCAAAAAGGCGCTTGCAAAACTCGTCCGAAGCAACGTAAAGGAAGTTGTCGCGCACCAGCGCGACGTCTTTGAAACCTGCTGGGACAACGCCACTCCAGCCGCGCGCAGGATAAAAGAGCTTGAGAGCTGAAACAATTACTGCGTCTGCATCTTGTAAAAAGAGAACTGTGGCAGCACCTCTGTGTGCATGCTGCAAAGCTCGTGCAGTTGTTATGCGTAAAATAAAATTTTTGTTATTTCAATCTCATTAATATGAATATTTGTAATTATGCATGTAGTAATGTATTATATATGTAAAAAATCATAATCGGTTCAAATTTATATTTTCGAATGTGGCATATAGATCATGGGGACGGTCGCTTTACACCTTGACGACAAAGAAGACCTACCAAACGTCATTGTAAAATGCCCCGTATGCGCAGGGTCCGGCTCCATCCAATGCATGGAAGACGACTGCGTTAACCCCTTCTGCCTGTCTCTTCCCCTTGCAACCGAGGAAAGATGCAACTGTTGCGATGGGCGCGGGTGGGTCCGAAAAGAGCAGCAAGAATGCAGCTCCTTCTGCCGCCGAGAAAAGAAGGAGGAAGAAGCAAGATAAACGGGAGGATGATAGCCGCGATTTTCATATCGCAGGGTTCGCGGCGGTAGAGTATGATTTCAAAGTTTTTCGTGCATCAGTCATCAACCTATCAGAAACTCTTGAATATGCCAAGCTCATCTACTATTGTCGAGTAGAGGAATCTAATATGAGAATCGTCCAGCTTTGGTCGAATTCTGATGAAACAGAATTCGCGATCAGGCTGTCTGCGGACAGGATAAGCTTTCGAGCCTCTACTAACGAAAGGGCCGATTTTGTCAAAGTCGTAGACGAGACATACGCGACTGACGACGAGTACATCGACTGGCCCTTCATGCTTGCAAAATGGATATCCTCCTGGAAGGAAGGCTTTCGCCATACTGCGCTGGCACAAGAATTGAAGTTGCATGAGGCAAAGAGCAAAGTGGGCCATGGTTTCGCAACCGCCCTTGTCTCAAGAGAAAAGCGAAAAGCCCGGCGGCCTAAAAAGAAAAAGCGCCGCAAGGCCGGCCGCATGAAACTTGACGTAAAATGCGACTTTTGCAACCTGATGTTTTATGATGACGCCGAGCGGCTGGCCCACCAAAGTGAATGGCACAAGGGCGAGTTGTTGAAAAGCAAATAGTGATAATGATGACAAGCCGCGTCATGCACGCGGCTTGCGTGGCTATTTCTTCTTGCGCCCGTCGATGACGAGGACGACGACGCCTGCTATCATCACCAGTACGCCGGCGACAACTATTCCCACGCCGGCGACGATTCCCTTGAACACGCCAATGCTGGCATTGTCTTGTCCTACACCGGGTATGTAGCCAAGCACAATGTCCGCCGTCGTGTCCGTGCCACCGTTGTTTGTGACTGTCAGCCTGTGGCTGCCGGCCTGTGCAGGAGCCGCCCCTTCTGCGAGCGTCTCGTTAAACTCTTTTCTCAGAACCTCGCTTCCGTCCGGCCCGACTAGGACTGCCGTCATGGGAACGGGATTCTTTGCCGAGACCACAACCGAAAGCGGCCTTGTCAGGTCTGAAACCTTGAACTCGGCGGACGCGGACTTGCCTGCGGCAAGCGACACTTGCTGCAGTATCGTCGTGTCTTTTTGCAGCTGCTCTGCCACCGGAAGCGCCCACACGATGGTCAGGGCTATTCCTATCGCAAAGAGCGCCGCGCCTCCAATCAGGACATAGTAGCCGCGTTTCAACGCGTGTCTTTTCTGCGATCCTTCGTTATTAACCTAGTGAACCTATGCTGCAAACTTTGCGATTATCCTGCCCATGCATTTCGTGCACTTGTTCAAAAGGTCGATCCTTGCAAACTCGTTTGGCGAGTGTATGCGCGCAAACATGTACGTGCTCCCGACGGATATGCACGGCGCCTTTAACACCTTGACAAACGAGTACATCGGGCCGGTGCCGGCAGACGACACGCTCAGAACGGAACTGCCAAACGCCTCTCTTGCGGCCTCGTCCACCTTTTTCACGAACGGGTCGGAGATGGGAGTCCTTGCAGCCGCCTCGCCGTGGATTAAATTGACCTGTATGTCTGAAAAGCCCCTGTCCTTCAGGTGCTTTTTTAGCCGCGCCAGCTGTTTTTCAGGCATCATGCCCGGAACGAGGCGAAAGTCGATTTTCACACGAGCCCTTGCGGGGAGCACCGTCTTGGCTCCCTCTCCAATGTAGCCAGAGTCAAAGCCGGCGATGTTGCAGGTGGGCATCCCGACAAGCGCCTTCTTGGCGTCATTGCCTTTGGCGTTTGCCACAAAGCGCTTTACGCCGTACTCCTCCTTGAATTCTCTTTCATCAAACGGCTCTTTAGAAATGACTGCAAGCTCTTGCTTTGTAAAGGGCCTGACCTCTTTGTACCAGTCCTTTATTGTGACTCTGCCTGACTTTTCGTCGCGCATTGTCTTTAGTGCAGAGACAAGCCGCCATGCCGGGTTTTCGATGAGCACTGCGAGGCTAGAGTGCGCGTCCCTCGACGGGCCGTTTGCTATCAGTTCTACGTACAGCAGGCCCTTCATTCCCAGGCTTATTATCGGCCTGTCTTTTGCGTCAACGTAACCGAATTCCCATATCACGCCGTCGCAGGCGAGTTTTTCTTCGTATTTTTTCAGGTACTGCTCGACGTGCACGCTCCCGACCTCCTCCTCGCCTTCTACCATGAACTTAATGTTGCACGGGACGTCGCCAGTCTCTTTCAGGAAATATTCCACCGCCTTGATGCGGGTTATCAGCTCGCCCTTGTCGTCTGCCGAGCCCCTGCCAAAGACCTTGTTGTCCCTGACGGTGCCGCTGAACGGCTCGTCCTCCCACAGCTCCAGAGGCTCCTCCGGCTGTACGTCATAGTGGTTGTAAAAGAGGAGCGTCTTGGCCGGGTTTGCCTTTGATTTCACTTCGCCGTAAACTATTGGCGGGACGGTCCTGTCATCCAGGTACAGCACCTCGGAATCAATGCCTGCCTTTTGCATCATTTTTGCGACGAGGTTTGCACACTCGACGAGGCCGACCTTTTTTGCCGAGACGCTCGGCTGCCTGATAAGCGCCTGCAGGTCAGAGATCAAGTCGTCCATTCCGGCGTCGACAAGCGAGTCTATCAATATAGCAGGTAACACTCTAGATATTGAAAATAAAGGTTGCTTTCCTGCTAGGGTGCCACTCTTATCGTACCCTGCATCCACGGCCAGGGCTCCGTGTGGGCGCGGTACTCCCCTGCGTCGTTAAACCCGCACATGAATGACTCGCCCGGCTTTAGCTCCTTTTCTACTCCAAAAGAAGTGATATTGGCACTGTCCAGAAGGGGCTTGCACGCCGGCTCTATTAGCAGGATGGTTGGAAAGACCTCCTCGTTCCTCCATTCTATGAAATTGCCTGCTCTGATGTTGGCCGTTTGCGGCTCAAACTGCCCGCTCTGTCTGGATGCGCCCTCTGGTATTGACACGATCTGCCCTGCCATAGATTGCACCCTGTGTACTGGCAGGTTTGCGGCCCATGCGGAAAACAGCGTCAAAAACACAATGCCTGCGGCAAGGCCCGCTATCGCCGGTGCGGCAGAATGCATGTACACGCTGCTGTGTGGCAGACAAGATAATGAATTTTTGTCTAAACTGTCAGGGCTGGTCTGGCGCTTCTATGTTGAGCCTGTGCACGCCAGATTCGCTGTCGGACAGTCGCTCGCTTGCGTCTGAAAGCGCGTAATACGCTACAATCAAGGAAAACAGGAACGCAATGACTGCCGGTATGACTACTAGGAGCAGTATGGCCGACATGGTATGACAATGCAATGCGTACAATAAAAGTCCACCTCGATGTGCACATGCATTTATAACCATCCTGACGCATTTTTCCCCAAATGTCCAGTTCCATCTTTTTCTCGCCAAAGTCGATAGCAGTAATTGGGGCTTCGGAAAAGCCGGGCGTAGGCAAGACGATATTCACAAACATTGCCAAGCATTTCAAAGGCAAGATCTATCCAGTCACCCCGTCAAACCCGACCGTGGGCGGCCTGACGGCGTACAAGAGCGTGCTGGACATACCCGAAAACGTCGACCTTGCGGTGGTGGCTGCGCCAAGCAGGTTCACACCTGCGGTTATGGAGGAGGTGGGCAAGAAGGGGATAAAGGGCGCGATAATCGTTTCTGCCGGTTTCAAGGAAGTGGACGAGGAGGGAGCCCGGCTTGAAAAAGAAGTGGGCGAGATTTCCAAAAAATACGGCATCAGGGTAATCGGACCCAACTGCCTTGGCATCATGAGCCTGTCAAAGGACAACATGATGAACTCTACGTTTCTAAAGATAACGCCAAGCCACGGCGGCATTGCGCTCGTCTCGCAGAGCGGGGCCATTTGCGCCGCGACAGTAGAGGATGCCGGCGCGCAGAACATCGGCTTTTCCAAGGTGATAAGCATGGGCAACAAGGTGGACATGGATGAAAGCGACGTGCTGGAGCTGCTCGCAGAAGACGAGGACACCAAGGTGGTCGTGATGTACCTGGAGGACATCCGAGACGCAAGGCGCTTCATGTCCATCGCAAAGAGGATAACTACTGAAAAGAAAAAGCCGGTCATTGTATTAAAATCAGGCAGGACGGCGGAAGGCGCCAAAGCGGCCGCGTCGCACACCGGCGCGCTGGGAGGCTCTGACGCAAACTATGAAGCGGCGTTTGCGCAGTGCGGGGTCATCCGCGTCGACACGATGGGAGAGCTGTTTGACCTTGCCACCGCGTTTTCCAAGCAGCCGCTGCCGGAAGGAGGCGTAGTAATCGTCTCTAACGCAGGCGGCCCTGCTATCATATCAACTGACGCCTGTTCAAAGTACGGCCTGAAAATGGCCGACATCTCTTCTATCCGCGACGACATTGCCAAGGTCATACCGGCGTACGGCTCGCCGAGAAACCCTGTCGACATCGTGGGCGACGCGGATTTCAACAGGTTTGAAAAAGTGCTCAACCTCGTCCTTGCGCATCCCAACGTGGGCTCGGTCGTCACGATGTGCACGCCTTCTGCCACCCTCAACTATGACGACCTTGCAAGGGTGCTGGTCAAGATGTCAAGACAGTTCCCGAACAAGACGATGCTTGCGTCCCTCATGGGCCTCGCAGAGGGCGTGGAGAACAGGGCGATAATGTCCGAAGGCGGGGTGCCGTACTACCTATACGCCGAGCCGGCGATAAGGACGCTCAAGGCAGTCTATGATTTCAAGAGCTGGGTCGACGGCGCCAAGACCAAGGCCGGCACACTCTCGTTTGCCAAGGATACCGCCAAGGTCAAGGAGATATTTGCAGGAGTCAAAAAACAGGGCCGAAACAATTTGTTAGAAGAGGAAGGGTACGAAGTCCTGCGAGCGTACGGTTTTCCGACGCCAAAGAGCGTCCTCGGCGCGACGGAAGACGAGTGCGTCAAGGCTGCAAAAGAGATCGGTTATCCAGTGGTCATGAAGATTGCGTCGCCTGACATCATACACAAGTCGGACGCAGGCGGAGTCAAGGTCGGGGTAAAGAGCGACGAAGAACTTCGCGCCGCGTTCAGGGCAATAATGGAAAACGCCAAAAAGTACAAGGCCGACGCCCGGATAAAGGGCGTCCTCGTGCAGGAGATGGTCAAGTCTGCCAAGGAAACGATTCTTGGCGCAAGCCAGGATCCGACGTTTGGGCCGGTCATAATGTTCGGGCTTGGAGGCATCTACGTCGAGGTGCTGAAGGACGTGGTGTTCCGCGTTGCGCCCATTGACGAGCGGGAGGCGGCAAAGATGGTCGAGTCGATAAAGACGATAAAACTGTTGAAGGGGGTCAGGGGAGAAAAGCCGTCCGATCTGAAGGCCATTTCCGACTCGCTCCAGAGGCTGTCGCAACTCGTAACCGATTTTCCAGAGATAAAGGAATTCGACATCAACCCGCTCCTTGTGCTCGAAGAAGGCAAGGGCGCAAGGGTGGTCGACGCCAGAATAATACTAAAGTAATCGGGCGGCGATCCTTCCTTCCTCTCTATCCCTCTATCCGAGGAGTTTCTCGTAAACAAAGTATGTCTTGTTGTCCGCGCTCTTTGACCAATCTCGTGCAAGGTTTCGCCGGTAGCCAAGTTGCCTGTAAACCCTGTGAGCCTCTTTCATAGTCGGCTGAGTCGAAAGGACCATCTTGGAATATCCTGATGACGTGGCCCGTTGCTCGCAAGCCGTGATGAGGCTTGATGCAATGCCCTGACCCCGTGCTTCCGGGTAGACTGCCAGCAAATGAATTTCAGCTTCGTCTGCCTCTGCCACCTGGCGAGCCGGACTGGTTGGGAGGACAAAGATGACCATGCCGAAAAGTTTTCCCTCTGGCGACCTGGCCAGCATGATCTCGCCGCGTTTTTGCAGCTCTGCTGGTGCAAACATTTTCTCTGCGTTTGATTTATCAGTGTGCCCTTCTTTGACAAAAACACTGGTCAGCAATGACGTGATTTCCAAGTCTTCTTCGATTGTGCCACGATAATTCAGGATCTGGAAATTCACGGCCTTGTGATGGTTATATCGCTGTATTGCTCTTAAAAAGAATATTTTACAGCTTGGTGCCGCACTCTTCGCAGAACGCCGCGCCAGCCTCGTTCTGGTAGCCGCATGACGGGCACTTGCCTGCCGCTGCCTGCGCCGGGGCGCCGGCCGGCTTTAGGAGCACAATGTCGCCTATCTTTGAAATGCCGTCCCACTGCACTTCTTTCTCGCCCGCGCTAGAGGCTATCTTGACTGATATGGTCGCCCTGCCTCCTTGCTTTCTCAGGCCGACCTCCTCTATCTTGCCCACGAGCATCGCCTCGCCGTCGTACGCTGACATGCCCACGAGCTGGCTTATCGAGACAAAGCCAGCATCATCGCCTTGATTCGGCGAAATGACTGCGGCCGGCACCGGAGTTATCGCCCTTTCCTGCACACCGGAAGCTGTCTCTGCCTTTGGAGCCACCTGCGGCGCCTGCGCCGGCGCGTTGAACTTGCGGTACTGCGCGATTGTCGCGCTGCACGCCCTGCACTTGTATTCGCCTTTTTCTACGAGCGTCACGCCCTCTCCGAGGTCCTCGTTGGGGTTCTCGTAGCTTAGGGTGGGCGCGCCCTCAAAGTCGCGCTCGCACTTGTTGCAGAAATATTTTACAAACCTGTCAGTGTCAAGCCTGCCGATTCCGGCAAGGAACAATTCCGGCCCGCCAAGGTTGGCCATCTTTTGCTCGTCGTCGCTAACCCTTGCAATAGCGTAACCGCCAGAGCCGCGCAATTTTTTCTCGGCCATGTCTTCTGCCATCATATCTGATGACTATCACCGCGTCGGTTTGTTATTTAAATCGTGCTTGCTTGGGTTCTGTTCCATCTCCAAATGTTTTGTAGGATGTTAAGCGTCGGGTGATAGTGACTACAATAAACGTCATCCATGTGGAGTATTCATTTCATTCATGTGCTTTACACTATATCCTTTTATCAAAGAATTATGCTACCTTTTTTCATGCCAATTCCTCTCACGTGGTTAATTCCAATGGCGGCAGGAGTCGAGATTGGCATGATTGTTATGCTTTTCTGGTGGTATGTCAATGACCAACAGCAAAGAACCTACCAGCAGTCTATCCAACACCAGATCGAAGATTGTCATATACTAAAGGAAAATGATCCTAACAATCACCAAGGCTTGTGCTGGTAACTTGAAAAAGCTGCAACCAAGCTGATGGATAAACTCTAGGCTTTTCTTGTCCGCTTCACCACACGATGCTTAACAGTCCATACCCCACCCACTATTTGAACAGAACCCTTGCTTGTGTGCGTTAATATAGCAAGGCCGGCCATTTGAAGCCGTGAATTCCGTCGCGGTCCTGCTATACCGGAACCTCACCGCGTCGATAAGCAAGGTGTTCCTGATATGGCAGGTGATGTTTCCGGTGATCTATATCTTTGTCGCCGGCTACTCGTATTCCGCGCTTTTAGGCGGGCAGGGAGTTGCCATAGGGGGCGCCAACGTCCCATATCCCGCGTACCTTGCCGCCGGCATGATGGGCTTTAACATGATGAACTCTAGCACCGTGGCAGGCAGCATCATCTGGAACGACAAGAAGAACGGCATGTTCAAGCAGATTCTGGTGATGCCCTTTGCAAGGATGGAATACATCCTTGGAAACATCGTCACGATAATGCTGATGGGCCTTGCAAGCGCCGGCCTGATACTGCTCGCCGGCTCGCCAACTCTTGTCGGAAACGTGCAGCCGACCCTCGTAGGTTCGCTGTACGTGCTCTATGCGCTCATCATCGGCGCGGTGTTCTTTGGCTCGATTGCGATAATCATATCGACGCGGCTAAAGAGCAACGAGGGCTTTAACGTGATTGTAAACAGCGTGTTTCTCTTTTTCTCGTTTGTCAGCTCTGCCTTCTACCCGTCAAAAGGGGTGCCAACCGCGCTCGGTGCGGCGTTTTACGCAAACCCACTGACCTACATCGTAGACATCACACGCGCCGGCGTCTTTAATCAGATAACCTTCTTTACGAACGTCGAGGCAGGCGTGATAGCTGCTGCGGCTGCCGGCACGTTTGCGCTTGCGACGCTGTCTATTCTCAGGATGAGGGTCTAGCGCCGCCGTTTACCACAGTCAAAAAGACTTCCTCAAGCGTCGGCGGGCTGACCGATACACTCTCCATCTGGACGCCGTTTCTTGCAAGCGCTTCTATCGTCCTGACTAGCACGTCCTGCGCGTCCTTGGAGCTTATCCTTATCGTGTCGCTTGCAGGGACTTCAATCTGGCCGCCGGTTATCGGGCTTAGCATGTCCATGACCGACTGCGCAGTCGCGTCTTTCAGCTTTATTTCTACCGCCTTTATCCCGCCGTACTTTTGCTTCAGGCCCGCCGGCGTGTCTGTGGCTATCATGCTGCCTCTATTGATTATCGCAATCTCGTCGCACAGGTATTCCACTTCTTCCATGATGTGCGTCGTGAAAAACACGGTCAGGCCGCCGTACACGTGCCTCTTGACATAGTCAAGGAGCGTGCGCCTTGCAGCAGGGTCCAATCCGACCGTTGGCTCGTCCAGAAACAAAAGGTCCATGTCGTGCATGAATTCCCTTGCCACCTGCACGCGCCTTCGCTGGCCGATTGAAAGCTCGTCGTTTTTCTTGCCGCGGATCTCTGACAAATCAAACTGCTCTACAAGCTCTCGCGCCCTGTCGCGCCTCTTTTCGCCCGGCACTCCCCACATCATGCCGTACAGGTCAAGGGCCTTTTCCACAGTCACGTTTCCCTCGTAGCTTGGCTCCTGCAGGACGACACCTATTCTCTTTTTGATTTCCTTTGCGTGCTTGACCACGTCCTTGCCAAATATACTGACTTCGCCGGATGTAGGGTGCACCAACGTTGTCAATACCTTGATGGTGGTTGTCTTGCCGGCGCCGTTTGGGCCTAGGAACCCAAACACCCTGCCATAGCCGACGTCAAACGACACGCCGTCCACCGCCCGTACGGAGCCATAGTCCATGCGCAGCTGCGAGACTTTGATGCAACTGTTGTTGTCCTCGTTGTTTTCCATCGGCCTGCGTTGACAAAAAGCGGGCCGGCTAATAATATATGATTCTCTCCTTCTCTCAAGATATATTAGCAAGTTCTCCAAGAAGTCTGTTGGGCTGAGGAAAGAAAGATTTGTCGCCAAGCTTTATCGACATGGTAAACGTGCTTTTGAAACAAAAGCCCGAACTGACTGCGGAGACTATTCGCGACATGGTAGACGAGAAAAAGCGCAAGGTGGGCGCCGGCTACCTGACGGACCAAGGCGCGCTGTTCCTTGTCGCGGCCGACCTTGGCATTTCATTTGACAGCGTGCCCAAGATGCAGTCCGGGCTCAAAGACCTGTACGTCGGCGCCAAGGACGTGACAGTAACAGGCCGCATCATGAACATCTACCCTCCTTTCAAGTTCACCAAAAAAGAGACCAACGAGCAGTCTTCGACGCGCACGCTTGTAATCTATGACAAGGACGCCAGAGTGAAGGTCAAGCTGTGGGACAAGCAGGTGGGCGTGCCAGACGAGATGGGCCTGCAAGCCGGCGACCTGGTGAAGATTATCAAGGGCTACGTCCGCGCCGGCCTTGACGGCAAGCCCATCATGAACCTCGGCAGTTACAGCACAATAGAGGTCGCGCAGGGCGATTCCGACATACCGCCGCTGGACTCGCTTGCCATGGCCATAGACGACGTGAAGGAAGTGCAGGACTCTGCAGTAATCACGGGAGTCGTGAACGCAAACCCTAGGATCTCTGACTTTGTGAACCAGCGGGGCGAGGCAAGCAAGTCGTTGCAACTGCAAATATCAAACGAAGCAAACACGCGCACCCTGCGGGCGGTGATATGGAACGTCGACGAGTCGAGGGTGCCCAAAGTCTTTAGGACTGGCGCAAAGGTCAAGCTGGTGGGAGTCAGGGTAAAGCAGGGCAACCCGCAGTTTGGAAACGGCGACTTGGAGCTGCACGGCGACGAGGGGACCGTCCTTGAATTCTCTGGCTCGCAGCAGGACGTGGACGTGATGCCTCTGCGGGTAATATCCGTAGGAGAAGAGACTGGAAGGGGCAGCTTTCTCTGCCTTGCAGTCGACAGGGCTTCTCGGGCCCTTACACTTACTATTGACAACGGCGTGGCAAGCCAGAGCCAGCTATCCGCCGGTGCCATGATAGAGTGCGTGCCAAGCAGGATATTTGGAAATGCAGTCACGCTTGCCAAGGAGGACTCGTACTTGCGCATCACGGACAACGACCCGTCGTTTCCGTCGCTTGAAAAATTCGAGGCCAAGATAAAGGACATTGTCGCTTCAAGCGAGCCTGCTCCCCTAGTGCTTGAGGCAATCGTTCTGCAGGCACCTTCCACTTCTGACGTGAACTTGAAATCTGGCGAGACCGTGCCTGTAACGTCTACATTGCTTGGCGACGACACAGGGCAGATCCGCTTGGTGGGCTGGCGCAACCAGAGCTCAGCCGTCAACAAGCTGGCAGTGGGCGACAGAGTCAAGCTGGTCGGCGTGACTGCCGGCGCGGGAAGGGAAGGAACGGAACTGACGCTGCGCTCGTATTCTTCGGTCATCCATCTGGGGTAAGTAGAAACTCAGAAAAAGCGCGAAATGTATTATATATTGAATCCTTGGTGCACCCTAAAAAAATCTACGCGCAGGCAGACGAGCTCAGGGCACGCATCAAAAAACATGCACGGAGAAAGGACGAGACTTTTCGCGTCGGCGTCGAGATCGAAATGTGCCTGCTTGACGGAAAAGACGGCAGGCCGACAAACGCGGCTCCAGTTATAGAGCACCTGTCGCGCCGTCACCAGATAGACTATGAGTATGGCAAGTGCCAGCTTGAATTCAAGACTGACCCTGTGTCGATGAGCGAGATCGAGGGCCTGAACCTGCAGTTTGAGGAGTTCATCGAACACTTGGAAAAGGCCGTGAAAAAGGCAGGCAGGGACGTAACGCCCGTGTTCCTTGGCGCAAACCCTTCGCCCTTTGCCCTTGCCGACGGCCTGATAACAGACAAGCCCCGCTACGCACGGCTTGCCCGCTGGCAGAAAAAACTTCCCGACATCGAGATGGATGGGCAAAAGTTCAAGGCGGTGCACGTGGCGTCTGCGATCCAGGGCTTTCACCTCCACCTGCAGGGCAAAAACCCGCATTTTACGGCGATGATGTTCAACCACATCCTGAACCTGATACCATCCGTGATACTGCTTGGTGCAAACAGCCGGCTCTTCGCCGGCAGGGTGTTTTCGCTCCACGAGCCGCGCCTGTTCATGTATGACCAGTCGGAGCAGCAGAACTCGGGCTTCCCCGGCATACCGCGCTACCTTGCAGGAGTTGAGGACTATATCGACTACATCGTTTCAAGAAAGCCGGTCATAGCCACGGACTATTTCGAGATGGTCAAGGAACGCCATGACGACTGCCGCATTCGGCTGGACCCGAACTCGTACAGGGTCGAGACAAGGGTCATGTCGGTCCAGCCGACGCCCCGGACCATGATGGCTCTGATAGAGTTCTTTATCGGATACCTTCAGAAGGCGATACACGATGAGCGGGAGCTGCGGCCGCTCGCCTCGCTCAGAGAAGAGCGCCAGTCGGTGGTGAGGTCGGGCTTTAACGCCAAGACACACTTTGACGTCGTCCACACCGCCAAGCATCAGTTGGAGCTTGCGCGAAAGGGGCTTGCAGACCTGGGGATCAAGCCTGCGTTTCTCGACATCCTTGAGAGCAGGATCGAAAACAGGACCACCGCAGGCGAGTACGTGGCGCGCCTATGGCAGGCAAAGTTCGCCGGCTCTGTCGAAAAGACGCTTGCCGAGGTGATTGCAGACGTGTGGGAAAAGACGAGGAACAACAGGCCGATATTCTGAAAATACACGTGTTAGTCGTTCCAGAATCCGCGCGTAATCACGTACTGCTTTTCCGCCTCGTATATGCCCCTGTACATCAGGTCGTCATCGACATAGTTGCGCAGTATCCTCGCCGCTGTGTCGGCGCCGACGCCGTGGCCTGCAAGGACTATTAGCGCTTTTCTGCCAAAGTTGTTCACAAGCGACGCCACCTTCCACGCCCGCTCGAACCTGTGGTTCTCCTCCTCCGATAGTTTTCCGCCGGCAAGCCTGCGCTGGATTATCTTTGACATGTCATAGTCAGACCAGAAAGTCGCAGTCACGAGTTTTGACCTGCACTGCGGGCAGACTATTTCCTCCGGCGTCTCCTTTGTCTCCATCACGCGCTCCCATTTTCCGCACCGGATGCAGACCAGCCTGTGTTTCGTCTTTTCCAGCCTTTCCTTGACTAATTCTATTACTCCTTTCTCTATGCTCTGTGGAGCCGCGGCGGATTTTGCAGAGTGCTCCATTATCGGCTTGGCCAAATCCGAGAATTTCGTTACCTCAAGCCAGTGGATCTTTATCGTGCCCTCTTTGATCCCTGCAAGCACCTTTCTTGCCTGCTCGATGTCGTACTTGTCGTGCACGAGCTCCCTTATCGACTCGGAACTAACCGGCGTCTTGGCGTATCTGTCGTATATCATGCGCGCCGCCTTTTTGTCATAGACTGCCTCCCTTGCGATCATGCCAAACCTCTTGGCGACCATCCACACCTTCCAGTTTATCTGGTGCGTGCCGGCAAGCGACGCGATTATGACCGGCTCTAGGTCGTATACGTCGTTCAATGTCGCC
>NZ_CAMLDP010000004.1 GCF_946478925.1 uncultured Nitrososphaera sp. | reverse complement strand
CATATCACCAATCGCCTACCAAAGAGCAAAAACCTCATTGAAAAAGCATCCAAATGTAAGATATCCCCGGATTGAGTAGGTTTTTATCCTATGTTGACCTTTTGGCAGACATTGGACTCTCCGGTATTCAAATGTAATACATGCGGCCGCGAATTTGAGATAGGTTACCAGCTTGAAATGCACACCGAATTTGTACATAAACCCAAAAGTCCATTCAAATGTGAAAAGTGCGGCCAAGAGTTTACCATTAAAGAACAGTTAGAAAATCATCAAAAACACTATTTTCATGATAGCAAGGATAGTCCCAAAAATGATTACAGAGGTGGGCGTCCTAGCGAGCCTCAGAGAAAATTGTATTGACGCAGTAACAGAACCAACTTCGCATTGCGAGTCGAGCCGCTAAGAAGAATATTAAGCACCCCGAGTATTATGATGATGTGTCGAGGGAATCTAAAAAGAACCCTCGGGCAAGCGTGGAGGATTCGAGTTCCACCCTCGGCGCTTCTAGTCTAAAGGGCGTACATTCAATCACTCGCTCTCTGACGTGGCGACGTTTGCCCACTTGAATGACGTACTGTCTTTTGCCTTTACGGCCCAGAAATCGTACAAGCCTGACTTTCTATCGCCAGCATCGTTCAGCTCTGTGCTCCCAGTCGCTCCCGTGTACGAGTCGGCCGCGTGGATAAAGGCGTCACGCAGGGGCGTGCCCCTGTCATCCTTTTGGCTCTCCAGCGTCAGGGCCGACACCCACAGCGCGTCGTACGTCACCTCTGTGTACGACTGGGGCGTCCTCCCTATCCTGTCCGCGATTTTTCCTTCCACACTCTGGAAAGCCTCGTCTTTCTTGACCCCGAAAATCGGGTTTATGAAATGCGTCTTTACCGAAAACGCGGCCGCGTCCGTGTTCTTTACCACGTTGATGTTCTGCGCCGAGCCGTCGCTTCCGTACCATCTTACTGCCGCAAGGTCCGGATGCCTGTCTGCCTGGAGCAGGATGGGCGTCACCTCGTCAAAGGCGACGATGTAAACTCCGACGGCCTGCGAGCCATACTGCTGTTTGGCCTCTTTTACTTTTGACTCTAGGGATCTCAGCTCCTGTTCCCACACTATGAAATTGATCCTGTGCAGGCTGGAAGAAAAATCGCCGACAGGAGGGTCGTATTGCACCCCGTCAACCACCTTGCCTCCTAGTTTTTCAAATTCCTGCTTTAGGAACTTTTGGAGGTTGTTGCCAAAGACGTCCGCCCTCACCATCGGCACGACAACCTTCACGCCATCGTCCCACATCTGCCTTGCAACCGCCTTTGCCTGGTGAGTGTCGTCAGGGACGAGCCGAAACACGTTGTCTCCAGATATCGACAGGTCGGGAGCGGTGCTGCTCATGCTGACTATCAGGATGCCTTTTTCGTCGGCGTACTGCTTGACTGCGGCGACCTCTGCGCTTGTTGCCGGGCCGACAACTATCCGTATCCCTTTTGACTCTAGCACTTTTAGCTTTTCAAGCGCGACTTTGGGGTCCGTCTTTGTGTCCTCGATGGCAAGCCCAACCCTGCTTGTCGAGCCGGATTTCGCCAGTTTGTCGTTTACGTCGTCCACAGCTATGTGCAGCGCCGTCTCGTACTCTTGGGCGTAGGAAGACCTAGTACCAGTGAGTGGCAAAAGCGCCCCGACCAGCGTCACCGAGTCGCTTCCTGCCGCCGGCAGGACAAGTTCCTCAGACTTTGTCACCTGCGAAGTCATAAAGCCGTAGCTGAGCATTCCTCCGATCAGGATTACTGCCACTGCGATCTGGAGGTATCGGGTCCTGTTTGTGGTCCTGTTTCTGCCAAACAACGCCTCTGACTTTTCGTGCCTTGGGAGGCCAGAAGAAGCCGTGCTGTTGTTCTCTGCGCCGTGGTGGTCCGTATAGGCTGCCGCCAGGTACTTGTTGAACCACAATAACCCGCCGGCGAGAAGCAGGTATTCCGCCCCAAAGAGCAGCGAGGACAGCCACACCTGCTCGTAAAGGGGTGAGATGATGATGAACGCAAACCAGCTGTCGGTTATGACGATGCAAAAGAGGGACAGCGCCTTGAAAATCCAGGGTATCGACCATGGCCTTTCCTTCCATAGTCTAAAGAGTATCGGAAGCGCGGGGATCATCAGGACCGCGTTCATTATGGGGTACCCCGCAAGGACTGCAAACATCAGCCAGCCTTCCTGCCTTGACAGGTCCAAAAGGCCCGCCGTGAGCGGGACAAGGTATGCAAGGAAAGCTACGTTGCAGGCAATGCTTGCAAGCAGAACACGCTTGCTGGATTTGCTGCGAAACTCGTGATAGGTGGCAAAGAGGTTGTACGCAAAAAACGGATACCCTGCAAGCCAGAGTATGTCCGACAGCGAAGGCATAGGCGCCGCCACGTGGTAAACAAGCTCGTAGCCCGCCCAGATGATGTCGGCGCAGAACCACAGTATGAGGCCCGCGGCAAGGGAAAGATATGATTTTGCGTGCGAGCGGTTGTGGCGAACCTGCCTGTACGACAGGATAATTGCCAGGGCCGCCGCGACGGTTACTGTGGCAGTTACTATCACCTCGGCGTAAGCGCCCCTGCTTTCGGCAGGCGCGAAATAGAGGATGGAATTAGCGGCAGTGATAGACACGATTAACCCGAGCAAAAGCACGGTTGGCGTAAGTCGCGCCCCTGCCATCATCGTCATTATCACAGTCGTTGGAGGTTGGCTCTATATAAGAAACTTGTACTCCTTTTTGCATATTCCAAAGGAAAGTAGAAGCCTGGCGCTTTTTTCTTGCTACTACTGAGACCTTGCCTTGAGCCACTGCCCCACTTTTGGGAGCACGTTGTTCTGCGAGTACGAGCTGGCGATTAGCCCGACGTGGCCAGTGTGAAAGCGCATAAGGCGCTTGTCGGTGCTTGACACCATGTCGTTGAGGGGCACGCTGCATTCCGGCGAAACAAGGTGATCCTCGTCTGCGACCAGGTTGAGCAGGGGCACGGTTATCTTTGACAGGTCGATGACTAGGTCGCCAAGGTAGAACTCGTTCTTGGCAAGCAGGTTGTCCTGGTAGATGTCGGAAATCCACTGACGAAAAGTCTCGCCGGCTATCGGAGGCGTGTCGTACAGCCACTTTTCGATGCGCAAAAAGTTGCCGACGAACGGCTCGTTGTCGATGTTCTGTACTAAATTAAAGTACTTCGCTACTCCCTGCTTGAACGGCTTTAACGCTGAATAGCAGGCAAACAATTGCTCCGGCGGCAGGTTGCCTATCGTGTCGACCATCTTGGCCACGTCCATGTGCTTGGCCATGTTGCCGATGACGGTAGAGTCTTTTTCGGTGTCAATGACTGGCGCAATCACCGCCAAGTTGCGCACCTTTTCCTGGTGGAGAGCGGTGTACATTATGGACATAGACGCGCCCATGCAGTAGCCGTGCAGAGTCAGCTTGTCCTCCTTGTTCTTTTTCAGCACAATGTCGACGCAGTCGTCGATGTAGCCGTTGACATAGTCGTCAAACGTCACGTACTTGTCCACCGTTGACGGGTCTTTCCAGTCGATGAGGTAGACATCAAAGCCCTGCGTCAAAAGGCTCCTTATCCAGCTCTTGTCGGGCTGGAGATCAAGCACGTACGACCTGTTGATTAGTGCATACACCGCAAGTATCGGCGTCTTGAATGTCTTGCTCACAAGGGGCTGGTAATGCAAAAGCCTGTAGGCCCTCGTCTCTGCCAGCACTTCGTGCGGCGTCTGGCCTACTTCGACCTTTCCCGCGGCATGCAGGACTTCCCTTGTCTTTTCAATCTTGCGGAGGTTCTCCTGCGCCTCTTTTGCCGGGTCTTCGACCGGCTTTTTCTTTGCCGGCTCTGTCACAGTGGCAACAGCAGGCGCCTTTTGCTGCTCTTGTTGCTGTTTTTGCTGTTGCTGCTCCTCTCCTTGCTTGTCTGGAAGAGTTTCCTGCTGCGTCATGGCTGTTTTTCCAGACTCCTTTTCAGGTCACGGACGGTCCTCTTTAGCTCGTGAATGTCCTTGAGGATCTCGTCCATCTCGCCCCTCGTCGGCAGGTTGAGTGCCTTGAAGTTGCGCTCGGTTATGGTCTGCATGGCTCTCGACATGTCCAGCTGGCTGCTGAACAGCTTGCCGTAGACCTGCGAAAATTCGGGCGACGCGTACAGGCCGGTGAACGCGTCCTCAAACGCCTCTATCATGGCCTTGCGGTAGCCGTCAAAGTCGTCCTTGGTCGCAAACTGCTTTGGCGCTCTTTCGACGGTCTCCTTTGACGCCTTGGCGTACGCGGCGTTTATCATGGCCCAGTAGGCGTCCATGTGGGTCTTCATGTCTGCCATTATCTTGCCTAGGCTGACAAACTCGTTTGCATAGCTGTTAAAGTCCTTCGTAAATGCGTACATGGGGCCTATGGTTGGCAGCTTTAGCACCTCGGACCACATGTCAAACATCTTGTTTGCCTGGTCCGGAGTCAGCCCGGGCTTGAAACTGCTGCTGTTGTTAGTGTCATCGGTCATTGAACCACTTCTATTATTGGCTAAGGTAAAATTCACCCGCCAACTATTATAGTTTGTCTGTCCAGAATTTATGCTAATATATAGAATATTATGTAAAATCTCTACTATTCAGTACACATTTTGGAGCCTCTGCAATTGTAGAAACTGCATTTGGCAGCTGAGACAATTGTTCGACAGTTGACATGGAGCGAGATCTTTCAATTATTAAAAAAACATTTTATAAAGGAACTGTCCGCATTTCAAAACGCGGGCTCGTAGCTCAGCATGGATAGAGCGCCTGCCTTCTAAACATCCTCTGTTTCTGAAGACAGCCGGAAGTCGTGGGATCGAAGCCCACCGGGCCCGCTTCTTTTACTTGTTATTTTCTTGACAACAGTGCGTACGCCCCGCCGACCGCGTACGCTATTGCTATCAGTATCCTTGAGACCATGACCGCAACGTCCTGGTTGGCCGCAAAGAGCGAGCTGTCTATCACAAAGGCAACGGGCAGGGCCACGAGCGATATTGCGCCCACCAGCAGCTGCTCCGGGTTATTCTGGCCGCTGTACTTTCTCATCAGGATGTAAGTGGAGAGGTTGCCCAGGCCGATGCCAAGCAGGATGAGGTACTGGTAGGAGTGGGGAAACGCGCCGATGGCCGCAAACGGACCGGCCCATGACACACCGTTTACCACCTTTGCACCAGTCGACCACTTGATACTGGTCTTCATGCGCCCGCGGATGGCCGGGACTGCCTTGCGAAAGCGCGGGCCTGCGCCGGCAAGCGCTCCGCCAAAACTGCCTATCCATATTATTGCGTACCAGTAAAGCGGCATGTTGTTGAGTGCTACAAGCTCTGAAAGAACCGAGCCGGCGCCAACGGCCGCTGACACTGCCACGAAAAGGACGCCAAACGCCCGCCTGGTCTGGAGCGCCGAGTTTTCCAACACCCGGTATGGGCCATATATCTAATTTAAAGCAAATCGTAAAAGAGGGAAAGGAGGGGGCAGAAGGAAGCCCTTACTTTGCCGCGCCGGACACCTTGGCCCACTTTGCCATCGCGCCTGCCGCCGTGACCCACTCTATTACCGAGTGGTAGACCGGCACGTTGGCGTCCTCGATGCGCTTTGAGATGTTCTTGGTGAACGGGCCTCCCATCGCGCCGATGAGTATGGGCTTTTTCTTTTGCTTCTGGAACGAAGCAAGAACGTCAACAATCGTTTCTTCAAGCGGGTCGTCCTGGAAGACGAACCACGGCATGATGATGTCGACGTTGGGGTCATCCATGAACGCCTGTATCGCAAAGCGATAGTCGTCGGCGTTTGCAGAGCCGGTGATGTCGCACGGGTTGCCGATGACGTACGTCGCAGGATAGTGCTCCTTGAAAGCCTTTTTGGTCTGCTCCGACAGCTCTGCCACCTGCAGGCCGAGGCGCTCAAAGTTATCAATCGCTGCAATGATTGGCCCTGCGCCGTTTGTGACCATTGCCACGCGGCTTCCCTTTGGAACAGGCTGCCAGTTCAGCGCCTTTAGCGCCGCTGTCAGTTCTTCATAGCTGTCTGCACCGATGATCCCTGCCTGGTCCAGCGCGCCCTTTACGACGCCGTACGAGCCGCCGAGCGACCCTGTGTGCGAAGCAGCCTGCTTGGCGCCCCTTGCGCTTCTGCCGTTCTTGAAAACTACGATTGGCTTTTTGCGCTCGGTAATGACCTTCTTGGCGGTGTTCATGAACTTGCGGCCATCGCCGAGGCCCTCGACGTACAGGCCGATTACCTTGGTGTTTGGGTCTTCAGAGAGGTACCATATCATGTCGGCTTCGTCCACGTCGGACCTGTTGCCGTACGAGATCATCTTGCTCATGCCAAAGACGTCGGAACTCTCCATGAAAGCGATCCCGACCGTTCCGCTCTGCGAGAGGAATGCCACGTTGCCGTTCTTTGGACGGAGCATCCTTGCGTGGCCCTGGAACGCGCAGTCGAGGCGGTTTGCGCCGTTGAACATGCCGATGCAGTTGGGGCCGATGATCCTAATTTTCAGCTCTTGCGACAGCTTCTTTACCTCTGCCTCGATGGCGGCGCGCTCGCCTCCGAGCTCCTTGCCTCCACCGGAAATGACTACAAAGTTGTGTATGTTCTTCTTTGCAGCCGACCTCATCAGGTCCGGCACGAATTTCAGATCAACTGTCACGACTACGAGCTCGACGTTTTCAGAGATGTCGTCGAGGCTCTTGTACGCCTTGATGCCCATTATCTCCGGGTAGCCCTTGGCGTTTACCGGGAATACCTTGCCCTTGTAGTCGTGCTTGATCATGCTCTCAAGGACCGAGTTGCCGACCTTGCCTGCTTCCGGCGAAGCGCCGATGAGCGCAATCGACTTTGCATTAAAGAACAGGTCCATGTGCGACGAGTCTGGCTGCGCCTTTGAAATTGCACTTGCGTCGACTGCCTGCTTTAGGATTATCTTGGCGTCGACAACGTAATAGTCCTTCTCGTAGGCAATGACAGGGTTAAAGTCGATGCTCTCGTAGTACGAGGCCATTTCTGTGCCGAGGTTGCCGATGCTCACGAGGGCGCTTGCAATCATGTCCTTGTCGACCGGCGCCGCGCCGCGGAACCCTTCGAGGATCTTCTTGCCCTTTAGTTCGTTTATCATGTCCAGCGCGTCCTGCTTTGTAATCGGCAGTACCCTGAATGCTACGTCCTTGAAGATTTCGGTGTAAATGCCGCCGATTCCGACCATGATAATCGGGCCAAACTGCGGGTCATTCTGCAGGCCGACGATGAGCTCTGCGCCGGACGGCACCATCTTTTCAAGGAGCACGCCCTTGACCGTCTTGTATTGCTTGGAAAGCCTGCCGTGCATGTCGCTGAAAGCCTCTTTGACCTGTGCCTCGTTCTGCAGGCCGACCTTGACGCCCTTGACATCTGTCTTGTGCAGGATCTCCGGCGACACTATCTTGGCGACAAGCGGAAAGCCCATTGCCTTGGCTTTTGCCGCGGCGTCTGCCTCGCTTGTGACAAGCGCGTACGGCGGCACCTTGACGCCGTACTCTGTCAAAACCTGTTTAGCCAATTCTTCTGTGATTACTTTTTCTTTGGTTGCAAAAACATCATCAAAGATCTTTTGGACCTTTTGATTCGCCATATTGAATCTGAGGAAAAGCTTCTCAAGCTTCTTTTATAGTTACCTAAGCATCGCTGTAAAGTTTCTATACATAACCTTGCACTTTTTTTCAAGTTCTGGCAAGTCGCCGGGAGCCGGGAGGATGTCTTTTGCGTCAATCTTTTCAGCCCTTGTCTCTGCTTCATACTCTTTCATCCAGCTCTTGATGAGGCGCTCGTTCACCTCCAAGTGGAACTGGAAGCCTATCGCGCTGCCAATCCTGAATGCTTGCGGATAGAGGTCGGTGTATGCAAGCACGGTTGCATCCTTGGGTAGTTCGTACGTGTCGCCATGCCACTGAAAGACCCTCATCTTTTTCTCGCCGATGCCCGAGAACAGGCCATCCCTTCCTTGCGGCGACAGTAGGACGTCGTGCCACCCTATCTCTTTTTTTCTGCCCTTGAACACCCGTCCGCCGGCCGCTTGCGCTATCAGCTGCGAGCCAAGGCACACGCCGAGGACCGGGATGTTGTTCTTGATTGCGTCCCTCATCAGGTCCTGCTCTTTCTGCAGATGTGGAAGATTGTCATAGACTGCCATCGGGCCTCCAAGAACGACGATTGCAGAATAATCAGACGATTTAACGGGTACGTCGTCCTGCGCATTGGCGTTTTCTATCTCAAAGCCGTCCTCTCTAAACATGCCTTCAAGCGTGCCGAGCGTCTCGCAGGCGATGTTCTGGATGGAAAGGACCTTTTTCTTCAAGCACCTCAATGTCGTACCGGGCGGTATTTATTGTGTCGCCAGCATGGCACAAATATTAAATCGCAGCAATGCTAAATTACAGCTGCCTATGGGCTATCAGGCAAACGACGAGCAAGTCCTTGAGAAGCTCAGGCATTTTGTCGGGATGCTTAACGAAGAGTCTGAAAGAGGCTCTGTCATTGTAGTGGAGGGCAGACGCGACGCCGAGGCACTCTCCAGCATCGGCTTTACAGGAAGCCTAGCCGTGTTCCACAACTTCAAGGGCATTGCCGACTTTGTGGACTGCCACGGCCACGAGAAAAAAAAGATAATCCTGCTCCTTGACATGGACCGGACAGGCAAGTACCTCACAAGCAGGCTCCTTTCAAACCTCCAGTCAAGCAGGAACAACGTCAGCCTCTTTTACAAGCACGCGCTGGCCAAGATAACAAACGGCAAGGTGAGGCACGTTGAGGATCTGTCTATCTATGCGCAGCAGATGGCCGGGGTGACAGGCGCCCGCAAGGACCTCTACTTTTACACATGAGACGTATCTTTCGACACACAAAAGCACTTATATTCAAGCGAGCGCGAATTTCAAATCGTTACGGACAAACCAGTAAACGAGGTTATGAATAAAAATTGCCTAGCACAGGAATCGTAAAGTATCATGTTAAGCTAAAGTTTGAAGTTGATGGTTTGGTCGAGAAGGCCGACATTATCGGTGCTATTTTTGGACAGACCGAAGGCCTCCTTGGACCTGAGATGAACCTCAACGAGCTGCAAAAAGTGTCAAAGGTTGGACGAATCGAAGTGAACGTCGAGACAAAGGGCAACGTGGCCAAGGGCGACGCTCTGATACCCATGAGCACCGACATCTCTACCGCCGCACTTATCGCCGCGGCAATAGAGAGCATCGACAAGGTCGGGCCGTTCCAGGCCAAGTTCCAGCTGATGGGCATCGACGACATCCGCGCAATAAAGAAAAAGGTCATCGTCGACAGGGCCAAGAAAATAGTCCAGGATTGGGCTACCAAGACCATATCAGAGGGTGAAGAGATGCTCAAGGACGTCTACGACGCAAGCAAACCGGGCAAGCTCACGTCATACGGAAAAGCGCAGCTTGCGTGCGGGACAGGCGTTTTCGATTCAGAGTGGATAATACTTGTGGAAGGTCGGGCAGACGTCATCAATCTGCTGCGCGCAGGCTATGACAACGCTATTGCTATTGAAGGTGCCAAGATCGACGAGACCGTAGTAAAGCTGACGGAGGGCAAGAAGGTTATCGCCTTCCTTGACGGCGACAGGGCTGGCGACCTGATACTTAAGGAGCTGGCCGGCGTGGTCAAGATAGACAAGGTCCTCCGGGCACCGACCGGGAGAGAAGTGGAAGAATGCACACCCCTTGAAGTCGCCGAGATACTAAAAGACGCGTATTCTCTTGACGTTCCAGCAAGACCGCAGCAGGAGCAGCCGCCTATGCAACAAGAAGAGCGCAGGCACGAGCGCCGCGACCGCGACGACCGCGGCGGGGGAGGAGGAGGCTACGGTGGCAGAAGAGACCGCGGAGGATATGGAAGGCGGGATCGCGGAGGCTACCGCGACAGGGACAGGGGCGGCTACCGCGACCGCGACGACCGCGGCGGGGGAGGAGGAGGCTACGGTGGCAGAAGGGACGACTATCAGGACCGCAGCCGCGAAGATTCCTACGCCCCTGCGCCAGCACCGCAAGAAGAGCCTGTACAAGCGCCAGTGACACCCGGACAGCCATCGGCAGCGGCGGCAAACGACGCGCCAGAGCTCCTGACTGCAATCCGCGACGTGTACCCGCAGATAAACGAGACGCTTGAGGCAATCATCCTCGATGGCTCGATGAAGCAGCTGCTAAAGGTTCCGGTATCCGAAGTAATCAAGAGGCTGGACTCTGCCGAAGGCGCCAAGTACCTAGTCATTGACGGCATCGTGACCCAGAGGCTGGTCGAGGCTGCCGACAAGGCGGGCATTGAGTACGTCGTGGGCCACAGGACCACCGGGGTCAAGCCAAGCGACATCAAGGTGCGGACCTTTGGCGACGTGGGCATCACGAACTAAATGCCGGAAATAAAACTGCAGCACATCCTGACGATGGTGCAGCTCCTGTCAAAGGGGGCGCGCCACAATTTTATCGAAGTGACCACTGCGGACCTTGGCAAGAACATCGGAAGATCTCAACAGGCCGCTTCAAAACACCTTTTGGATCTAGAGACTGCGGGATATATAGAGCGTACAAGGCGCGGCCAGAAATTCGCGGTGCGCGTGACTGACAAGGGCAACATCGAGATCCAGAGCCTGTTTGCGTCGTTAAAGTCGGCGCTTGAATCCGCGCCGGCTGCCGTCGACTTTGAGGGAAGCGTCGTTTCAGGCATGGGCGAAGGCGCCTACTATATGTCGCTTGAAGGCTACAAAAAGCAGTTCCTTGAAAAGCTGGGCTATGAGCCGTACCCCGGCACGCTCAATGTGCGCCTGACGGACCAGGTGTACATGAACGCAAGGCGGGAGCTTGGACGCCACCCTTCGGTATTCCTTGACGGCTTTTCAGACGGCACGCGCACGTATGGCTGGGTCAAGTGCTATAGGGCGTCAATAAACGGCAGCGCGATGGAAAACGCCGCCGTCCTTGTACTGGAACGCACGCACTATGACGACAGTATGCTTGAAGTCATTGCGCCGGTTTCGATAAAGGATGCGACCGGGATAAAGAACGGCGACAGGATAAGGGTGCAGGTAATGATAAACAACGATAATAACAATCATCAGATGCCGTAGATGGTGTCGCCAAGCTCTTCCTTTATCTTGGACGATTTTGACCCGGGTATTGGAGTCGAAAGCCTCATCACCTGTACGTTGAGGTTGCGCTTTTTGCAGTTCTCTGCAACGTCCTTTTCGCTATGCGCCTGGTCATAGCCGAGCGCAATCACGTCCGGCCTGACAAACTCGACCGTGTCGTAGAGCGTTCCTTCCCTGCCGATGAGCGCAAGATCTACAAAGTTGAGCGACTCGACAAGTTCTTTTCTGAGGTTCTCGTCGTGGTATATCTTGCGATCCTTCTTTATCTTCTGCGCAGTCGCGGTCCTTGCGATGACTACGACCAGCACGTCCCCTACGCCTTTTGCCGCCTTTAGTGTGTGGATGTGGCCGGGGTGTATCAGGTCAAAGACTCCTCCCACGAGCACTACCTTGAGCGCATCGCGGCCGATGAATGTCAGCTTTGGCGGGTTGCTTCCCTTTTCAACCATTCCTTTTGCCGCCAGATGCTTTACCCTTTCGTCAAAGAATTTCCTGCCGACTGGCAGTTTTGCCACGAGCCTGTCGTACGCTGACACGGACGGGTCAAGCGTGCTTGCGTAAATCGAGGCGAGGATAGACTTGTCTTCAGGCTCCATCTGTATGTGGTCTCCGAAAGCGACAGGGTGTGGAGCTGTTAACGCTATAAATCATTCGACTTTTTTAATACCTGTAAAAAGAGGAGTCAAACTTGCATTAGGCAAATAAGCAAGCGATGCCTCTTTTTTCATGTATATACACACATGTCGTTATCGCCGGCAGAGATAAAGCGCAGGTTGGAGCAGAACTGGATACAGTTCCTGGCTGCAAACTCTGCCCGGCTTTCGATGGACACGCTTGACGGCGCAAGCCCGCCGTCCGTGTTTGTAGGAAGATACGGCTACCCAAAGGTGAGAATCGGGCCGATGATACCGCCCATCCACGGCGACACGACGGTCTACGACAAGACCGAGATGTGGGTGGGAAAGACGCTTGAGGAGATTGCCAACCTGCGCCTGTCGCTTGTACGAGGAGTAATGAGCGTAAACGTCGGCGACACGACGGGCCGTTACATAGAGAACCTTCAAGAGCTTGCCATGTCCGAGAGGCCCGCAGAAAGCGAGGCAACGTTTGAAAAAAAGCCGCTTGCAGACGCGGAGCTTGGCCGGGAGCTTCGGCTAAACACGGAAGCGGCGCCCTTTGGACCCGCCGCGCCGATAAAGACGTTCAAGGCGTCGTCGCTTTCGGCAGACCAGAAAATCGAGTCGGCGTTCTATGACGGCGACCTGCGCGCCAAAGACGCGGTGATGGAGCTCTACAAAAAGGGGATAGAGACTAGCAGTATACACCGCGTCCTGAGCGTTGGGATGCTCGGGCTGAAAAAGAACCGCAAGCTGGTGCCAACAAGGTGGAGCATAACTGCGACAGACGACATCATCTCTGCAAGCGTCGTCAGGCAGAACGAGGCAAACGAAAGCATCGATATGTTTGAAGTGAGGCAGTACTCGCACCTTGGCAACTATTACTCTGTCATATTGATACCCGACAGCATTTGGAGTTTCGAGATGATCGAGTCGTGGTACGCCGGCGACGGCAAGATGGCCACCGGCGCCGACTATGAGGACGCAAGGGGCCTCGACCACTACCCTTCAATCGCCGGCGCGTATTTTGCAGCGCGGCTTGCAGTCGCCGAGCATTTATCGAAAAGGCGCAGAAAGGCCGCCGCGCTCGTGCTGCGGGAAATACATCCCGAGTACGTGATGCCCGTGGGAGTGTGGCAGATACGGGAGGGCGTGCGGGAGGCGCTCAAAAAACCTGCAAAAACGTTTGACGGCCTCGACGGCGCGATGGCGTTTGCGTGCTCGACAATGTCTCAGTCAAGGACGGACATACTGCGCCACAGCCAGCTGTACCGCAATTTCAGGTCGCAGACAAGGATTACTGATTTTTAACACGCAAAGGGTCATATACTGCTACTACGAAGTCTCGAGCATGAGCGACGCCCTTCCAGAAGGCGTAAAGTACCTTGTCCCAATAGTGCCGGTAGAAAAGGCCCCGAAAATCACCGATCAGGCAAAGGCGGAACTAAAGGGAGTGGGCATGATGGATGAAAAGGGCAAACTAAAGATCAAAGGCGTCAGTCCCAAGATGCTAAAGCGCATGAAGCAGGAGCAGGTCGCCTGCCCTGTACTAAAGCAGGACATCGCCTTTGTGCAGTGCTACGTCTGCCGCAATTTCCACAGCAGGATCTCCGGCCAGGTGTACTGCAAGGGCGAGCCCCTCTAGGAAACTTTCATAAACCCTGCCGCGACTGCTGCATTTTTATGAGTTCTCTGCCGCCAAAGGAAGCAGTGGGCATTACCGCCAAGAAAGATGATGATTTCAGCGAATGGTACACGCAGGTGGTGATGAAGGCCGGTCTTGCCGACTATGCGCCAGTCAAGGGCTTTATCGTCCTTAGGCCGTACGGCTATGCTATTTGGGAGTCAATCCGCGACATGCTTGATAGGCGGTTCAAGGAAACCGGCCACCAGAACGGCTTTCTTCCTGTGCTGATACCGGAGGGCTTGCTTTCAAAGGAGGAGGACCACTTTGCGGGCTTTACCCCCGAGGTGTTCTGGGTCACAAAAGCAGGCAACAATGACCTCGGAGAAAGGCTTGCCCTGCGCCCCACTTCTGAAACCCTTGCATATTCTATATTTGCAAAGTGGATAACGAGCTACCGCGACCTTCCGCTAAAGATCAATTTCTGGAACACTGCCCTTCGCGCCGAGATAAAGGCGACCAAGCCGTTTGTGCGCACGTCAGAGTTCCTCTGGCAGGAGGGTCACACCGTGCACGCAACCGAGGAGGACGCGGAAAAGGAAGTGATGTCAATACTTGCCATCTACCGCGAGCTCATCGAGGATCACCTAGCCGTCCCGGCAGTCCGAGGCTTCAAGAGCGACAAGGAAAAGTTTGTAGGCGCAAAGTACACGACGACGCTTGAAGGCATGATGGCCGACGGAAAAGCGCTCCAGATGGGAACTTCGCACCACCTTGCCCAGAACTTTTCAAAGCCGTTTGAGATAAAATACCTCGGCAAAGACACGAAGGAGCACCTTGCGTGGCAAACCTCGTGGGGAGTCTCGTGGCGTCTCATCGGGGCGATAATCATGGTGCACGGCGACGACAAGGGACTGGTACTTCCGCCAAGGATTGCGCCGATACAGGTAGTCATCGTTCCCATACACAAGGACAAGGACGCGCAGGCAGTCAAGGAAAAGGCACATGAAATCGCGCAAGAGCTAAAGAGCGCAGGAATCCGCGTGCACGTCGACGACAGAGACGAGTACACGTCAGGCTGGAAGTTCAACGAGTGGGAGCTAAAGGGCGTGCCCTTGCGCATCAACATCGGAGCCCGAGACATTGAAAAGGGGCAGGTTGAGTTTGCTAGGCGCGACAACCGCGATAAAACCCAGTCACCGCGTGCAGACCTTGTCAAGATGACAAATGAGCTTTTGGACAAGGTGCAAAAGGAACTCTATGCCAAGGCAAAAACGCTCCTTGACGGCTATGTTTCAAGCCCCGCAAGCTACTCTGAATTCAAGTCAATAATCGAAAGCAAGGGCGGCTTTGCGCGCGCTGGCTGGTGCGGCGACCAAAAGTGCGAGCTGGCAATAAAGGAGGAGACAGGGGCTGACATCCGCGTCATCCCATTTGAACAGGACGGAATGCCGGACAAGTGCATCTACTGCGGGCAGGCCGCAAAAAAGGTAGCCATGTTTGGAAGAGCATACTAATTATTAAGGGATATAGCGCGAGAGCTAGTTACGCTTGGTCGATATCGCAAGCCTGTTCCCACTTGATGGCGAGCTTGGATACCTGGGCATCTTTCTGGTAAGCTTTGTTGGGAGCATCATAGTGTTTGTTCCGGTCCCGTATTTTCCGGTGATCCTTGCGGCCGCGCTGAGCGAAAAGTTCGACCCGCACATGATAGCCATAGTGAGCGCGCTTGGGACGGTCATCGCCAAGACCATCATATTCTTTGCCAGCTATTACGGCCGCAAGATGCTCAGCCAAAAGACGCAAAAGCGGATGCTTCCATTGCAGAGGCTCGTGAGCAAGTATGGCTGGCCCGGGGCCTTTGTTGCAGCCGCGACTCCAATCCCGGACGACATCGTCTACATCCCGCTCGGCCTGGCAAGGTATAGCCCTTGGAAGTTCGCCCTTTCGACGTTTGCAGGCAAGGTCGTGATGAACGAGGCGATAGTGTGGAGCACGGTCTTTCTTGGCAGGCCGCTCGTGCAGGATGTCGTGTCAAACACCGACAACACGACGCTTGTGATAATCACGGTGGCAAGCATCGCTGTCATGGGCGTGATAATCTACTTCTCGCTCAAGATAGACTGGGGAAAGCTCATCGGCAGGTGGTTTCCCTGGGCCGTCAAGGAAGACGAGAAAGAAGAGACAAAAGGCAATCCTGAAAAGAAGGAAGAAGACTAGCTAGGGTTTTTCCTGTCAGAGTTGACGCCGCGCTTTAGCTCGATCTCGACATAATCCTCTTCCATGCCTGCGACGCAGTCAGTGACTACCGCCCTGACCGTCTGGAAGTGGATTTTGCCAGCCGGTGCCTTGCCTGTTTTTTGCATGGATTCCAGCTTGTGCTCAAGGCCGTCTTTGTGGTCGTCGCATACCACTGCGACCATGTACTCGCCGTCGTGCGACTTTATGGAAACCACGTGGGACGGTGGCAGGCGGCATTCCGTCCCACCGACCTTGACGGAGCAGGATTCTGGAAGGAGCACACAATCTGTGAGGCATACTCGATATAAAATCCGTTCGCGGCAAGAAATTTGCCTAATGATGTCTATAATGGATGAGAGAGGTCCGGTCTCTGTAAAGAAAGTAGAATATGCTCTCGATATATTATCGGTCTAACAGGAGTTCCCTCTGTCGAAACCGGAATTCACTAGAGACAGGTCCATAACAGATAATTCGTGGCCAATCATAGTCAAACTATCAAATTATTAACCTTTGTGCGCCACCCTGCCCTAGAAAATAATCCCAATTTGGTTTATAAAACGGTGGTTCCACTTGCCGGTGTAATCTAATATGGGTAGCCGAAGAAGAAAGGCAGCAGCCCGGCCGATGAGCAGGGCCCGCATGACGGACGGCAAGTGCCCCAAGTGCACCACGATAGTCAAGTTCAAGGTTTCCGGCGACGTGGGCAAGGAAATCTACGAGTGCACGTCATGCATGTCCAAGTTCTCTATAGACGAGCTATAAGCACGCCTCGTAGAATCGCAACGCGTTTTTCCTAGTTGCCCTCAGCGGTGCTGCTGTTGATCTGCGCAAGCGGCACCTGTCCGGGATTCCTGTATTTCACTACCTGCGACACGCCCTGCCTCGGATAGACTCCATAAATTAGAGTCGCCTTGGACACGGTCGAGTCCTTGAGCGTCACCATGATTATCTGGTTGTCCTTTGAGCGCTCTACCAATATCTTTGACAGCCTGTCGGTGTTCTGCGCGTCGAGGTGCGCCTCGACCTCGTCCATCAGGTAGAACGGTGACGGCTTTAACGACTGGAGAGCAAGCAAAAACACAGTAGCGGCTATCGTTTTCTCGCCGCCGGAAAGCGCGGTCGACTCCCTTGCGACCTTGCCTGGAAACGCCACGAGCAGCATCACGCCACCGGCAAACACGTCCTCCGGGTTTTCAAGCTCAAGCCTTGCGCTTCCGCCAGTCAGCTTGGAAAACGTCGTCTGTATGTCGCTGTCGACCTTGCCAAACGCGTCCATGAACATCTCTTTCTTCTCCTTAACTATCTGCTCTATGAACGAGACGATAGAGTTGCGCTCACTTTCAAGCTGGTTGCGCCGGGTGGACATGCCACGGTAGCCTTCCATCACCTGCACGTACGACTCGTCGGCGCGCAGGTTTATCCTCGACTTTACCTGCTCGTACTCATCTGACAGCTCTTTTATCGCGCCTTCCACGTCCATCGGGTCGAGCAGGCTCTTGTATCCGAGCCACACGAGGTCGTTTACTAGGCGGGATTCTTGCCCCGTCAGGTCGGATACGTCCTTGCGCAAGAGCGCGGACTCGCGCTCGATGATGTTGTTCTCCTTTGACACCTTGCGCTCCTCCTCAGACAGCCCCTTTATCTTGCGCTCGTACTCCTGCAGGACCGAGTAGGCATTGCCGGAAGAATCGATTATCTGCTGCTCCTGGTCCCTGAGCGCCTTTAGCTCATTCTCTAGCGCCTGCGACTTGCCCTGCATCTCCTCCATCTGCTTTTTGCGCTGGTCAAGTTCTGCGGTCAGTCGCTCCTTTTCCTCGTCCATCTGTGCAAGCTGGCGCTGGTCGAATTCCAACCTGCTTTCAATCCCGCCAAGCGAGCTTGAAATCTGGCTCAGCTCGATATTTGCGGTGTCTGCCTGCTTCACTATCTGGTTGCGCTCGACGTTTATCTCTGCAAGGCGCGCCTTTGCGGCCGACTCGTCGATTCCCTGCAAGCGAGAAGACAACTTGTTGACTGTCGGAGAAATCAGCGCCAGCCTGCGCCTGCATCTCTCTAGCTCTGCGGCTAGCAATTCTGCCTCCTGTACGAGCGCCTGTCCATGCGCCTGCATCTCTAGCAACGTCTTTTCCTTGCCCACAACGGACGACGATTCCTGCGCAAGGCGGGTCTCGCTACTTGAAATCTGGATTTCTAGCCTTATCTTCTCGCCCTCGGCCGACGCGATGCGCTCTGCAGCCTCGCGCAGCTGCGCGTTCTTTTTCTCCACCACCTTTGACAGCCTGCTTAGCATGTCCCGGAGCGACTCGACCGAGTCGCCAAGGATGATGGCCTTTGTCAGATCGGAGATCTTTGAGCCAAAGTCAAGTGCCATCGAGCCTCCTTCCGGCTCAAACAGCTCGCCTTCCACAGACACTGCCCGGAAACCCTGCCTTGCAAGCGCGTACGCCGCAGACGAGTTCCTGACCACGATTGCGTCTGCAAACAGAAACTCGGGTAATGCTTCATATTCTGAATACACAAAATCTGACACGCGCCCGACCACGTTCGTGTCACCCCTGAACTCCTTTGCGGGCTTTGTCTTGTGGCGCCCGACGATGTCAAGCGGGATTATGCGAAGACGCGGGAGTTTCTTTTCCTTTGCGTACGCGGCGATTGCTATCATGGACTTGACGTCCTCTACCACAAACGCCTTCATCCATTCCGAGCCGGAAGCAAGCACCGCCCGCTCGTAGCCCTTGTCCCACCTTATCAGGTCGTGGACGGTCCCCTTGATGCCAAATTTCTCGCTGTATTTTGTGAGTTCCGCGATTGCAAAGTCCTCGTTCATAGCGTGCTTGGCCACACTTGCCCGCTCCTCGAACTTGGTCGCCATCGTATCTGCCTTTGAAAGTATCGCTGCAGAGTCGGCAAGCTCGCGTTCCAGCGCGGCCTTGGTTTCTGTGAGCGCATCGAGTGTACTTGTTGTTTCCTGCAAGTGCAACCTGTCTGATTCAAGCGACTTTTGCAGCTCTGATATTCTAGTTTTTGCAGAATCGACCTCTGACGCAAGGGAAGCAAGGGCCGAGTCGCCGGCGTCTTTTTTGTACGCGTTGGTCTTGATCTTTTCCTCTACCCTTGCCGCAGACATTTCGACTGAATTTCCAAGCGACGAAACGCGCTTTAGCCTGCCTTCGAGTTTCTGCCGCAGGCCAGTGTAGCGTGAGATAACGGCCGAGACCTCCTCGACCTGGACGTTTATCTGGTCCAATCTTGTGCGCAAGGTGGCAAGCGCTTCCTTTTTCTGGGCCATCGAGGTCTGTATCTTTTCCGCGTCTGCCTTCATGCCTTCTGCCCGACGGGCAATTGCCTGCTTGCCTCCTTCTATCTGTGGAAGCCTCCTTTCAATGTCGGAAATCCTGCGCTGCGACTCGCCGAGCATCGCCTTGGCGCGTTCCGAGTCGTGGACGATTGCAGCCGTCCTGCTTGCAAGCTGCGCCTTGGCCTTGTTTGCCGCGTCTACCTCCTCCATGAACTTGGCCTTTTCAGTCTCTAGCCCTTCTATTTCCTGCCGCAATTCGTCCAGCTGCTTTGCAAGCTGCGCCGAACGCTGGTTGTTGCCATCAAGTATCTGCGTGCTGGTGGCAAGCTTGCTCCTCACGACCCTGATATTGTTTGAAAGTTGCACCGCCTTGAACCGCTTTAGTTCAGAACCCGTCTGCTCGTAGCGCAGCTGGTCGTTGCGCTCTGCCTCCAGCTCGTCTATGCGCTTTCGGATCTCGCCCATCCTTGCAAACGCGACTTCAAGGCGCCTGTCGGCCTCGTCGAGCTGCTTTAGCGCCTCTGCCTTTTTCTCGTCAAAATACGAGAGGCCGACAATGTCCTCGATTATCTTGCGCCTCTCCTCAGAGTTCAGTTCTGAAATCCTTGTTATCATGCCCTGCTGCACGATGTTGAGCTTGTTTGGAGCCGACAGCACCACTTCAAGCAGCTCCATTATGGCAGTCTTGGACACCTTTTTCCCGTTGAGCAGGTATTGCGACTCGCCGCTCTGGCCTTCCATCTCCCTTGTAAGGGTGACTGCGTCCTCGTCCATCGGTATCCCTCTGTCCGCGTTGTCAAACGTGACGCTGACGCGTATGAGCCTGTGGCCGGGGTTGTTGGCGTCGTGGAATAACGACTGGAACTTGTCTACCCTCATGGCCTTGGGGCTGTTCTCACCTATCGCAAACATGATGGCGTCAAGGATGTTGCTCTTGCCCGAGCCGTTTGGCCCCGTGATGGCTACTAGCCCTTTCTCAAACTGCACGATAGTATTGCGGAATCCAAACGACTTGAACCCGTACACTTCGAGCTTTTTGATGTGGACCAAGTGGGTTCTGAGATGAGATTTTACGCAGGGCTAAATATCTGTGCTGGCACTCAATCGCGCTTCCTTTTGGTCAAGTATTTTTAATCAGATCTGCGGCTAGCGTTCCCGCTTGCCCTCTACGAACTCTAGGAAATTGGCCTTTGCCACAGAATATGGCATCTGGACTGGCGGGTGCTTGAAGCAGTAGGCAGATATGCTGTCAAGCGGGCCGGATATCCCCCTGTCGATTGCTATTTTTGCGCACCTTGCCGCGTCTATCATGACGCCGGCCGAGTTGTAGGCGTCCACCACTTTTAGCTTCAAGTCAAGTTCCACCGGGATTCCGCCAAAGTACTGGCCTTTTATAGAGATGTAGCAAATCTTGTCGTTCTCAAGGAATCCTACAAAGTCGGACGGGCCAATGCGCATCGGGACCTCGTATGGGGCCATGGCGGCCACCGCGGATGTCTTGCTTATCCTCTTGTCCTCCAAGCGCTCTTCGTCGAGCATGTTGTAAAAGTCCATGTCGCCTCCGATATTCAACTGATAAGTTTCGTTGACCTTGACGCCTCTGTCCACGAACAGCTTGACAAGCGTCTTGTGGACAACAGTTGCGCCAAGCTGGCTCATGACATCGTCGCCGGCGCACGCAAGGCCGCGGCCTGCAAAGGCGTCCTGCCACTTTGGCGTAGATGCGATGAATACCGGTATTGCGTTTACAAACGCGCACCCTGCATCAAGGCACGCCTCTGCGTAGTACTGCGTGCCCTTTCTGCTTCCGACAGGCAAATAGTTTAGCAGCATCTCTGCGCCCGTGTCCTTTAGCACCTGCGCCACGTTTGCCGCCGGGCCGTCTGCTACTTTGATCTTTTGCGCAAGGTGCCTGCCGATGCCGTCGTGGACCTCGCCCTTTTGCACCTTGACGTCCATCTTGTCCATCTCTTTTATGATGCGAATAGTGTTATTCGGCTTGACAAATATCGCCTCGGAAAGGTCTTTTCCAACCTTGTTTGCGTTGACGTCAAAGGCCGCCACAAACTCGATGTCGGACGGCTCCAGCCCGCCGAGGTTGTACGCTGTCAAGCCTATCCAGTCGCTTTCCTGCTTTTTGGCGTCTGGGTTTTCTCGGTAGTACCGGGTGCCTTGGACTAGAGCAGAAGCGCAGTTGCCTATCCCGGCAACGGCGACCTTGACCTTTCTACGCATCTCGTTTATCTGCATTAGAATCTGCTTAATATATCTTCAAGTCTTTTTCGCAACGGCGCAGATCGCCTTTGCATAGACTGTTTCAAACCCTGCGCTCTTGTACAGGCCAAGCAGGTTCTCGCTTCCAAGCGTCTGCAGGAACAAAACCCGGCCGCGCTTTTCCGAAAGCGCCTTGGCAAAATTCAGAATCGACTTGGCGACGCCCCTGCTCCTCTGGGCCGGAACGGTGCCAAGGCAATAGACGCCTATCAGGTTGTTTTTTGTGAAAAGCGCCGCACATCCTGCCGGCATGTCGTCATCGTCATTGTATGCCAGCAAGAGGTCCAGTTTCTTGGCGTTGGTTGTTACGATGCGCTCGACTTCGTCCTTCCATTCCGGGACTGAAAACGACCTACAAAAAACATCTATCCACGTTGCGATGTCTGACGGTTTGCACACTGTCACCCGGGCCCTGATTGGTCCGGACTTTTTCACAGACTTCAATACGTACATGGTGTCTACCACACGTAAGTTTTGCGGCGGCTGCGACCTGAAGTAGAGGTGGCAGTCGATGCCTGCGTCCCAGAACGCCCTTGCCACCTGCTCGTACGGAACATTGCAATTTTCAATCGTTGCTCTGTTGAAGAAATAGTCGCCTTTGAGCCGCGGATTGACAAGCGCCCTTGCGCACCTGATTTTTATTTCCTTTGACCAGAGCGAGCAGAACGCCCACTCGTTTTCCTCCATCCTGCCATAATCATCGATATCTGAGGCCAAGAATCTCTGCCATCGCCCCCGTACCTGCACCTGCGCACGCCGCTTCAAGCATCACCTTTACCGCTCCCGGCGTGTCAAAATCATCGTCCATCTTTTGCATGAATCTTTTCATGTACGTCGCCTTGTTTTTTTTGTCGATTGCGCCTGCAATGACAGAGTCAGCAGCTGCGCACCTTGCCAGGTCTTGCTCTGAAAAGTCGAGCCGCTTTCTGTAATGTGTAGAGTAAAAATATAATCGCATTTCGTTCGCGCTGTGGTCTTGCAGCAGTTCCCTGACTGCGACCGTGTTGCCAAGCGACTTGCTCATCTTTTTTCCCTTGGCATACACAAGGCCGACGTGCGTCCACAGCTTTACCGGCTTGCTCTCTGACGTGAGCGCGCTCAGCTGCGCAAGGTGCGACTCGTGGTGCGGGTACACCAGCTCGTCTGCGCCTCCGTGCATGTCGTACCTGCCGCCAAAGCTGACCATAGCAACCGACGTGTCCTGCATGTGCCACCACGGCACGCCCCCTCCAAGCACATCGTCGGGAAAACTTGCTCCAAAATCCTCGCTTGCGTTCCAGAGCAGTATATCAGACGGCGACCTTTTGCCCGGCGCAATGTCGAGCCGGCAGTCTGCAAGCTCTTGCTCTGTCATCTTTGACAGCCTGCCAAACCCCGCGCCATTGGCGTCGAGGTAGACGTTTCCGCCTGCGCTGTACGCCTTGCCCTCGTCGAGCAGGCGCCTTGCAAGCAAGCGCGCCGTCTGCACGTGGTCTGACACGCGCGCAAGCGCAAAGCCGTCGATGCCAAGCGCAGCTGCGTCGTACAAGAGCTCGCCGATGTACGCGCCGGCAAGCTCTTTAGGTTCTCGGCCTTCTGCCTTCGCCCTTGCAAACACCTTGGGGTCGATGTCTGTGATGTTTACAATGACCTTGGCCTCCGTGCCCAGAGAGCGTAGGTAGCGTGCAACGGCGTCGTAAAAGAGGAGCATCCTTGCATGGCCAGCGTGCAAATAGTCGTACACGGTCGGCCCACAGAGAAATATCCTCGCAACATCTCCGGGGGTAAAGTCCTTCTTTTTTGCTGCCAGCGTGTCATAGACCTTCAAGTATCTGGTAGCGCCTGCCCCGGGCTGTAATCAGACGGCCTCTGCAAGTTCAGGGCGTTCCTGGCTGATTATCTTGCCAAGGCCGCGCATGTAGTTTCGCGCAAACGTCGACACGGGCTGCGACGAATACCAGATGCAGCCGAGCACCTGGCAGTCATGGCACGTCCTTGCAATGTCCCACTGCGGCGCGCTCCATATCTCGTCCACCGAATGTTCAAGGAGGCTGTACGTGTTTTCCGGGCCGTTGAACTTCCAGCATGGCACCATCACGGTCCCATCGCCGTTTACAAAGATGCTCTTCCACACGCCGCATTCGTCAAACACTCCACGGCCGTGCTCCAGTATCTGCTGGAAATATTCTGCCGGGATCATCAGTTGCGGGCCCTTTTTCTTGCCGATATAGTCAAGCACGCTTTCGCACACCCTGTCCATGGTCTGCCTGTCCGGCAAAAGCGAGTAGTCGACGTCGGACCTGTCCTCGACAAACGTAAGCGAGACTGCGCTTGCTCCAAGCTCCTTTGCCCTGTCAAAATACGTCTGGTCGATGAATTCTTGCGCGTTGTATTTCGTGATGACGCTGTTAAAATAGTGCGGAACCTTGTGTTCCGTCAAGAGACGCAGGTTGTCCATGACCCTGCGGTACATGTGCGGGTTGACGCCGCGTACCTTGCAGTACGGCTCCTCGTAGGTCGAGTCGATGCTGCACGTGACAAACTGGATGTGCTTTTTCAATTCGTCAAGGTCTATTGTGTGCAAGAGCGAGCAGTTGGAGATGAGAGTTATCGGCATCTTTAGACTGTGCAGGTGTTTTATGAGCTCCATAAAGTCCGGCCTGCTCGTAGGCTCGCCTCCCTCCACTATGGCCCACACGCAGTATTTGGACACCTTGTCAAACACCGCCTTCCACTGCTCAGTCGTCAGGTCCTTGCGCCTTGCAAGCGCCACCTGGCCCTCCTTGTCCGCATCGCCAAACGGGCACATGGGGCAGTAAAAGTTGCAGTAATGGGTCATGCTGAACACCGCGATAAGCGGGCGCCTCCTGCCTGCGGCCCTGTTTGCGGACCACTTGCCCAGTAGTTTTAGCGTCCTTATGGTGTCCACTCCCATGACGATTTTTGTGATGGTCCAAGTATTTCTGCCTTTGCGCAAAGGCTAACAGAGAGAGGGCGCATACGCTAGCGTGGCATGGTGGATGCACTTGCCTTTGGTGCAGAGGTGATCGCAGTCTCGGCCTCGGGGGTGCTTGCACCCGGCCCGCTGTTTGTGGCAAACATGATGTACAGGACAAGGCAGGGCGCGCTTTCCGGAATAAAGGTCGCGCACGGGCACGCAGTCGTCGAAATCATAGTGATAGCCGCAATCGCGGCAGGGCTCTTTTCTGCTTCAGCTTTTATCGCAGACTATGCAGACATGATCGCAGTAATCGGTGGCGCGTCTATAATCGGCTTTGCTGTCATGCATATAGCCGGCATCCTTACTAGAAAAGGCGACCAGAAAAACGTCAAGGCCAGGAGAGGGCCATTCGCAACAGGCGTTGCTTTTTCCGCCCTCAACCCGTTCTTTCTTGTCTGGTGGCTCACAGCCGGCCTGAAACTGATATCCGATTCGGCTGCCTTTGGGCCCGTGGCGGGGCCTGCGCTGCTGTTTGGAACGCACGTGTGGATGGACTATGCGTGGCTTGGGACTACCGCGTACCTCGCGTCAAAAGGGACGACAGTCTTGAAGTCGAAATATTACAGGTTTCTGATGCTCGGTCTAGCCGGTCTCTTGGTGTACTATGGCGTGCAGTTTTTGATAAATGGGATGATAATGATGATAAAGTAAAAAATTACTTTGTGTGCGATATCGGCACATCTATCGTGGACACGTTTCTCAGTTTCCCGTCTTCGGACGTCACCTGCTCAGAGCCGAGCTTTATCGGGCCTATCTTGTAGCCGATGGTGTCCATTCTCTTGACGATTATCTGTGCCACATCCACAGCCCGGGTTATGCTCTTGCCTCTGGCCTTTATGATGACCGTCGGCTCGTTGGCCAGCTGCACCAACGTGGCGGTAACGTAGGTCATCAGCGGCTTTTTGCCGATAAAAATTTCGTTAGATGCCTTCGGCGGTCTGGTTGTGTTGGTGCTAGTAGACAATGGTGCAAATTATTGTGCAAGGTAGCATATAATGTTTGTCGAGCAATTATCTGTTCTCAGACGCCTGCATATTTCTTGAGGATGTTTTCAACGTCCTTCGGATTCTTGGCGATCTCTTTTACCGCCTCTTGGTCCTCCACTTCGTAGCAGTGCAAGAGCCCTAGCTCGTCCTTGTAAAACAAAAAGACCTTGCCATCAAATACGCAGTGGTAGAGCTTTTCCTGCTCCATCTTCTCCGTCTTGAGCTTGATGCCGTCCTCATTGATGACGACGGGATAGTCGTCTGACACAGGCATATCAATCGTGGCGCGCCGTATTTAATTATACACGACTCTTGCCAAAACGTAAAGAACGCGTGACAAAAAGTCTCACTCTCACACGCGCTATTTGACTATGTCACGTTTAACTTGACTGCCTTGAGCACCGACACTTCGCCGTTTTCTGCGCCAAGCATCAGCATGTACTGTCCTGCGGCAAGATCGTTTGCAGGAGTGAACACGAACGACATCTGCTTTGAACTGCCTACCGGAACGGAAACGTTCTGCTCGCTAAATATGCCGGTCGAGTTGCCAAGGTTGCCGTTGTACGTAAACGTGCCTGTGGCAATCATGCTGCCATTGAATGCACCTTGCGCGCTCAAGCCGACCTTGATTTCCGCGCTGTCGCCCTTCTTTACGGTTATCTCCTCCGGCGCAGACACGCTGAACGGGACCTGCGCGTCTGTCTTTATCGTGCCTATTTTGTTCTCACTCCATTCTGTGAACCACAGTTGTCCCTGCGGGCCTATGGAAAACTGGATGGCATTTGCGATGCCGCAGGTCGGCGCGTCTGGTTTGCAACCGCCAAACTTGGCGTTCTGGGTTGGAATCCAGTACTCTGTCAGCGTCTGGGCCTTTGGATCGAACTTGCTTATCCTGTTGGCCGCGTGCTGGTTGAACCAGATGTTGTCGTTGCTGTCGCGCTGCATCCAGTAGGGCCAGCTGACCGCGTCAGAGGGCGTCTGACCTCCAAAGATCTTTGGAGACGGCATGGAAGTGACGTACTTGGTTATTGTCTGGTTTGACGCTCCTATGACGAAAAACAGGCTGGTGCCGTGGTCAGTGACCCACAGGTTGCCTTCTTTGTCGAGGACTGTGCCGACAGGCGAAGTGAGTTCGGCTGGCAGGCTGATTGCAGTCGTCTTGTTTTGAGCAATATCGTACCTGTAGATCTGGCCTTTTTGCTGGTATGCCAGAACTGTCGCCCATACAACGTTTCTTTCGTGATCGACAGCTACTGAGCCAGAGCTTACAATAGTCCTGTCAATTCCTGCAAACGCGTCAAGTGGCAGCTTTATCTCGGTAAAGCCATCGGAAGTGCCTGGCTTCATCTTGGATATGTCTGCATGGAAGAGGGCGGGGGTTCTGACGCCTACCAGGTACATGCCGCCCTTGGAGTCAAAGTCAAATGAAATCGGCCCTACGGCCGGGGACTTGAACGAGTCAAACGTCGAGTTTGCCCTGTTGAACCTCCAGAGCAGGTTCGGCTTGTCGTCCGTAAACCACACATTGCCAGCGTTGTCAACCTTGGTGGCAAATACCATGGAAACCGCTGTAGGGCTTGGAATGGAACGCGCAGGCCACGACGGGATGGGGAATTCCTGGAACTTGCCGTCCGCTAGGGTGTAGCTGCCGAGTGTACCCTGCTTGGTTGACACGTACCACACCCTGTCCTTGTCAACGGCTATGCCGAGCGGAAGTTCGCATTGCGACGGGAGCACCTGCTCGCTTACAAAAGTGTTAGAATTGGCCTTGGCGTTTGGGCCGCAAAACAACTCCTTCTGTGTCGCAATCGTTTGTTGCTGTTCCTGTTGCTGCCTTTCTTCCGGCGTGGGCTCGGCCTTGCCTGCGAGAAAGGTTGCTGAAACGGCTGCGACGGCCACTATGCCGATGATGGCATAAATGATGATCTTCTTGTTTGAAGACCCCTTGCCTGACACGCGGGAAAAACATGCCTGTCCCCATATATCTCTTGTCTGCGTGTACGCGCACTTGGGCAGGGATAAAATATGCGGCGTGCGTATTTTGCACTCTTGACGGCGCCAGAGCGTGAGGCCCAAGCAGGGGCGCAGAAGGAGCAAAAAGGTTATCTGGGATACGTGTCAGTGTTGATAGCCGCCGCCCTCTTTGGCTCTGTGTTCACGATCGCCAAGGTGCCGCTTGCAAGCGTCGACCCTCTTGCGCTTTCCGCCGTCGCCTATACAATCGCGGGGCTGACGCTCGTGCCTTTTGCAAAAGCATCATTTCGCCTGCAAGGACGCGAGGCTCGCTACATGATTGCCATCACGGCCTCTGGGGCAGTGGTCGCACCCGTACTTCTCCTGAGCGGCCTGCAGATGACCGCGGCGTCGGACGCCGCCATCCTGTCAAACGGCGAGGTGCTGTTCACGGTAATCCTGTCGTCGCTTTTCTTTGGAGAAAGGCCGCACGGCAAACTCGGCCTTGCCGCAGTTACGCTTGTCATCGTGGGGCTGTTCATGGCGACTACCGACTTGAAGTTCTCTTCCAGCACGATAATCGCGTTCAACGCGGGCAACCTGATGATCCTAGCGTCCATGTTCTTCTGGGCGATTGACAACAATTTCAGCAGAAAGCTGACGACGTTTTCTGACATCAGTCCCGCCAAGATGGCCATGATAAAGTCGCTTGCAGGCGGGCTCGTGCTTCTCGGAGTGGCTGCCGCTACTGGCAGGTGGGGCGCGCTCGGGCAGATAAACGCGCAGCTGTGGCTCATCATAATAGCCCTGTCTGCTTCGGGCTTTGGAGGCGCCCTCTTGTTCTTCCTTGCAGGGATAAAGAGGATAGGCACGATAAAGACGATGACGGTGTTTTCGACGACTCCGATATTTGGAATCACAATAGCGGCAGCCGCGCTTGGCGAGTCGATAAGCATCTTTCAGGCCGTCGCGACGGGCCTGATAATCACGGGAATAATCATAGTCAGCAGGCGCTAGCTAGAGCAGTTTCAGACGCTCCGTGACCTTGTCAACCAAGTCTGCCGGCGCGGGGCCTATCCCAACGCACGTAGCCGTGCCGGGCGGTATCTGCGTGAGGCCGCTGTCCTGCACAAGGACGACCGGCAGCTTTAGGCTCTCTGCGTGGTTCATGACGTCTATGAGCTCATCGAAACTCTGCACCTTTACGACTACCTTGGCCTGTCCCCTTTCAAACCACGAATCGAACCAGTCCGGTTTTTTCTGCTTTGTTCGTTCGGCGGCCATCACAGCGGCGTGCGCCACCTGCGCGGCTATCTTGCCGGTGCCCATGCCCAGGTCTCTTCTGACCACCATGACCTGTTTGAAATCCAAGGCTCCCATAGTTTAATTAATAGCGTGAGAAATACCTTGCTGGCCGTTGTCTCATTTTGATGTCATTGTAGCCGGCGGGAGCATTTCTGGACTGATGGCTGCAAGGGAGGCGGCAAGGGCAGGTGCCTCTGTTGCAGTCCTTGAGGAGGACGCCGAGATAGGGACGCCGGAGCACTGTGGCGGCCTTGTCAGCATGGAGGGAATGAAAAACCTCGGAATAGTGCCCGACGCAAGCGCCATTGAAAACGGCAGAATAAAGCGCGCCAAGATACTCTCACCTTCAAACGGCTTTGAACTTTCAGCCGAGAAGCAAAAGGTGGTGGTGCTTGACAGGCGCGCCCTTGACAAGCAGGTGGCGCTGCAGGCGCAGAGGGCCGGCGCGGACATTCGAGTGAAGTGCTCTGTGCGCTCTTTTTCGCAGGAAAATAAGCAATATGCTGTGAAAACATCGGAAGGCGACTTTACATCAAACTATTTCGTTGACGCTAGAGGCGTCGCCTCGATAATAGGCAGAAACCGCGACGGCGTGCTCTCGTCTGCGCAGTACGAGGTGTTTGCGCCCTGGATAGAGCGCGACGCAATCGAAGTCGCGTTTGACAGCGAGAAATACCCCGGTTTCTTTGCGTGGGTGATACCGACGGGCGACGGCAGGGGCAAGGTGGGAGTCGCCGGCAAGGGCATAAACGCGGCAAGCGCGTTAAAGTCGTACATGGATGCAAAGGGTGGTCAGCATTCCGTCGTGCGCAAGGTGTACGCGCCGATATGGGTCATGGGCCCGATTGACAATTTTGTATCAGGACGGACTGTAATAGTGGGCGACGCGGCAGGCCAGACCAAGCCCACTACCGCCGGCGGGATATACACTTGCGGCATGGGCGGGCTCTTGGCAGGCCGGGCAATCGCAAGAGCAATCTCGGCAAATGATGACACGCTGAACGAATATCCGAGGGGCTGGTCGGCTATGTTTGGAGAGGAATTTTCCAAGATGCTTATTGCAAGGCGCCTGCTGGAAAGGCTTGACAACAAGGCCCTGGATGATCTGTTTTCCGCAATACCCGAGGACAAGCTGGAAGACGTGTCGTCGACGGGCGACTTTGACTTTCACGCGGCCGCCCTTGCCAAGGTGCTGGACGTGAAAAGCGCGGGCAGGATGGCAAAAGCGCTGCTTGGCAACGAAATCCGCCGGCTGGTCGACGGCTAGATAGATATAAATTCGGATTCGCCTTCTTGAGCGTTATGTCAAAGCAACTGTCCTTGCCGGTCTGCACCTCATGCAGCAGGCCGATAATGCCTAATGATGAATGTGTAAAATTCTACTGCCCGAACTGCGGTTATGTCCTCATGTGGCGCTGCGAGTCCTGCCGCGAATTTGCAAGGCCCTACAAGTGCGTGGGCTGCGGCTTTGAGGGCCCATAGACATGGCGCGCCTTGTGGCGAGGATAAAGCTCCTTCCAGCTGATGCTGACATCAACGTCGACAGCATCGTGGATGGGTTGAAAAAGAGTATCCCGCAAGGGATGGAGCTCAAAGGCCACGCCAAAGAACCGATAGCGTTTGGCCTGAACGCAGTCGTCGGCGACTTTATGCTGGACGACGCGGAGGGGCAGATGGACAAGCTCGAAGAGGCCATCCGCGGTGTGCAGGGCGTCGGCGAGATCGAAGTGATGAACATCAGCCGCGCATCGGTCAAGATGAAGTAATAGTAGTAAAACTAATGTTGTTCCCAAAAACGCCGGAGGCTTGTACAGGTTGAAAAAGGCCAAGGCAGGTAGCGACGAATCTCCTCAGGTACAATTGCGGGTGGCCGAGGCCAAGCACCGCGACGTGGGCAAGTGCAGGGCCCGTCTGGACCCGCACTATATGGAGCAGATCGGCGTCCAGCCCGGCGAAGTGATAGAGATAATGGGCAAGCGCACGACTGCCGTCACCGCGTGGCCCGCAGACGACGAAGAAGAGGACACTGACATCATCCGCATCGACGGCCAGACGAGAAAGAACGCAAGCGTCGGCCTGAACGACCTTTTGAACGTGAGAAAGGCCGAGAGCAAGGCTGCAAAGAGCATAACGCTGATGCCAATAGGCGACAGCAACATCACAGTAGACAAGGAATTCTGCGAGTTTGTCAAGGGCCGGCTCAAGGGCTTTCCGATGAGCGAGGGCGACGAGATCTCTGTCGTCATTCTCGGCAACTCGATGGATTTCAAGGTGCAAAAGGTGTCGCCAAAGGCAATCGTCCGCGTCGAGCGCCCGACAAAACTTTCGATAATGGCCGAGACGGCGCAGGACCGCAAGCCCCGTGTCACCTACGAGGAGATCGGCGGCATGAAGGAGCAGATAAAGCGCCTGCGCGAGATTGTCGAACTGCCGATGCGCCACCCGGAGGTCTTTGCCCGGCTGGGGATAGAGCCGCACAGCGGCATACTCATGTACGGGCCGCCGGGAACCGGCAAGACTTTGATTGCAAAGGCGCTTGCGTCAGAGTCGGAGGCAAACTTTTTCATAATAAACGGCCCGGAGATAATGAACAAGTACTACGGCGAGACTGAGGCGCGCCTGCGCGACATATTCAAGGAGGCCAAAGAGTCCTCGCCTTCCATCATATTCATCGACGAGATTGACGCAATAGCGCCCAAGAGGGAGGAGGCGTTTGGCGACGTGGAAAAGCGCGTCGTGGCGCAGCTACTTGCACTCATGGACGGGATGCAAGAGCGCGGCCAGGTCATAGTCCTTGGGGCAACGAACCGCCCTGAGAGTCTCGACCCCGCACTTAGGCGCCCTGGCCGGTTCGACAGGGAGATAGAGATAGGCGTGCCAAACGCGGAAGGGCGACTTGAGATACTGCAGATACACACGCGTGGAATGCCCCTTGACGACGGCATCAACCTGCAAGAGCTTGCGTCAGAGCTCCACGGCTACACGGGCGCCGACATCAAGGCGCTCTGCAGAGAGGCCGCAATGAAGGCCCTTCGGCGCTACCTGCCGGAAATAGACCTTGAAGGCGACAAGATATCGCCGGAAGTGCTTGAGCAGATGGTGATTACAACGAGGGACTTTCGCGACGGCATCAAGGAAATCGTGCCTACCGCCATGAGGGAGTTTTACGTTGAAGTGGCGAGGGTCAAGTGGAACGAGGTCGGCGGCCTGTACGACGCCAAGAGGGTGTTGCACGACAACCTCATCACCTCGATAAAAGAGCCGGATAGCTTTTCCAAGATGGGTATAAAACCGCCAAAGGGCGCGCTGCTCTACGGTCCGTCCGGGACTGGCAAGACTCTTATCGCCAAGGCGCTTGCGACAGAGAGCAACGCCAACATCATAATAGTCAGAGGCCCGGAAGTCCTGTCAAAGTGGGTCGGCGAGTCGGAAAAGGCGATACGCGAGATATTTAGAAAAGCCAAGACATCTTCGCCTTGCATCGTAGTGTTTGACGAGCTGGACTCGCTTGCGAGGCCGCGGGGCCAGAGCGAGGACGGCGCCGGAAACGAGCGCGTGGTCAGCCAGATACTGACAGAGATGGACGACGCCGGCAACTCGGGAGTCATAATAGTCGGGATAACAAACAGGCCAGACCTCATCGACCCATCGCTCCTTAGGCCCGGCAGGTTGGACCTCATCGTATACATCGGCCAGCCGGACGAAAAGGCACGGTTTGAGATACTAAAGATAATAACGCAGTCGATGCCCCTTGAAGGTGACGTCGACTTGGCAAGCATCGCGCAGACGACCAAGAATTTCAGCGGGGCAGATCTCTTTGCACTCTGCCGCGAAGCGGCGGTGAGCGCAATGCAGAGAAAATCCGCAAACATTTCAAACGCCGACTTTATGCAGGCATTGAGGGCGGCAAGGCCGTCCATAACCAAGGAGGTCGAGGAGTGGTACGAGTCGATGAAAAAGAACCTTACCTATGCCATGCCAAAGCCAATCGACAAGAGCTTTTACGGATGATTAAAGCCAATACACATACACACTTCTTTCTTTAGTCGCTTCTTTTGAGCAGGTTGAACAGCAAGACAAGCCTTTCCCGTCACCTACTATCGTGATTTTGTGTTTGCGCTCATGTTTGTAACTGTTTAAAATTCCCTGCCCCTATTAACACCATGTCAGGCACAAAGGGAAGGTATGATTGTACCGCCTGCGGCATATCGTTTCCTACTCATGAGGCTCTGGTAAAGCATAACGTGGATGTCCATGGTGCCACCATAGGTACTCAACTGAGGCAGAGCGAAGAAATACAGAAACAACGAGAGCAGGAATAGAGACTAGAAGCCCACCTCTGTACATGTTCGCACTCGTCGCTTATTCGACTTTCTTCCTCTGAACATACTTTTTTATAAGCTGGCTGGAATCACGTATTTGATGCCTTCTGGACCGTGTTCCTCAAGCTGCTTGGCCTTGAATGGATTGACGTATCCGCCCAATCCGGCGATTATGGAAGGTCATTACTTGTCTATCTATCAGTTATTATCTCGTGTAAAAAAAGGCTCTTACGGTGACACTCTATGAAGTATCCATTAAGGAACCTAATTTACGAAAAGGTCCGGCAGGCCGGCAACATGACGGACGCCGACCTGATGAACGCGCTGTCAAAGGAAGGCGTGACCATGGCCGACGCCGAGTTTAACAAGATCCTGCTGGACCTAGAGATCTATGGCCTCATCAGGGTCGCCTGGGTCACGAAGGAAAAGCGCAGGATAGAGCTCGTCGCCGATTCTGGAACAGCAAGTTAGAACGGCAGCTTGTAGTAAAAGAGCGCGTCAAACGCAATCGCTAGGAATATCACCAGCAGGTACGGCGCCGTGACCTTGTAGGCTTTCCATGCGAACTGCGGCGTGGGGTTCTTGGTCAGCTTGTAGTGGTAGATGAGCATGAGCGAGCCCGAGACGGCCGCGACTATGGTATACAGCAGGCCGAGGCCGAAAAAGTAGAGTGCGATGGAATAGGGGAGGAGTATGGCCGTGTTTGCAAGGATGTAGCTTGCGGTTCTCTGGTTGCCGATGAGGACAGGAAGCATCGGGACGCGGACTGATGCATACTCTTCGCGCGCCCGTATCGCAAGGCACCAGAAATGAGGCGGAGTCCACATGAACACCAGCCAGCCCACGAGAAAACCGAGCACGTCCATGGAACCTGTCACCGTGGCCCAGCCGGCCATTGACGCCGCGCTGCCTGCAAAGCCTCCTATCACGATGTTCCAAGGGTTGTTGCGCTTTAGCCACGCTGTGTATATTATGACGTAAAAGAATATGCCAAGGGCAATCATGCCCGTCGCCATCGGGTTGAGGGTGAACCATGCGATGACCACAGACAGCACGCTCACGCCAAGGCCGTACGCAAGGACGCTCTTTGCCGACAGCCTGCCGGCAGGAATCGGCCTCTTGGCCGTCCTCTCCATTATCTTGTCGATGTCGCGGTCGTAATAGTGGTTCAGGGCACTTGCGCCCATTGACGCCAGCGCGCCGGCTAGCGTGAGAAAGCCAAGCTTGAACCAGTCAATGTCCCACGCCACGTTTGGCGTTGCGTCAAAGCGGGTAGCGGCAAGGTAAGATGTGACTGCCGTAATTACCAAGAGGACTACTATTCTTGGTTTTGAAACTTCGACAAAGTCGCGTGCAGTCACGCTATGAGCCTCAAAATCAGTAGCGCTGGCTTGCATTTAATTGATTCGGATATGTATGTGGCAGTCAAACGATGAAGCGCTTTAGGTTTGACAGCTGCAGCTTGAAAAACGTCATGACCTTGCGCTTTAATATGGCGTGCTCGGCGTCCGAGAGTCCGCACCCGCACTTGCTGCCGCTCTTGTTGTCCATGCTGTGCGCCTCTGCCACTGCGTACACCTTGGCTATCTTGTCCCTTGCTTGGGAAAAGTCGTACATGTCCTCGTCAACCCTGTGGGCGTGCTCTAGCATGTCCAGTAGGTTCACGGTCGTGAGCCAGGCATCTGCGACAGTGTCGCCTTCGCCCACGTCAAAGACATCTGCTATGGACAAGTGTCAGCAAGTCCTGCAAAACGCCGACATTAAGGCGGGTGGTCAATAATTTTAGAGGTGCAGAAAAGATTAATTATGCCAGAAATGCCCACCATAGTCAAACATGACTGACTGGGACCTGCTGACACCCGGTATTGGTCTTACGTCCATCGGCATTGTTGGCGTAGGCATTTCTCTTGCAGGCATTGCCAAGACTTTCATCGACGGTATGCACGCAGTCTCCCTCCTTACCATGTTTATCGGGATGATATTTCTCGCCTCAGGACTTTTCAAGGACGGCTTTCCGTCGACCGGCAGGGCCAAGTCCGCGACGTTCATCACGCTTGGCTTTCTCGTGACCTTTGGAGTCGCAGCTGCGGTGACAGTGAGCGTCCAGGTCCCAACCATCTTTACGTATATCGGCCTCATGGCCATAATTGGGATACCCGGGGCGGTACTTGCAGTAACTTCTTTCCGAAAGCCCCAGTATGTCAAGGCGATGGGCGTAATATTCATCGCAGGAGCCGCGGTGGGTGGCATCACGTTCTACGCGTTTGGCCTCGTGACACCCAAGGCTCCTCAGCCTGCCACAGAACAGCCGACCGCTCCTCCAGCAGCGCCGGCTGCCCCTAAAAACATTGTCAAGGCATCTATCCTTGCAGGCGCCTCTGCGCAGGGCAACCCCTCGTACGGTCCGAACCCTGTGACTGTCGCCAAGGGAGATGGTGTAGAGTGGACCAACAACGACAACGCGGTGCATACCGTGACCAGCAAGGCAGACAATGGCAAGACCTTTGACTCTAAAGTCTTGGCCGCCGGCAAGACCTACCTGCTCAACACTGCCACCTTGAAGGAAGGTGATTATGAATACTATTGTCAGGTGCACCCGTTCATGGATGGTATGCTAAAGGTTGGCGCGGCCGGCACTTCCAGCGCAGGTGGCAACGCCACTTCAAGCGGAAACGCTACTTCGGGTGGGACAAATGCCACTGGCGCTGCTGGCGCTAATGCTACTACCAACAACAATGCTACGGCGCCAAGTGGAGCAAATGCCACTGGGGCAACAACTGCAAACGGGACAAACACCACTGGTTCTGCGCCGGGTGCGACCTCTGGATCTCAGACGTCAGGGGCTACTGTCACTGCAGTCTCAATAGTGGTTGGTGCTTCTAATCCAACTAACGGGAAATTCTTCTCTCCTGCAGAAGTCAAGTCTGCAGTCGGAAGCATGGTGACTTGGACCAACGATGACAGCACCACTCCATATCATACTGTAACATCTGGCAAGGTAGTAAACAACGCCCCTGCTCCTGACAAGGTGTTTGATTCTGGCCTTATGAAGGATGGAGCGAGCTTTTCGTACGTGTTTGAAAAAGCCGGCGAGTATGACTATTACTGCATGTTGCACCCGTACATGATCGGCAAGGTAACGGTCAGCTGACTGGTATAGGCTCGCAAAAAAGCATCACCCTTTCATCAGTTCAACTGCAAGAGCTGGAGCAGATCGCAAGAGCGTCAATGCCCAACGAGTCGTGCGCCTTTCTTCTTGGCAGCGGGCAGCAGAAGGACAGAATTGCAATAGCAGAGATATTGCCGGTGAGAAACGCCAATGCAACATACGCATCGTTCGAGATACCGCCAGATGAGCTTCTAAAGGCGTACGACTATGCAGAAAGCAAAAACCTACAGGTTGCCGGCATATTCCACTCGCATCCGTCGCCTCCCTCGCCTTCGCGTACGGACGCGCGGTTTATGGAGATAAACCCAGTTGTGTGGGTGATCTACTCGACCACAGAAGACAGGTTTGCCGCATGGATTTTTGAGGAAAACGTGCGGGAAGTAAATATCGTATAACGCTAGGGCGTAAGCCTGTCTGTGTCTCTCGGGTAAAGGACCACGTCGCGCACGTTCTGCGAGCCTGTTAGCACCATCATCAGCCTGTCGTAGCCGAGGCCCCACCCAGAATGCGGGGGCATTCCCCAGTCAAACGCCTTGAGGTGCTCGGAAAAGCTTGCCGGGTTCAAACCTTGCTCAACAAGTCTGCTTTTCAGGCGCTCAGGGTCGTGCAGCCTGCGGCCGCCGGACACCAGTTCGAGGTAGCCGTGCTGCAGATCAAACGATTTGGACAGCCTTTCGTCGCTCTCTTTCTCGTGGATGTAGAACGGCTTTAGCTTCATCGGCCAGTCCATGATGAAATAGAATCCCCTGTGCATCTCGCCCAGCTTGCGGAGCGCTGCGTCGGATAGGTCGTCGCCAAACGAAAGCTTTTCGCCTTCCTTGGCCAGCTCGTCAAGGCACTGCTCGTACGTGAGCCTGTCTATTTTCTTGTTACCAAACGGGATCTCTTGCGCGCCTGCCGCCGCAAGCTCTGCCCTGTGGTTTTCGTTAAAGTCGCGGATGACGTTTCCAACCACCTTTTCCACGAGGTCCATCACATCCTCGTAGTCGAGAAACGCCGCCTCGACGTCGATGCTCGTAAACTCTGTCAGGTGCCTGACGGTGTGCGAGTTTTCGGCTCTGAAATAGGGGCCTATCTCAAACACCCTGTCAAGGCCCAGCGTCAACTGTTCCTTGTAAAGCTGCGGGCTCTGGGCCAGATACGCCTTGCGCTTGAAGTATTCAAACCCAAAGAGGTTTGCGCCACCCTCGCTTGCGCTCCCGATTATCTTGGGTGTGTTGACCTCTACAAAGTCCTCTCCCCTCAGGGTGTCCCTCACCACCATGAGGCCGGCGGAGCGCAGGCGGAATATCGCCGCAACCCTGGGGTTCCTCAGATCAAGTGCCCTTGCATCCAGCCTCTTGTCCGGGGCCGACTCGACTCTGCCCGTCGGGTCGATTGGAAGCGGATGGACGGCCTTTGTCAGTATCGCAAGCTCTGTCACCTTGACTTCCACCGGAAAATCCTTGGCCTTGCTCTTTTGCACGGTGCCGGCGACAATCACCGCGCTCTGCCTAGGAGCCTGCACAGCCGCCTGCACATTTTCACCTGTCACTATCGCCTGGCAGGCGCCGGTGACGTCGCGTATTGTCACAAACGCGAGCTTGCCAATGTCGCGTACATCCTCTATCCAGCCGCCTATTCTCACCTGCTTGCCGACGAGGTCTTCGCCAAGCTGGCGTGCGTAATGCGTCCTGTGTATGTCGACTACTGCCATGGCCTATCTCTCTCTATCTCTGCTCGAACTCTACGAGGAGTTCCATGTTCTTGACGGCCATTGCAATCTTTTGAATCTTTTCGACGTTGACCTTCTGGTTGCTGCTCCTGCCTGCAACCACTGCCTTGGTCACCTTGTTGCCGTCTGGAAGGTAGAACTGGTTTACTGAAATAACCCTTGCCGGGTGGAACAGGCTCTCGACGAGCCCGCGCTCTGATGTCTCTGACTCGACATAGTGCACCTTGTGCCCAAACTCTTTTTCTATCCTCTCTGCAAGCGAAGGGTTGGCCCTGACAGACATCACGTCGGGCCCTCTCAGGACAAGGACATAGTCTTCGTCCACCCTTGCGCCTCTCGCTAGGGTGAACCTGTCCACGTCCTGGCTCTTGTTGGCAACCCTCGTCAGAGTTACTGCGGCGTCCACGTCGTCCTGCGTGATGTTGCCGGCGTGCAGTTTTTCGTCGCACCTGGCGCACAGGACACCGCTTTTTGCGTCAAAAGGGCATATTGGAGACTTCAATGAGGCGGAACTTGCATAATGGCAATTACCGGTTATATAACCGCTCGGGGGCGCAACATCCCCTTTTGGAAGGCGTCAGGTGGCAATTTTGTACGACTGCGAGAACAACCCTTTCCGCGCTCAAAGGTGGACTCCCGGTGAGTCGGGATACCTGTCTGATTAGATATTGTGGAGGTATTTTGACATATTTCTATGAATTATTGATGCTATACGGTTAATTCTCAAAATCATAAAATGTTATTAGGATGAGATTGTAATTATTGCCATATGGCATACCAGAAGATCCATCATGATGTCATGAGCATCGACCCAAAAATCAGACTGGTCACGATTTGCGACATGGAAGGCAAGATCCTATTCTCTGACCATAGGTCTGGCGTGCAGAATCTTCTTACCCCGGAAGAGAGCCGAAAATCGCTTGACTTGGCCATCAAGGCATGGAAAACACGCAGCGAGCTTGCATCAAAAATAGGAAGGGGAAAATACGTGTTGGCAGAATACGAAAAAATCAAGCGCATCACAATGCCACTCGACGATAATCATTTGCTCTACGTGACTACGGAGGTTGATGCCGATCATTCGAAAATAATCGACTCGATAAGCAAGCTCAAAAAATAAGCAAGAATGTCTGGGACTGCCTTGTTCCTCCTGATGGTTGTTGGCGCTGTTCCTGCGCTCAAATTCCCCGGCAAAATTGTCGGGCCTTTCCAACTTCAATAACCTCTTATACCGTGCGAGGCGACTTCAAATCATGCCTTCCGGGGACGAAAAAAAACTTGCTGTCAGGGAACTTTGCGCGTACTATCTGACAGAGAGGGGTCCGGTCAAGGCAGTGGACGGGGTCAACTTTGCACTTTCAGAGAGTGAGTCTCTTGGCATAGTTGGCGAGTCTGCCTGCGGCAAGAGCACACTTGGCTCTGCGCTCATGCGCTCGATGCAGCCGCCCGGCAAGATAGTGGCAGGCTCTATAGTCCTTGCAGGCGAGGACATTGCCAAGATGTCCGACCGTGACTTTGGGAAAAAGGTCCGCTGGAAAAAGGTGGCCATGGTATTTCAGGGCGCAATGAACGCGCTCGACCCTGTCTACACCGTGGCAAGCCAGCTGCGGGAGCTTTTGGAAGAGCACGGCTTTGAGGGCGACATTGACGCCAAGATTGTCGAGTCGTTAAGGCAGGTGGGCTTGGGGCCGGCGGTGGCGTCGCGCTACCCGCACGAGCTGTCCGGCGGCATGAAGCAGCGCGTGGTGATTGCGATGGCGCTCCTTATGGAGCCGGATCTCCTGGTTGCAGACGAGCCTACCACAGCACTTGACGTGCTCGTACAGTCGCAGATAATCGCCCTTTTGAAAAAGCTGCACGAAGAAAAGGGAGTAACCGTCATCCTGATAAGCCACGACCTTGCCCTTGTGTCGCAGGTTGCAGGCAAGATAGGCATAATGTACGCCGGCCAGCTTGTCGAGATAGGATCGACTGAGGACATTTACAAAAACCCCAAGCACCCGTACACGCAGGCGCTGATAGCCGCAGTGCCCAGGCTGCATTCTAGCGAGAAAAAGATCCGCTTTATACCCGGAAGCCCTCCAAGCCTGCTCGATCCGCCGGCCGGCTGCAGGTTCTACCCCCGCTGCCCGCACGCAATGGAGGTGTGCAAGAAAGACCCGCCCGAATTTGCGACCGGAACAGGGTACGTCAGGTGCTGGCTCTACGACCCAACCTTAAAAAGTACGTCGCACTGAGAGCAAGTGCTCTTCATTGTCAATCCTGTCATACTTTCCGCTGGGCCAGATGCGCGAAAAGCAGCGCTCTGTGCTTCTGGATATAGAGTCCGCCCTAAAGTCCGGCTACAAGAACATATTCCTTGAGGCGCCCACCGGCTTTGGCAAGACGCCGGTTGCAATCACGCTTGCGCGGTATCTTGGAAGCTCGCACATCTGCACCGCGACCAAAGACCTACAGGCGCAGTACCAGCGGGACTTTCCGTTCGTCTTTGAGGTAAAGGGCCGGGCCAACTTTCCCTGCATAGTAAAGGAGGACATGGGCCTCAGCGAAAACTGCGACTATGGCCCCTGCGTGCAGGACGACTCGTACGACTGCGCGTACAAGACGCGGCTTTTAGACTACAAGGTTGTAGGAGAAGGGACGCTTGGCGAGCAGGTCAAGCTGGACCCCCTTTCAGAAAAAACATACGTTGAGAAACTGAAAAAGCAGTCCAAGATTGTGGAGCTTGAATGGCGGCCATGCCACTACTTCCACCAGAGGTGGATGGGCGCAAAGGCAAGCCACACAGTCTACAACTATCGCTACTTTCTGTCCGACATCTTTTACACCGGCACCACGCAAAAGCGCAAGCTCCTAGTGATGGACGAGGCACACCAGATAGAATCAGAGGTTGGAGATTTCCGCAGTTTCACGGTGCACAAGAATGCGCTGCGCTTTCTTCCAAGGGTACAGATGCCGGAGAAAAACGTCGAGGATGTCGAGCCGTGGATGGAGTTCTGCTCTTCCCTTAGAGACAAGATGCTGAAATTCATCGAGCAGGCGACAGACGCCATCGAGCGGGGCAGGGTCGCCGAGCCATATACCGAGCGCAACCTGATAGAGGCGATATCAAAGGAGAAGAACCTTGAGGCGCTGCTGTTTGACATGCGCTCCAACAAGAAAAACTGGATAGTGTCAAGCATCCAGCGCGATGCGCAGAACCAGCTGACGCGTGCAACTCTGACCCCGCTTGAAACCTCCGGCTACTTTGGCGACATACTCGACAAGGGGACAATCAATTTGTTCATGAGCGCAACCATACTGTCAAAGGACTATCTCTGCAAGGTCTCCGGGCTAAAGCCGGACCAAGTCAAGTTCGTCCAGGTGCGCGACTCGGACTTTCCCGTGAAAAACAGGCCGATACACCTGATGAACGTGGCGTGGCTCAACGCCCGGTCGATGCAGGAAAGTATGCCCAAAATCGCCAAGGCAATAGACAACATTATGACGATACACAAGAACGAAAAGGGCATAATCCACACCACGTCGTACTCGCAGCTGCAGTACATCCGCGACAACATCAGCCGGGAAAACGCGTCCAGGCTAATCGAGACAGGGTCGGCGCTTGGCAGGGAAGAGGTGCTTGAAAAGCACTACAAGAGCACCCGGCCGACCGTGCTAATATCGCCCTCGCTGCATTTGGGCGTAGACCTGAAGGACGACCTGTCAAGGTTCCAGGTGATAACAAAAGTCCCTTATCCGGACCTTACGGACAGAAAGGTCTCTGCGATGAAGGACAGGGACCAGCGCTGGTACACATGGTACACTGTACTCCGTCTTGCACAGTCGTACGGCCGGTCTATACGAAGCGCCGACGACTTTGCCACCACGTACATACTCGACTCCAGCATAACTTTCCTGCTAAAGAGCGCGCAGGACATGGTGCCCAAGTGGTTCTTGGAAGCCGTCAAGAACGCATAGAACGTTTTTATGTTGTAATGGCTAGAAAAAAGCAGTTTGTCCGGCGACAGGGCCACTCCGTCATCAGGCCAGCAGGCGGCAGCGCCTACGATATTTGGAATAAACTCTAGCGTCGCCGTAACGATTGTCCTCGTCTTGCCGATAATATTCACACTCGCCATCTATCCAAACTCGTTCAACCTCTCGTGGAACGAGGGCAGGGGCGGATTCATCTTTGCAATGGCGTTCATCGCTGCCGAGCTCATAGGCACCAGGCAGCCGGTAAGCAAGAAAAAATTCCTGGTAGTAGCCAGCCTTGCCGCAATAGCCATTGCCTATTTTGCGGCCCTCCAGTTCGGACTGCAGGATTCTATCCGAGAGACTGGGCTATCGTACGGCATCCGCAAAGAAGTCATAGGGAGCTGGACATTCATGTGGGACTTTGCAGTCATGGCGTTGTTTGTCGGCGCGTCCCTTGCAGTCTTGTTTGGAAGGAAATGGTACAAGATAGCGCCGGCGGGGGCGATATACCTTGCAGGGAGCGCGGTCATCCTGTCGCTCGATGCGTTCTTTCCATACGACTCGCTTGGTCCGCTCCAGGTAATAGTGCCGGGGTACCTGCAGATAGACCAGGCAGTGGTCAGGTTCATCGACGCAAACATCATGGCAATAGGCAAGGGCAATGTCGCGACGGCGCACGGCAACATGCTCGTGCTAAGCGGCCTGCACGGGCCCTTTGTGCTGCAGGTGTTCTGGCCTTCAGCGGGTGTGCACAGCATGATAATCTACACACTCGTGATGCTTGCGTTCCTGCTAAAGATGGAGATACCGCTAAAGCGCAAGCTCATCTATTTTGCGATAGGCACGTTTGGCACAGTCACCGTGAACATCATCCGCATAATATCGCTGACGATGTACGCACTCATCGTGACAGTCAACCCCCGGGAATGGGAGGCGTTCCACTCTGTGGCCGGCGAGATAATGTTCCTGCCGTGGCTTGGCATCTACCTTGGAATCGTGATGTACGTGGAAGGCAGGCGAATACGCAGGCTGCATAATCAGCAGCAGGCAAGCGCTACCCCTGCTTCATGAAAAATAATCAAACAGCGTATTCTGGCCAGAGCTGTCCTGCAGGTCTGATATTCGCACGCCCAGCCTGCGCACGTTTCTCTTTTTCTCATTCATCGCTTCATCAAGCAGCGATTTTGCCGTCGAGTGCAGGAGATCAAAACTCGACGCGTGGGCCTTGAGCGCCCTTGACCTAGTGACGTTTTCAAGGTCGTCAAGGACGAGGATTATGCCTATCGACCCAAACGCCATTTTCTTTTCAGCCGCGCTTTTCTGTATGGCCTTGCATATCTCCTCAAGGTCGTCGTACATCTCCTCCGCGTTCTGGGCGTCTTTTTTCAGCGTGACTATGCGCATAATCTGCTTGCGCTCTCCCTCCGACTCTACGACTGGTTCGTCGTCGACTCCCTTGGCCGCGTTGTGCATGTAGGTCGCAGTCTTTTTGCCAAACTCGCCTATGAGCCTGAATAGGTCAAACGACGCGAGGTCGCCGGCGGTCTTTACTCCAAGCTCTGCTAGCCTGTCGCGGGTCTTGGGGCCTATCCCTGGTATCTTGTCCACGTCAAGCGCGGAAACAAACCGCAGAGCATCTTCCGGCCTGACAATCGTAAGGCCGTCAGGCTTGCAATAGTCAGACGCTATCTTGGCAAGCATCTTGTTTGGCGCAACGCCGATAGAGCACGTGAGTTTCGTGCGCTCTTGTATCTGTTGCTTTATCTTGTGCGCAAGCCCTTTTGCAACGTCAAAACTGCCGCTGGCGCGTCCTGACGCGTCGATGAAACATTCGTCAATCCCGACATGCTCAAAGACATCGGCATGCTCCCTGATTGCCGCCATCGCGCTTTCGGACACCTGTCTGTAATAGCCGGCGTCAAGCGGCAAGAGCAATGCGTTGTCCACGCCTGCAAGCCTTGCCTTCGCAACCCTTATTGGGATGCCGGACTTTACGCCGTACTTTCTTGCGACATAGTTGGCAGTGCTCACCACGCCGCTGCCCTCTGTCCTCCCAGAAAAGACGCACACTAGGACAGGTCTGTCCTTTATCTCCGGCCTGCGGATTTCCTCGCACTGGGCGAAAAAGTAGTCAAAGTCGATGTGCATGACAACCCTGTGCGGAGGCGCTGACAACGGCCGGTATTGACGTCCCTGTGTAATTAATTAACTTCTACTAGTTGCCGTTTAGGACAGACACGCCCGGCATCTCGTCTCCGGCAAGGTAGCGCAAAGTCGCTCCGCCTCCCGTGGAGACGTGGCTCACCTCGTTCTCGGCGACGCCGGACTTCTTCATCGCTTCCAGCGTGTCGCCACCGCCTATAAGCGTCTTTGCGCCCCGCCAGTAGGCAAGCGCCATGCTCTTGGCTATGTTGACAGTGCCGTTTGCAAACGCCCTGACTTCGAACATGCCCATGGGACCGTTCCAGAATATCATGCCGGCACCGTTTGTGCCGCTCACTTCTGCAGAATACCGCTCTATCGTCTCGTTGCCGATGTCAAAGCCGGCCATGCCGTCGGGTATGTCGCCTTTGACCATCGTTATCGAGGTGTCTGCCGGCGATATGGCCGCGACGTGGTCCGTCGGGAGCATTATCTTGTCGCCGTAGGACGAAAGGGCCTTTGACACCCACGGCAGGTGCTCGTTGTCTATGAGCGATTTTCCTGTCTTGAAGCCCTTGGCCTTTAGGAATGTGTACGCCGCCGCTCCTCCGATTATCACCTTGTCAGCTTTGAGAAGAAGGTGCTCCAGAGCGCCTATCTTGTCCTTTATCTTGACCCCTCCGACTACGACCTTGAACGGCTTTATCGGGTTGTCCTTCATCATCGACAAGTATTCGACTTCCTTTCTGAGGTTAAAGCCGGCAAGCCGCGCGTCGACAAGCTTGGCCATGCCGTACGTGGAGGCGTGCTTTCTGTGCGACGTGCTGAACGCGTCGTTCACGTAGACGTCCGCGATGCCTGCAAGTTTCTTTGAGAATTCCGGGTCGTTGGCCTCCTCCTCCTTGTAAAAGCGCAGGTTTTCGAGGAGCAATATGTCGCCGTTGTTCATCTTGTCAATCTCGCTTTCGACCGCCGGGCCGACGCAGTCGTGTGCAAACCTGACCTTCATACTCGACCTGCTGCCGACTATCTCTGACAGGCGCTTTGCCACCGGCGCAAGCGTATAGTCGTCGTCGCGGCCGTCGGGCCGTCCAAGGTGCGACGCAAGGACCACCTTTGCACCTCTCTTTGTGAGGTATTCTATTGTGGGAATCGTCATTCGGATGCGGTAGTCCTCGCCCACGGTCCCGTTGCTCACACTGACGTTGAAATCGACTCTGACAAACACCTTTTTTCCGTCGAACCTTTTGTCGTCGAGATCGGTAAGGGTTCTGAGCGCCAACTGATGGGACAGCTAAATGGCAGGAGATTATTTACTTTTCCGAAAAGAGATGCTAGAACGAAAATCCTCAAAACACTTAATAAAATAGGAGCGCCGCAAACCAGGCGTGAGTTTCGTCCCAAAGAGGGTCCTTGGCAAGTTCATGCACGTGACAGATCAGCCGCTGAAAAGGCCGGGCGGAAAATCGCTGGTGTATTTCATGGGCGCAGGCTTTTGCCCATTCTGCGCGGCAGAGCGCTGGGCCATAGTCAAGGCGCTAGAGCGCTTTGGGAAATGGGAGGGCGTGGTGGAGGACAAGAGCGCCGGCCACGACGAAAAGTACCTTAACGTACCGACGTTCAACCTTGCAAGGGCAAAGTACCAAAGCGATACGGTCGAGTTTGCCGGAAAAGAGACTGCTGACCGCAACTTTGAGCCGCTGCAAGAGCTTGACGACAAGGACTATGAAATCCTTGATATGTATAACCCTGACCAGATGATCCCGTTTTTGCTAGTCGACGGCCAGTACATGCAGGTAGGCGCCGGCTACAGCCCAGAACTTATCCAGAACATGACGCACGAAAAGGTCAGGGCGGAACTTGGCAACCTCAACTCTGCAATCGGCAAGGCCATCAACGCAGAAATCAACAACATCACCGCGTTGATATGCAAGGCGACGGGTGGAAAAGGGAGCGCCTGCAACTCTGACAGCATAAAAGCGCTGACTGGAAAATTATAATAAAAGAGAAGAGGAGTTTTTTTTATTCCTCTACCTTTGCGACCTGCGGCTTTAGCGCAGTGACGCGCGTGTAGGTCGGGCATCCGAGCTTGCTTGACGCGACCTTGAAGCCTTCCTTTGCAAGCGGAAGGTTTGTCGCAGTGACATAAGCCTCGAATATGACCTGGTCAGGCTTTACCCTGGCCGCAAGGCCCGTCGCCTTGCCAAAGGCGCGGCGCATACCCTCCTGGAGACGGTCTGCACCTGCCGTTGCGATCATCTTGTTCTCCCTGAGTATGACGTGGGGGTAGACCCGAAGCATCGAGAAAAAGCTCATCTCGCCTGCAGTCGCCATCCTCTTATTCGCTGCCAGTCTCGCAGCCTCAAGGGCGTTGTGCCTTATCTGGATCTTTTCAGTCACGATGAGCTCCAGCTTGTAATCATAATCCTGGCTTGCCTGGCCGGACGCAAACCTTGCTATCTTGATCTGTGGCTTGCCGGCGATGTATTCGCGCCTAACGTAAGGCATCCCGCGCGTCTCACGATAATTTACTCCCTTCATATCTATGCACTAAATTTGAATGCTTAAATGTGGAAGTCTGCTGTGATTTAATCGTTATGTCATCTCCTCAGCCGCAGCAGCCGTTCGCTGAAAAACAGCAGCAACAGGCTGAAGAGGTGCAGCCGACAGCGGAGGCAAGGCTCGCAGGAGGAGGCAAGGTGCTGATAGTAGAGACGAGGTCGCAGGACGAGCTTCGCACCCGGGGCTTTGGCGAGCGCGAGGGGCAGGAATACGTGCTAAAACCGTACGAGGCGCTGTACCTCCTGCAGGCAAAGCGCCTGACGTTTGCCGGCAAAAAAGACATCACTTTCGACTCGCTCTTTGAACACCTGCTAAAGCATGACCGGAACATCATGACACGGTTTCTGGTCTACCGCGACCTCCGTAGCCGGGGATACGTTGCAAAGGAGGGTTTTGGCTTTGGCGACGACTTTCGCGTCTATGAAAGAGGCGAATACGAGAAAAAGCCGGCAAAGTATGTGGTCTTTGGGATAAACGAAGGCGCAAATGTGACTGCAAGGGGCTTTGCAAGCGCCATCGAGCAGATTGAAAAGATGGGCAAGGAGGCGGTGGTAGCAGTCATCGAAAGACGCGGCGAGGTCATCTACTACAAGGCATCCAAGATGCGCTTTTCGCAGAACAAGCACGATACTTTTCTGGTGCGGTGAGCGCGGCGGTGGAGGGGGAAGAGAACGAGCCGAGGTTCAAGGAGGTGTACTGCGCCGATTGCAAGATGATCCTCGCAAGATACTCTGTCAAGTATTTCACCGACACGGACATCAACGAGCTCGTGCACATACACTACTCGGCGCACATCAAAGAAGGGCACGCCATTGAAA
>NZ_CAMLDP010000003.1 GCF_946478925.1 uncultured Nitrososphaera sp. | reverse complement strand
GCAAGAAAATACTTTGCCACAGCGTTCTTTTCGGCTTGTGCTTTGCGCGCCCTGGACCGGGCTTGTCTATTTATACCTAGGATGAGCTATCAGTTCCATGGCCGAGGCAAAAGACAGGATAGAGTTCAAGATGCTGGAACACGAGGGCATCGGCGACGACACCGTGTCGTTCAAGCTCGAAGACGGCACGATTGTCAAGGTAAAGGTGTCGCTAGAGCGCGTCGGGATTGCGACCAACTACAAAAACCCCGACGGCACGCCGCACTATGCGGTCAACTCGGCGGTCAAGGTCTACATTATACCGGCCGACAAGCGCTTTACGATGCCAAAGAACCAGGTGTCCGGCGCGGCGCAGGAAAGGCCGTCGCCAAGCCACATAGCCTGAACAAGTCAAAACTTTAAATCGGCTACGCAATACGCTTTTTCCTGAATGAAGCTCGCGCTTGTCAAGCTGGGAGGCTCTGTCGTCACCTTCAAGGACAGGCCACTTGTCGCAAACACCGGGGCCATCGACGGCATATCCGGCGCCCTTACGCGGCTTGACATGCCAGTTATTGTAGTCCATGGTGGCGGGTCGTTTGGCCACCACTGGTCGGTGCAGTACGACATGCACACCAAACCGGCGCCCTATGATCCACACGGAGTCGCCGTGGTGCACGAGTCGATGGTCGCGCTAAACCAGACAATAGTGAATTCCATGATAAAGGCAGGCGCAAACCCGTACGCCCTGGCGCCGGCGATGTTTACGGCCGGCCACAAGGCGATTGCTGCAAAGATAAGACAATTACATGAAATGACAAAGTCAAATGTAATCCCGGTCACGTTTGGTGACGTAGTGCACATGGGAGGCAGAAAATACTCTATCCTTTCCGGCGACGCGCTGATGACCATCATTGCAAAAGTGTTGAAACCTTCCCGGGTGATATTTGCCACCAACGTCGACGGGATTTACCGCGACATGGCCACAAAAGAAATCGTAAGGGAGCTCAAGCCGGGGAGGGGCAACTCTGTGGAATTCTCAAAGGTTGCCGGCGCCGACGTGACAGGCGGAATGCAGCGCAAGGTAAGGGAAGCATTTAAGATTGCATCAATGGGTATGGATGTCGTGCTGGTAAACGGGCTCTATCCTGAGCGCATCGCCCAGGCGGCGCAGGGCAAGCTTCAAACAACAGGCACCGTCGTAAAGGGGAGGAAATAACAACAGTTGCCTGATGCAGACGTGCCCTCTGACATTGAAATAATAAAGCAGCGCAAAAAGGACGGAATCGACATCCCGCTGCAAAAGGACGTGCAGGCCCGGACGACTTCGACATACCTTGAATACGTGAAGCTGGTGCACAACGCGCTGCCCGAGCTTGATTATGACGACATTGATCTTTCAACTGCGTTTCTGGGCCGCCGGTTCTCTGCGCCTCTGATAATCGACTCTATGACCGGGGGCACCGACGAGGCTACCATGATAAACGGCAGGCTGGGCGAGCTTGCCGAAAAGTACGGCTTTGGCATGGGGCTTGGAAGCCAACGCGCCGGCCTGAAAAGTGAGGAGCTGGCATCCACCTATTCGATTGCAAGAAAGAATGCGCCAAACGCGTTTTTGATAGCAAACATTGGAGGCGCGCAGCTGGCCAAGGGGCTGTCTGTCGACGACGCAAGAAAGATTGTAAGGATGATAGGCGCAAACGCGCTCGTGGTCCACCTCAACCCGCTGCAGGAACTGGTGCAGCCGGAAGGCGAGCCCCGCTACAGGGGCGTCTATGCAAAGATAGTGGAACTTGTCAAGAGCATGGATGTGCCTGTGATAGTCAAGGAGGTAGGGGCTGGCATATCGAGGGAAGCCGCGATAAAACTAGAGATGGCCGGAGTCTCTGCGATAAACGTCGCGGGGGCCGGAGGCACGAGCTGGGCCGGCGTTGAAAAGCTGCGCGCAGACATGGTTAAGGATCGCAAAAAGGCAAGGTTGGGCGAGATGTTCTGGGACTGGGGAATACCCACTGCCGCAAGCCTAATTGAAACAAGAAAAGCGGTGAAACTCCCACTGGTGGCATCGGGCGGCCTCAGAAACGGCCTTGAAGTCGCAAAATGCGTCGCGCTGGGCGCAAGCATGGCCGCGATGGCCTATCCATTCTTGAAAGCTGCGGCGCAGTCTAGGGAGGCGCTTTTCGAGTTTGCAGACTCTGTCCTTGCAGAACTACGCAGCACGATGTTCTTGGTGGGCGCCGCAAACGTGCGTGCACTTGCCAGCTCAAGGTATATATTGACAGGAGCTTTAGCAGAGGTCGGCCGCGCATGAGGGCAAGCAGCATGAAAAGCGAACTTGATTCCTGCGCCTTTTCTGTCAACGAATTCTTGCTTTCGCAGCTTGAAGGCAAGCCAAAGGCGCTCTATCAGGCTTCCTCGCATTACATCAGGTCTGGAGGCAAGCGCCTCAGGCCGTTCATGGTCATCAAAAGTTGCGAGCTTTTGGGAGGCACTATAAAGCGCGCCCTTCCGGCCGCCGGGGCGGTGGAACTCGTACACAACTTTACGCTAGTCCACGACGACATCATGGACAACGACGAGATGCGCCACGGGGTGGCGACCGTGCACCACCAATACGGGCTCCCGCTTGCCATCCTCGGCGGGGACATTTTGTTTTCAAAGGCATTTGAGATACTTTCCTACAACGGAAGGAAGGTCGGCATCAACGAAAAAGAGATAACCGAGATGGTCGGCCGCCTCGCAAACTCGTGCACAGTCATCTGCGAGGGCCAGACCATTGACATCGACTTTGCTTCAAACGCCAAGTTCCCAAGCGAGGCTCAGTACATCGACATGATAGGCAAAAAGACAGCCGCGCTCTTTGAGGTGTCATGCGCAATCGGCGCCCTGTCATCGCCAAACCCAAGTGACAAGGATGTGGGCAACCTGGCCTCGTTTGGCAGGCACATTGGCGTGGCGTTCCAGCTGGTGGACGACCTCATCGGAGCCATAGGCGACCCCAAAGTCACCGGCAAGGCAGCGGGAAACGACATACGCGAGGGCAAAAAGACATTACCTATACTGCTTGCGCTGCGAAAGGCCAAGGGTGACGAGCGCGACAGGCTGATGAAGGTATTCGGTTCAAAGGCCGCCTCTGCGCAGGAGATAAAGGACGCTGTCAAGGTCGTGTCGGACATGGGAATCGACGAGGACGTGAGAAACGCCGCGCGGCAGCATATGGCCAAGGCGCTTGGCTCCATCGAAGGCTATTCAAACGCAGACGCAAGGCGTTCGCTCCAGTTTGCCGCAGATTTTATAGTCGGCAGGAGTTTGTAGGTACACGTGCCACTTGACGGCGAAATCGAAAGGCTTGCCAAGACGCTTGCGCTGAAAAACGCGCTAGAGCACAGTGGCAAGGCCGCGTTCGATGCGGTGATTTCCAAATTCATAGGCTCACGCCCTGACAAGCGCTCAGAGATCAAGTCGCTTATACCGGACATAAAGGCGGTAGTGCAGGCGGTAAACGCCATGTCTGCTTCCGAGCAAAAGGTGCTCCTTGAGCAGCTGGCCCCCGGCGAGCTTGAAGCCAAAAAGCAGGTAGCAGCGGCAGTAGAGTCCGGCCCGCGCCTTCCTCCGCTTGAAGGCGCCGTCATGGGAGGGGTAGTGACGCGGTTTCCCCCAGAGCCAAACGGCTATCCGCACATTGGCCACGCAAAAGCTGCGATAATCGACGAAGAATACGCTCGCATGTACCAGGGAAAACTCATCCTGCGCTTTGACGACACCAACCCGCTCAAGGAAAAGCTGGAATACTATGACGCAATAGCAGAAGGGTTGAAGTGGCTTGGAGTAAAGCCGGACGTGGTAAAGAACACCTCGGATGACATTTCAAAAATCCACGAGCTGGGAAAAAAGCTGGTGGAAGCAGGCGGCGCGTACGTGTGCACGTGCAGCCAGGAAAAGATTCATGACTTGCGCGGCAAGGGCTTGCCTTGCGAGTGCCGGCTCGACCATTCGATTGCGCTTGACCGGATAGGCAGGATGTTTGACGGCTCGTACGAGCAGAACCAAGCTATAATCCGCTTCAAGGGCGACATGGCAGACCAAAATACCGCGATGCGCGACCCCGCGCTTTTTCGCATAATCGAAGGCGTGCACCCCAAGCTTGGAAACAGAGTCAGGGTGTGGCCCACGTACGACTTTGCCGCGCCCGTGGAGGACAGCCTCGACGGCGTGACGCACGCCATGAGGACCAAAGAGTACGAACTCCGCAACGCGCTGTACTTTGCGATACTGGATAGGCTTGCCATGCGCAAGCCGGCTATGATAGAGTTTTCTCGGTTAGAGTTTGAAGGCATACCGGTGTCAAAGAGAAAGATCCGCCCGCTTATTGACAACGGCACAATATCAAGCTGGGACGACCCGCGCCTTCCGACGCTTTCTGCATTCCGGCGCCGAGGCTTTGTGCCGGAGGCGATACGCAAGTTCGTGCTGTCGCTTGGGATAACTCTTGCAGAGACAAAGCCGCCGTTCGAGTCGCTTGAAGCGTACAACCGGAAGGTGATAGACCCAACCTCTATGCGCCTGTTCTTTGTGCGCGACCCTGTCGAAATACAAATTGAAGGCGCAAAGCCGGCAGAAGTGACGCTCAAGAACCACCCGACTGACACGTCCCTCGGAACACGGAAGGTAAAGGTGTCTGACAGGGTGTGCATCGCCGGCGAGGACGCGGCAAACCTGAAGGAAGGCGACGAAGTGCGCCTCATTGAACTTTACAACATCCAAATAAAGGAAATCGTGAAACAGAACGGAAAGGTGGCGTCAATAATCGCCACGGCCGGCGGCGACGAAATCCGCCAATCGATGCCAAAAATCCAGTGGATTGCAAAGAATGATATAGTTGATTTTAAGGTTATGATTCCCAAGGAACTGTACATAGGTGAGGAGTACAACACGAAAAGCCTTGAAATAGCAAAAGGTGGGGCAGAGTCGTTTGCGGCCGCCCTTGCACCCGGCACCTGCGTCCAGTTCGTGAGGTTCGGGTTCTGCCGCATCGACGGCAACAACACCGCCATATCGACGCACAGGTAAGGATGCAATGAAGATAGCTAGAATAAACGATTCCAAGTTTCAGGAAACATATGCGCTCGTCTCTGAGGACGGCAAGCGCCTGGTGACGCGCCAAGAGATCCAGGAGCAGACGGGAATACCAGTCCCGCCTAGCATAAAGGATTTCATGTTCAACGGGTGGTTAGACGAAGTCAGAAAGGCAAAAGATCGATTAACATTCAAGCACAAGGTGGAGGAGGCAGAACTTCTCGTGCCTATACCAAACCCTCCGAAAATTGTGTGCCTTGCGTTCAACTATTACGACCATGCCAGGGACGCCGGCCTGACACCTTCCGATGAGCCGGTGATTTTCCTAAAGCCTCGAACGGCGCTCAACAAGCCTTACGGCGAGGTCCACTGCCCACAGTTTGTCACGAGGCTGGACTACGAGGCCGAGCTTGCAGTGGTAATCGGCAAACGGGCGAAAAAGCTCTCCGAGGAAGAGGCGCTTGACTATGTGTTTGGATACATGATATTCCACGATGTGTCTGCGCGCGACGTCCAGTTCAAGGACAAGCAGTTCACTCGGGGCAAGGGGATGGACACCTTTGCGCCCTGTGGTCCGTGGATAACCACCAAGGACGAGGTGCCCGACCCGCAAAACCTGATGATAACGACCAAGGTCAACAGCGAGACTAGGCAAAACTCTTCGTCAAGCAACATGGTCCTTTCGATAAAGCGCATAATCTCTGGTCTGACCCGCACGATGACGCTGGAGCCGGGCGACATCATTTCAACAGGCACGCCTGCGGGAGTAGCCATGTCGATGAAGGAGCCACGCTACCTGAAAAACGGCGACGTCGTCGAGATAGCCATCGAAAGGCTTGGTACGATAAGACACAAAATAGTGTTCCAGTGACTCTTTCCGGCAAGCAAGCCTTAAACGCGACTTTATCTATACCGACGATATACAATCCAAACCTTGACGGGAGGCCGGTCTGCGGGTCGGATGGTCAGTCGCGTGGAAAAAATATTGGCGGCCGAACGCTATAGCCCTTCTTGCGTCAAAAAGCGCCGTGAGCGCCTTCTTTGCCTGCTTCCCGCTTCTTGTCCTCTGTCATTATCGGAGGGGCGATTTTTCTCTTTGCCACTGAAAGCGCCATGGCTACAGACGCGCCGGACACAAGCGCCGCAGTGATGAATATCATGTTGTACGCCTTTTCTGTCGGAAACGTGCCTGGGACTCCTGGGACAGTCCCTTGGTCCATCTGCTGAAACATCCCGGCAAACGACGGGCCTACTGACATTCCAACAAGGTTAAGGAGCATCGCCATCCCGAGGGCAATCCCTGTCACCTGCATCGGCACAGAAAGGAGTATCACGTTAAACGCGCCGGTGATTGAAAGCGAAAGCCCTGCCGCGATTATCCCTAGCCCGACCGACACAATGTTCTCTGTCGAATGGAACATGAATATGCTGACAAATCCAATTGTGCTGATTGCGGTGCCTATCAGCAACAGCCTGACGTTGCCGATTTTGTTCAGGAGAAAGCCCGACATGATTGTCCCCGCAAGCAACACGACCATGAAGGGAAGCTGGACCCTTGCTGAGGTTATTGCGTCCCCTCCAAAGCCAAGCGGCACCGGGCTCCTTACCATGACGGGTATAGTCTGGTACACCATGAACATGGACATAAAGACCAGCATGATTACGATGACCGGTGGAAGGAAGAGCTTGCTGGTCATTATCTTGAGGTCAAGCAGGGGCATCTGCACCTTCTTTTCGATTGCGATAAACGCCGCAAGAGACGCCGCAGACGCGACAAAGAGTCCGGCAAGCAGGTACCCTGCGTTTTCGCTGTTGGTCTCTAGCAACGATATCCCTGCAAGGAACGTGACTATCGTAGCCGCAAGGACCATCGTCCCCTTTATGTCGATTTTTTGGGTGTTTGAAAGGTTGCCTTTGCTTGCCTCCATCGGCATCGGAACATGCCGGACATGCACGAACTTTACTATTACCAGCAAGAGCGCAATTGCGGGTGGAAGTATCGCCACAAACGTCGTCTGCCACCCAAAGTTCTGGATGATTGCCGCGCCGCCCACCAAGCCGATGACGGCACCTCCGGAAAACGTAGAGCTGAATATCGTCTGGCCTATTGCAAGCTTTTTCTCTGGAAGGACTTCCCTGATTATTCCAAAGGCGATGGGGAACATGGCCATCCCGACACCCTGCGCCACCCTAGCTGCTACCATGATCTCAATGCTGTGGGCAAACCTTCCAGACATGATGCCCACCACGTAAACTGCCATCACTATGAGCAGTATCTTTTTCTTGCCATAGATGTCGGACAGCTTGCCTGCAATCGGCGTCATGACGGCGCCTGCAATTATGTAAGACGCAAGTATCCATGACGATGTGCTGTACGAGATGTGGAAGTCACGAATGAAATCCGGAATTGCGGGCAGTATCATGGTCTCGTCAAACATGACGACCAAGCCCAGGCAGCTCAGGATGATGAGCGTCTTCCATCCGGAGCGATTGGTGTCTTGTTGTTTTTCTACGCTGTCCACTTTACAACTACTACCTGCTGAAAAACCCGCGTCCACTGTCTTGCGCGTTCACCGAGTGACCGTTTGTATCGTCATCATGATGACCTTTTATAACCAAGCTTGTGCCCTTTGTCATGCTTTTCTACTTTCCGCAGCCTAACGGTATAACTCAACGACCCTATTAAGTTTCAGATCAGCTCTCTCATCGGTGCTTATAAGCGGCTTTCCACTCTCCAAGACGACAGGATGAGCCGGATATCTGCATTGGGACACCGGATTAATTATTTATAGCAAAATGCCGCAACACTGCCAGTTGTTGAATAACAAGCCAAGGATGGTTGCGGCAAAGACACTCTTTTCCCGCATGAACGAGGGCAGGTCGCAGTGGCTCACAGAGGCGCAGATGCTAAAAGCGTGCGAGGAGTTTTTCAAGCACAATGATTATAACGACCTCGACTTTGGTGTCACGTTTGCCGGCCACCAGAATTTTACGTCGCCGATAATAGGCTCAAGCGAACTTGAGACCATCGCCACGATGTTCAAGCCAAAGCTCGACAAGTACGACATGAGGTTCTTTGGCACGGTCAAATCCGCGCTCTACGACGTTATTGACAACCACGACAAGGCCACACTGATGCTTGCGACCGACACGCTCTCTTATGACCCGATCACAAAGATCGAGGACATCAGCATTGCAATCGAGAACCTGATGGACGAGGGGATGTACCTGCTGTTCGTAAACGGCAGGCTGGCGCACGCGCTGTTTGACGACTTTAAAAAGCTGACGGCGCCGGTCCCTGTGCAGGACTGACTGTCATTTCTTTTCTCCGGCCTGCTTTGACAGGCGCACCACTTCGCCCTCCAATAGCCGGGCATAGTGCTCCCACGAGCCGGACACCTTGGCGCGAATGTTTGCCAGCTGTATGGAGAGGTTGAGGGCTTCAAGGCAGGTCTCTAGCGACCGTTCGGTGGCAAAGTCGTTCATGGCCTTGCCGAATCTTGCGGCAATCTTGCGCTGCTCGTCGCTCTGCTCGTTTATGGTCTGGTTAAGCTCGTCTATCTCGTCAGAGTTTCCGCCCCTCATCCATCCTGACATAAGGTAATGATGGTAGAGTCCAGATTAATTAATTGCGGAACGCGATTCATGCCCTATAGGCTGAACTATGTTAAGTAACTCTTTAACTTGATCGCAATCGCTTGTCATCAGTTCTGCTGGCGAGATATGGATGAACAACAAAAGTGCCACATTTTGCCTATTCCTGATTTCAATACTGTTGTTGTTATTGTTGGCGCCTTGCCTCATGCCGACGACTGCCACTGCCCTTGCATATTCTGCTGATAATAACCGCGCCCCGGATCACAAAGAAAAAGATGACGCCCTTTCCGCCCCTCCAAATTTCGGGACTCTGCTGTTTGACTCGTTGGCATCCGTATACAGGATGTTTGCGGCGCTGGGAATCTCGTTCATTGTATCGATTGCATTGGGCATAACGGCAGCAGCAAAACCCCTCGCATCAAAGATAATAATTCCAATCGTAGATATCCTTCAGTCCATTCCCATCCTAGGCTTCTTTCCTGTGGCGATTGCGTTCTTTATCGCCCTGTTCAACGGCAGCCCTGCAGGCATAGAGCTTGCCGCGATATTCCTTATTTTTTCCAGCATGGTCTGGAACATGATATTCTCTGTATACGAGTCTGCGCTCTTGATCCCGTCCGACCTGCAGGAAACGGCCAAAGCGTTCAGGGCAAACCCGCTCTTGCTCTTCCGAAAACTCTACCTGCCTGCGATAACTCCAAAACTTATCTACAACAGCATGATGTCCTGGTCCGGAGGGTGGTATTTCCTCACAGCCGCAGAGATAATCTCTTTGGGTTCAAAGACCTACACCCTGCCCGGTCTTGGGAGTTTGCTGGGCTCTTCAGTCTCTGCAGGCCAATACCCTTTGGCCTTTGCCGCGCTTGGAACATTGGTGTCAGTCGTTCTAGTCGTTGATTTTCTATTCTGGCGCCCGTTAGAGTCCTTTGCAAACCGCTTCAAGTACGAGTATAATTCCTCGGCCGCATCCGGTTCCGCGACTTGGCCCGCAGGCCGGCAGAGGTTCCTATTGGAAAACGTGGCCAGACTTGCGCACGTAAGGGCCTTGTTCCCTCTGGCTAATCTGACTGATTTTCTGTACGGAAATCCCCGGCAGGCGCTGATACGCAAAAAGTCTGTTGCCGCCATGGAAAAAGTAGCTGCGTCGGCGTACAATCTTGAGCAAACGCTGTTCGCTCCAATCCACCGGTGGTTTGACGATAATTCCAAGCAATTGGGAAATTACAAAAAAACTGTGCTCTTTATTCTGTCCACGCTCGTAGTCGTGTTCATAATCGCCGAAAGCAGTGTAATCTCTAAATCGTTTCTGGGATTGTACGGCATGTACTCCTCCCTTTTCCATAATGCCGACACGGCCAAGGTCGTCTCTGAAATTCCCGCCGGCCTAGCGTTTTCCTACCTCAGACTGGCAGCGGCGTATCTCATAACTGTGGCTTGGACGGTGCCGGTCGCAGTAAAGATAGCCAAGAGCCCAAGGTTCGGGAGGACCATGTCTCTTATCCAGACTCTCGCATCCATCCCTGCCACTGCCTTCTTTCCCTTCATGGCAGTGCTTGTAAACTATGTTCCTGGCGGACTGGAGTTTCCGTCCATCCTACTGATACTGACCGGTATGCAGTGGTACATGCTGTTCAACCTGGTGGGAGGTGTCCGTTCTATTCCGGGAGACATTGAAGAATCCGCAAGGGCCTTTCGGAGCACGAAATCACAATACCTCCGGCGCGTCCTCTTTCCGTCAATCTATCCCTCGTTCATAACTGGAAGCATCACTGCATGGGGAGGAGGATGGAACGCACTGATAATGTCTGAATATCTCGTCTACAGGGACAAGACATATTCCGTCCTTGGCATAGGCTCTCTTCTCGACGTTTCGGCCTACGGCTTGGGAAATACTGTGCTGATACTGATGATTGTTGGAGTCATGGTGGCAACGATAGTTACAATCAACAACCTTGTCTGGAGGAGGTTGTACAAAAAAGTGATCCGCAAATACAGCATGAGTGGATAGAATTTTTGCCATTGTCTTACCCCAGTCACGATGATAGCTTTATTGATGAGTCAGATTCAAGGCGAAACATGGCGGCCGCAGAATCCCTGTAGCACGCATATTAGGAGTGGCTCATGATGGTGACAGCTGACGACAATCCTGGCTTTGCCTTGCCCTTCCCTACCGACGCTGCTAAAAGAAAAGAGGCAAGATCCCATGACGAAGACAGTGACAGCCTTTTCTATGACAAACCGTCATCATCATCACCATCCGCTACAGAAACATCAAGCCCGATTTTGGAATTAGAGAGCATTACAAAAGAGTACAATGCCGGCCAAGGGGGTGGCAGAAGACTCGTCATACTCAAAGACGTAAACATGTCCATAAACAAGAACGAGTTTGTCTCAATAGTGGGGCCGTCGGGCTCTGGCAAATCTACGCTTTTGAGAATCATCATGGGTCTTGAGGCTCCGAACAGAGGCCAAGTGTTCTACAAGGGCGAGTCCACGACGGGAAGGGTAAACCCGTTTATGGCTATGGTATTTCAGTCGTTCGGCCTCTTTCCGTGGCTGACTGTGCTTCAAAACGTGGAATTTGGTCTAGAGTCCCTGCGCATTCCAGAGGAGCAACGGCGGCAAAAGAGCCTCCAGATAATTCAAGAAGTGGGTCTGGAGGGGTTCGAAGACGCTTATCCGCGCGAGCTGTCTGGAGGGATGAAGCAGAGAGTCGGAATCGCCAGGGCGCTTGTAATCGACCCTGAAATTCTTCTCATGGATGAGCCGTTTTCAGCGCTTGACCCGCTGACTGCCGAGGCCCTGCGCGAAGAAGTCCTCAAGGTATGGAACAACAAATTTACGACGCCCGAAGTCGTCATCATGGTGACCCACAATATAGAAGAAGCCGTCTATCTCTCAGACAGGGTGCTCGTCATGAGCCCCAGACCTGGAACGATATCACACGAACTGCAAATCGATATCCCACGGCCCCGGGAAAAACGCGACAATCTGCTCTATGAGTACATCGACAGGATCACGACCATGATAACATGAATCATGAAAATTTAAATCGATGAAAATGCAACTATGGTTCGCACTGCGCAATGCCGGCATGACTACTACTGCTATCCCTAAAATTCATTATGGCTCCCTTCAGGGCTTTTTGGAAATACTGGACGATATCGGCAGCAAGTCAGACCTTGCAGGCGTTGCCCTGAAACAGGGGCTGGAACTGGATGACCTTTTGCCAATAGTCGAGGCGGGAGAGATGTTTGGCCTGATTCAGATTCAGACGGGAGACGTATTGTTGACTGAAAAGGGCCATTTGTTTATAGCGGCAAGTCCCAAAGTGAGAAAAAAAATGCTGCATGACATGGTGCTCAATATCGACGCATTCAAAAAATTTGCAGACTATATGAAGAAGAGAGGTTCGCAGAGCATTTCAAGGGAAGATCTGTTAAAGTTCTTTTCTGAAAGTGCCGGCGCCCTTGATAATAACAATACTCAGGACGCAACAAACGACTTTAACTGGTTCATAGAATGGGGGAGGCAGGGTCTCGTGCTGACGTACGATGCAAATAGCGAGACTATAACCCTGCGAAAAAACAAGCTGTAATTGGCATCTGGCGTCTTGGCCAGTACCAAGCACGAACAAAATGAAGTACTTTCTCACCTGTTGATTCGCCTTTGAATATTAAAAATGTATTTATTATGCAGCCAAGGAGCTGTGAACTATATGGTCGTTGACAACAAGGGCAAGATCACGTACCTTCAGATAATCAAGGAGGATCTTGCGGTATTTAGGATAACCCCCGAAAACGGTCAGATTCCAGAGTTTAAGGCTGGCCAGTTCCTCACAATCGGCACCAACGTGCCAAGCGAGGGCAAGATAATCAGGCGCGCCTACTCTATCGCCTCGCCCCCCGAGCAGAAAAAACACTGGGAGCTTTACATCCGCTGGGTCCGAAAGCCGGTTCCCGGCAGGCTGACTACGCAGCTTTTCAACATGAAGGAAGATGATGAGATCGCTTGGGTCAAGCCGACCGGCATTTTCACGATAAACGAAAAGATGCACGACGGAAGCCCCGACAACCGCAGGATGGTCCTCATCGGAGGCGGGACGGGACTTGCACCGTTTGTCTCCTACTCTATGCACCTGCACGCTGCGCAGAGCAAGCGCGAAATAGTGGTGCTGCACGGCGCAAGCTATGTAGACGAGCTAGGCTACCGCGAGCTGCTCACCTCTCTGGAAGAAGAGAGCCTCGACAAGGGCAAGGACAAGTGGAACTTCCGCTACCGCGCCTCTGTCAGCAGGCCGCAGGAATGGTTCAACAGGACTTGGGACGGCCAAAAGGGCAGAGTAGAGTCCTTCCTGAGACCAAAGGCTGGCAAGGACCTGTCGCCCCTCGAAGAACTGGTCGGTGAGAAGGTGACGCCGGAGAACACGTCGTTCTACATCTGCGGATGGCAGGGAACCGTGGACGGCGCGCTGGACTACCTCATACCAAAGGGGTTCGTCACTGAGCGCAACAAGCGCAAGGACGGATCGTACGACATCAAGTTCGAGTCGTACGGCTAAAATCCTCTCTTTCTTTTGTTAAAACCTTTTATCCCTGTCATAGCGCACACCAAGCATGAAATTTGAGTATGAAGAGTTCAACACAATAGAGGATGTTTTTCTCTATCTCGTATCGGTGGCGCCCTACGGCAAGCAGGTGATGCCTGTCAGCTCGTACAAGGGTTATGTGTTCTCGCTAATCCCGCTCAGCCCACTCACGGGCGAGCTTTTGATGATGGTCTACACAAAGGGCAGCGTGGAGCCGGGACTTGCCGAGTTTGATGTGTCGACCAAAAAGTTCCGCATGGTGCCGGCGGTAGAGCGCGCCGACAGGAATTACTTTATCGTGCTCACTCCAAAGACCGCCACGCTTGCAGACGAGGCAATAAAGGGCCTGAAGTAGGGCTCTGGATCTTTATTTGCGTCCATCGTTGCGCCCTTTTTCTTTCCTTATCTTTCTTGGCGTTTTTCTGCACGCTATTTAGAGTCCTTCGATAATATGCAGGAGACTGAAAAGTAGACGGGCGTGTTGGAAAATCCGCCCGTGGACGTATGTGCTCAGAGTTTCTTTGGAAGCGGCGCCGTGACGGACCTCTTGTTCGTGTAGCGGGCAACAATGTCCTCAGGCAGCTGGCCTGCAAACAGGTCCTTTGACAGCCCCCGCAGGTACTTCATGATTGCCCACGTCCCCGCCTTTATGAGGAGCGCCATGAACACCTTCATCATAGGACCGTACGACTTGTTCCTGATGATTATCGGGATGATGTCGTTAATCACGCGCAGGTTGTGCTGCCAGCACATCCAGAACAGCGTGAACTGGGCCTCGTTGAGGTTGCCAAAGTGCATTGAGTTCTTTTCGGAAAAGTCCTGATAGAGCAACGGCGCAACGATTCCGCGCATACCCGTTTGCTTAAAGTCCTCGATGAGGTCGATGGTGTACTGCGTTTCGTCTGGCGTCTCGTCGGGCCAACCGATTATGAGCGTGAGCGCCGGGAACCAGTGGTTGTCGTTGAGGATCTTGCATCCATCCCTCACTACTGCGCCCCATTCCTCTGGCTGGAACGGCTTGGTCTTTACCCCGAGGTGCTTCTTGACCATCCTTGGCGCGACCGTCTCAATGCCCAAGTTGGTAGCAAGCCACCTTCCGCCTGCGACGTCCATCTCGTTTATGTGCGACAACTTCTTTATCAGGTCAGGTGACGATGCAACCGCGGAAAGCGTCATGTGGGTTGTGCCGACAAAGCGGGCGCCCGTCGATTTCAGGCCGCTCCACAGGTGGGTGATAGCATCTGTGTTTGGAATAAAGTCCTTGTTGTCGCAGCCGTACAGGAGCATCTCGTCAGACTGGAGCCATATCGAGTCAAAGCCATAGTCGAGGTTGAGCTTTGCTTCCTGCTGGAGGCGCTCCAGTGGAAAGTCCTTCTTGGTCCTCTTGTTCACGTCGCAAAAGTCGCATCCCCTGCCGCAGCCGCGCATCGCCTCTATTAGCGAATTGACGGTCGGGCCCTGCATCATCGGCACGTTTTCGATGTTGCGGACAAAAGTATGCAATAGTTCCGGCGCGTCGCCTGCCTCCAGGTCATGGAAGAGGTCCAGTGCAAGTTCGTCGGCCTCGCCGATTACGACCGTGTCGATGCCGTGGATCTTCATCCTGTCGGGTTTTGCCAGCTCCCACGAGCCGTTTCCGCCGACTACGACCTTGAAATTGTATTTCTTTTTTAACTGGATAATGGAAGCGCACATCTTCTTGAACTTCATGGCGACGTACGACAGTTTCTCCGGCGACATCGTAGTGGTCACCGGCGCCATGCCGAGCGGGTCCATAACGTTGAGGCCGACCACCTTTGTCTCGGGGCCAATGCACTTTTCAAGCATCTCTGGGTGGGCAAGGAATATGTCGTCGCGCTTGTACTCCTTCAGGAGGGCGCCTTCGATTCTGCGGAGGCCGCACTGCGCGACCTTGACCCCGCCTGTGGCGTTGTCTGTCTCGACTGATGGGCAGAATATCTTGTCAAAGACAAACTCGGGCACAAGTTCGTAGGGGCCGCAGGCGATAAAGCCGTAGAGGAAGTTGCCCCTGTAATTGGTCATAAGACTGCGGTCCGCAGTCAATACTATCCTTTTGCCACCTGATACTACCATCTTATGCGTTTACTCGTGCGTGCTCGGCTATAAATAAATCTATTACCCTATTTTCCACTCTGACAGTTAGTAGAGGCCCTTCTGGTGCCCCCTGTCGAGGATCTGTCGCAGTTTCGCGTGGTCCAAAAGCAAGAAAGCATCCTTGAGCGTCGCCCACCGCGAGTCCGCGTGCTCTTCAGAGATCTTTATCTCTCTCGTGGGCGTGGTGGCGAAATAGAAACTCACCTGCTTTTCAGAGCGCATACCGTCGCCTTTGAAGTACGAGTAGGTTATCTTGCCTATGTACGTATGGACCTTGATCTCGCTTATCCCTGTCTCCTCCTTTACTTCGCGGACAAGCGTCTGGATATCAGTCTCTCCTTTTTCCTTGTGGCCCTGCGGAAAGCCCCAGAACCCGCGCCTGTTTCTAAGCAGCAGAAACTCTGCGGCAGTATCTTCCGGCATGAATTTTACCACAGCGCCAACTGACTGCTCAAGTGCCACTTTGCGTACGTCTGTTTTCAAGGCTGCTGCCAATAATAATAGTTTGTTTTTATTGTTTAAACATATTAATATCGACTGACGGACTGAACAACAAGGTTGGGCCGGTCGTCTAGTCCGGTAGGATACGGCATTGGCATTGCTGAGGTCGTGGGTTCAAATCCCACCCGGTCCACCATGTTTCTAATCCTGTAGTATGTGCAGTTGGCTTGAGCGCGTATGTACGTATTCATCTTTATCAAATTTCGCGAAACAACAGCAGCTGCGGAGACATCGACAATCCTATAAGAACGATCAAAGATACTTTCTCATGAAAGGTACAAAACAAGGCATTGTTGTTCTGTCTTTTGCCATCCTTGTAACGGGACTTGCCGCAATAGGCTCCGGATTCTTTCCTGCACTGGCTGCAACAACAACGACTCCTTCCGCTCCACCCGTAAATTTAAAGACCGACAACGGATCGGTAAGCATTGTCGTAAACTGGTCGCCAACAGAGATACAGCAGGGCAAGGACACTGAATTTAGCATCAACTTTCAGGACCCTTCTTCGGGTGCTTTGTTGGAGCATGTGAACTATAATCTCGAAGTAAAGGATGCTAGCGGCAACACGGTCACATCGCTAACGGATCAACACGTGCACATGGGAAAAGCCGTCCAAAAGGTAACGTTTGACAACTCCGGCGATTTTCAGCTAGTGATAACGGTCCTTGGAACCGGCCTGACCAAGCCGTTTGATACAGCCAAGAGCGGCACTGCCGAGACATCCATAACCGTAGCATGATCCCTATGTAATGCTGCGGGACATGTGGTCCAAAGTGAAAGAGCCCGCAAGCCCTGCCTAGATCAAGATGTCCTCCCTTATCTCAAACGCCGTTTTTCCACGGTGCACTATACTGTACACGCGGTAGGGATGCCCGTCACGGCCAAGGCCGAACCGGACCAGCCTGCGGCATGTTTCAAGCCCTGCGTTGTGTATGATTGTGCCAATCCCTCCCTTTCCCTGCATTAACTTGCGCACGATTTGCGCCGGCAGGAACTTGCAGTAGATTTTGGACCTGGCGCGCACGAGTGTCCTGCCGTCTGCAGAAGAAATGACGACTTCGCGCCTAATGACGCCGTCATAAATGGCCTGCCTGACCACCTTTACCTCCACCGCCGATCCCGTGAGTATGCTGAGCACCTGCTCCACCGTGCCCGTCTCGGCAAGCAGGATCTTTTGCTCCGTGCTCAGGGTTGCACCCCTGCGCTCTAGCGCGGCCATCATTTTCAGGACCCTGCTCCCAAAGTTGCCCATCTCTTCTTTTTTCATCATCATCGTCGTCATCCTGCGACCGCCCTTGCGGCAACAAGTGCCAGAGAAAACGCGATTGTGGCAAGGCTCAAAAACTTTAGTCTACCTTCAAGCCTCTTTGCAATGGCGGGGTTGCCGCCTTCTTTCTTTAGCTGTTTGTAGGGCCGTGACATCCTTATCTCCGCCATGCTTGCGAGGCCCGCGCCTGTGGCGGCTGCAACCGGCGCCAAAGAAACGATGTTGTCGCCAGTCTGGATGACATAGCCTGCCATGACTGGAAGGGCGCCCCAGGACACTGCGAACCAAAAGTTGGTGTGGAACCTCCCTCCCAAGATCTCAAAGTTGTACGCAAAGAGCAGGAATCCTTCAAGGATTGCTATTACTGCAAGCGCAGGCACATACAAGATGATGTAATAGATGCCGATGGTGTATGCGCCGGCAAGCGAAAGGACCAGCAGCACAATCATCTGCCTGCGCGTAAAGTACGCGCCCCATGGCTTTTCCTTTTTCGACCCGATGGCGTCGGCTGCGTGCGCGCCTACCCCGAGCGCCAGCGCGTAGATGAGGGCAATTGCGCCCGCCCTGTCCCAGTGCACGTCGGGGGCAAGCATGGCGCCGACCAGCGTAAAGGCGACGCACATGCCGGTGTAAGGAAGGAAAAGCAGGCCCACGAACGCTCGGAACCTCGGCGGACCGAATCTCGGCACGAACCACTCGTTCATGCGGCTCTCTGTCACGGCTTTTTCGCCACCACTATGCCTGCCGTGCCAAGCGTGTAGCGCCTGCACCTGATGCCTTCAAAGCCGCGCCCCTCTAGCGCCTGCACAAGCGCATCGGTCCAGCGCGACTCGCATATCACCCTGTCAAGGTCGCAGAACACGCTCTTCCACGAAAGCGCAAACACACCTGCGGCCCTCAATACCGTAAAATACAGTTCCCATAGCCCGTACATGGCAGAGTTTTCTGGACAGGTGAAATCGTGAAAGACTGCAATCCCGCCCGGCGCAAGCACGCGCCAGCACTCGCCTGCCAGCGCCTGCAAGTCGACATACTTGGCAAGGTACGACGACACTACCGCGTCAAACGCCCCATTTTTGTAGGGGATGGCCTCTGCAGTCGCCTGCACGGAGGCAAGCGGAATCTTCTTGCGCGCCATCTGGAGGTATTCAAACGTGAGGTCCAGGCCGACAACAGACCTGTCTCTGTCCTCCGCGCCTGCCATGGAGGAGAGAATGCCCGTCCCGCAGGCAAGGTCCAGGATCTTCTTGCTTGTGCTTATCTCTGACAGGATGTGGCGCTTCCATGCTTTATCGCGGCCAAAAGTCGTCGTCCTGACCACAAGGTCGTAGCTTGGCGCGGTGTACGAATTAAAGAATTTCCTTGCGATTGCGTGGCCTTTGTGTTGGACCAGCACTGTGCTATATATCTCGCATACCTTGCTATTTTGAATAGCGGCTGCGACAAGTAATTATGCAGTGCGCACAAACGTGAAGTGTGTATTTTGTCAACTGGCAGCGCGACATATCGGTGCAAGAGCGCGACGGCCGCAGGGTGGTGGTCAAGCGCAACAAGCCCACAAAGGGCTTCCACGAATACATCCTGCTCTGCACCTACACGTTCATCTCGATTTTCCTTGCCCATCCGTCGGCACCCCCTGCCGCCGGCGACATTTCAAGAAACGAAGGCCAAGGGATGCGCAGCGCGCTTGAAAGAGCCGGCATACCTACCCCCCGCCTCGTTTCAATGAACAAAGACGAGCTGGTCGAAGAGTACGTGGACGGAGGCGACCTGTACAGGGCAATTGCGACGGGTGCCCGCCCCGGCCTTGCGCAGGAGGCAGGCCGGCTCACCGCCCTTGCCCACGCGGCCGGCCTTGCGTTTACCGATAACAAGGCACAGAACTTTCTCGTGCGGGGCGAGTCCCTCCTGCGCACTGACCTTGCGTTCATACAAAAGAGCCGTTCTGCGTTTGCAAGGAGCATGGACGCCGGCTCGTTCCTTGCAAGCGTCATAGACCTCCCAAATTACTGCGAAATAGAGCAGGCATTCTACAGGGGCTATCGCCTGCAGTCAGGAAAGAGCCTCCCCTACCTGTCGCTTGTCATAAGGAACATACTCACCTTCGGCTTTTCCGCCGACGGCAGGACCGCCCTGCGGAACATGATACTCGACTCGTCGGGTGTTATCGGCTAGATGGGCGGAAGCTCTGTCTTTTTGTCAAAGCCGCCAGAACCGAACTTGCAGTAAAAGCACTGGTCCGACTGCATATAGGTCAGCTTTTGTATCGTAATTGCGCCCAGTTTCAGCGCGACTTTGGTCATGAAGCGGTACTTGAAAGGCATCGCCGGTATGACCTCGTTGAAATAGACGTCATAGTGGTCGGGGCAGAACTTGAGCGTGATTTTGCCCTGCTGGCGCTGCTCCGGAGGCACGTCCTTATTGCTCTCGCTCACCGTCTGGGCGACTCTCATCTGCTCCCTTATGTACTCGTGCTTGGGGCAGGGGCAGTCCTTGCCGCCTGGGTGCTTGTACGCCGGCGTGTTTTTCCAGTCAAAGCCGGGGTACTCCTTCTCAAAATCATCCATCGCTAAGGTTTTTTACGGCCTCATGCAATATAAAGATGTGGTGCGTACCCTCTGGCGTGCAGAGAAATAACAAAAAATATATTTTTGGTGTTAATACAACCCCTTACTTGACGTGGGTAACTCCCTCATGATAATAATGATGGTGCAATCTCTACATTGAGCACAGCAACAACAGCAAACAACAATCCCGAATCGGATCCGAACATGAAGACACTGCTAGAGTTCAAGAAGACGGTGGTCGACGAGCAAAAGCAGGGCGACAAGAAGATAGAGGAAATAAATACGCGGCTTGAAGCCGTCAAGAAGCAGATAGACGAGGAGAGGATGCAGCTTGACGAGCTGCGTACCAAGCTCAAGGGCGTCAACGAGGAGAAGGATGCCGATTATCCCAAGTTTGTCGAAATGCGCAACAGCCTGATCGAGGCCAAGAACCAGATGAAGTCGCTGGACGACAAGGTCGGACAGGCCAAGTCTCGTAAGGACAGAAACGAAATCCACGGCCTCACAAAGGCGCTTGAGCAGATAGAGCGCGACATACAAACCAAAAAGCTCTCGAAGGACGAGGAGCGCAAGCTGGTCGCACGTTCAAAAGAGATCGCAACGAAACTTCACACTCTAAAGATGATGCACAAAAAGGAGGACCAGTACCGCGAGATGTCTACCCACTACGACGAGCTGAAGGGCCGGATAAACAAGATCTTCCGCCAGAAGGAGGAGTTCGGCAACAAGATAGGCAAGCTCAAGGAGAGCATCGAGGGCCTGGTGAACACGCGCGAGGCGCTCTATGAGGAGCGCAGGCAGGTCATCCACGGCGTGCGCGAGGCGGCGGCAAAACTCGAAATGATAGAGACGCAACTTAACGCCATTGCGTTCAAGAAGAACCGTATGGCGCAGAGCGAAACCCGCCAAAAGAAGACAAAGGAAATGGAAGAGCGCAGGGTCGCACGCCAAGAGGCCATGCAGGAACGCGTAAGGCGCGACAAGGAATACCAGGAACGCTGGAACGCGCTAAAGGAGGCGGCGATGAAAAAGATGTCTTCGGGTGAGAAACTGACGTTTGACGAAATGAAGCTGATATTCGGCGATTCCGCGCAGGAATAGGCAAAAACAAACAAACATTTTTGTGCCAGCCTCATCAAACAAACACACGAATGTCAGAAGACAAACTGGAATACACGGGCAAGGTCTACCTGTATAGCTCGGGTATGCCCGACGACCTCATTGCGATTTCAAAGGAAAAGCTGGTCGAGCGGGGCGTGAGCGAGGGCGACATCGTGGTGCTCCTTGACCCAGTCGGCGTGCCTGAAGGAAGCATCATGGCGACCATCTGGCCGCACTACTTGTCAGTTGCGAGGGTAAAGCGCGTGCGGAAAGGCTCGATATACGCTCCGCAGCTGTTCAACATTCAGTTCTGAGCCAAGCAAAAACATTAAATCGGCTTTTGGGCAACAGCACGTGGACACAACATAATGCTGACGTTTTTTTGCAAGCGCGACAGGCACGTAGACTGCCCAGGCGAGTGGCCGGTAGGCGAATCGTGCGGCCCAGACCACGACTGCTCCTTTGACATGCGTATGATGAAGTGCGCGTGCGAGTGCCATGTCGCCAAGAAAGAAAAAGAAAGAGCGGTTCCGGCGCAGCCGTCTGCAAAGCGCGCTCCTGCCTCCAAGAGTCGCAAGTAACCTTTAATTGCTCTTTGCAGCCCTCCCGTGGTTGCCGACGATAATATGCTTGACTTTTCCGCACTGTTCCGGCAGCTTGGAGGGCTGACAGACCCCAAAGACTTTGACCCCACAAACCCGCTTGTCTGGGTGTACATCATCTCGCTTGCGATAATCCCGGTTTTCATGATGTACGGCCAAAAGATGCAGTCAAAGGTGATACTGGGCGAGGTGTCCAAGTCGCTGGTAAAGCTGAAGAACATGAAGGATGGGGCCCGGCTTGATGCAATTGACTATGTCAAAAGCGTGGTTCAGGACAAGGCTGCCGACCCGTCGGCAAGGATAGACAAGTTCCTCGAATATTTCACGATAATGCCAGTCGACATGGACCCAAGCGGAGTCGTGCGCAAGGTGGAGCATGTGCTTCGGACAAAGGACGAGCGTATGCGCGCAGAGGTCCGCAAGATATGCCCCGGAGTCGACGATTACGAGCTGTCCAAGATAGAGAACATACTTGAAGCCGCCACAGCGCTCAACATGATATACAAGGTGGTCCGGCACTATTTCCTGATGGGCAAGCGCACGACCAGCATGTTCGTGCTCGTGCAGCTGCAGATGGTGATGCCCCTCCTTATCGAAGAGGCCACCGCGATGAAAAAGGCGGTGGGCGCCTTCCAGAAGGGCCAGCCCATAGGTGACGGCATCGGGCCGATGGTGGTCGGAAGGATGATGCTCGGCAAGGAAAAGATGCCCGCCGCCAAGGAAACCGTCTACGCGCAAAGCGAGCACGCAGGCAGGAAACTGTGCCTGCTAAAGGCGGAGGGACCGTCGGGAACGGTCGGAAGGCCGGGCGAGGCCATAAGGCGCCTCGTCGGCGACCTTGGGATAAAGATAGATGCCATAGTCATGATAGACGCCGCGCTCAAACTGGAAGGGGAAAAGACAGGCGACGTGGCGGAAGGGATTGGAGCTGCAATAGGTGGCATCGGCGTGGAAAAGTACCAGATAGAGGAAGTCGCCACACAGTTTGGGATACCACTGTACGCCGTAATAGTGAAGCAGTCGGTGCAGGACGCCATAACCGTCATGCGGAAAGAGATAGCCGATTCTTTTGAAAAAGTGACAGACACCGTGTACGGGATAATCGAGGACAAGACCGAGGAGGGCCAGTCCGTGCTCGTGATAGGCGTAGGCAACACTATGGGGGTCGCGCAATAATGATATTGTTTGGCAAGAAAAAAGAAGTCCCTCCCGTGATATACACGGAGGAGACCTGCGGCTCGTGCAGAGAAAAGGTGCGCCGGCCCTTTGAGGACGGCGACTATGTATTCCACTCTGGTTCTCCGTGCAAGAAATGCGGCTCGCAGTCGACTATGGCAAGCGCCATCTATGGCGAGTACCCGCCTGACAAAAATAATTCCTAGATTGTTATCACTGTCGAGCCGGTTTCGTTTGGTATGAGCGTGTGCTCTGCCTGCGTGACCATCCTGCCATGACCTTCGACAAGTATCGGGTATGCGTGGACGTTCTTTTTCTTTACCAGCACATCCATCGCCTTGCGAAGTTTTGCTTCCTCGTAAGCGTCTGTCAGCCACCGGAGAGCAAAGGGGAGCGTCTTGTAGCGGTTCCATATGGTTTCCAGCAGTTCATCAGCGTCTTTGTCCTTGCTTGGCTTTCTTGAGGTTATCCCAAAGATGTTTCGGACCTTTCCTTCTCGGACCACTCCCATGCCGTCCTTCGTGGTCGCAAACGGCTCTATGGCATACGCCTCAGTCGGTTGGAGCGCAAACGACGAGCCTATCGTCCAGACGTTTGGGATGGACTTGCCTGCGTGTATCGTGTACTGTTGAAGCGAGTGTCCAGACAGGTTCTGGATGGGCCTAAACCCCATCCTGCTTATCATTGTCTCGATGGTCCGGCCAATGTCGCTTGCCTTGGTGTTAGCCCTTGCCATGCGCACCGCCTCTGCTAGGGCAGTCTCGGCCGCCTTGACAAGCGAGTCGAATTTCGGGTCGTAACACACCGTGACGGCCGTATCAGCAATGTAGCCGTCAATATGCACACCGATGTCTATCTTTAGCACGTCGCCTTCCTTTACCATGGTCTGGTCGCCAGGCTCCGCCGTGTAATGCGCGGCAATTTCGTTGAGGCTAGCGTTTACGGGAAACGCCGGTTGGGCTCCCATCGCACGTATCTGCGCCTCGACCTTTTCGCAGACCTCAAAAAGGGTCGAGCCGACATGGTACTTGCGTCTTGCCTCCTCCCTTACCTGCGACGCTATCTTGCCTGCCTTTAGATAGCTCTCGGCGTTCATATTTCTCTCTCGACTCTTAAACCGGCTTGTCATAATATAGAGATTGTGCGATCAAACCCGTCGGTCCCGTACAGCCCTACCAGCGTAGACAGCTCTAGAGTAGTTATCGGGAGCTGATCCTTGTTGTCGAAATAGTCAAACACGGGCGACATCAGGTAGCCTTTTTCCTTTCCCATGTGCCCGAGGCCGAGCACGTGGCCCATCTCATGCACCGCAGAGTTGCGGAACGCATAGTTTGGCAGCTTTATCTCTGTCTTGCCGTCACCGTGGAGCACCACTGGCGCGAGATAGACGTCTGCACCCTCGGCGTCGCCTCCCGTATACTGCACTGCCGTGTAAGCGCCCGTCTGATTTGGGTATTCTGGAAAGTCCTTGTAGGTATCATAGATGTGAACCTTGACGTTGCAGCCTTTCATCTGCGACTCGCTTGGCGAATAGCGTGCAGTCATGGTCCACCCCTGCTCGTTGCCTGTGTACTCGCGCAATGCCTGCCTCCATTCCTGCACAGCAAGCTTGGCCCAGACATAGTACGAGTTTGGGACGCCGGCTTGCCTGAATATGCAGACCTGCAAGCCGTCGCTCCAGGTAAAGCCAGAGGCTGGAACCTTGGTTTCGGTAAAGTCTGTCTGCTCTTCGTAATAGCGGGCGGCAAAGGCGGCAAAAGGGATAAACGAAAACAAGACCGCCGCTGCCACGATAAAGGCGGCCGCGGCAAGGGCACGTAGCAATACGCCGGTTCCTTGCCTGCTATTGCTTTTAGCCTTTTTCTCTGTCTCTTTTTTCTATCTCTCTCAGGAAATGCTCTTGTCGCCCTTGTCAAGGGTGGCGATGTTTATCGCCTGCTCGACTGAGGACACGAATATCACGCCGTCGCCGGACTCGCCTGTGCGCGAGGACTCGATTATTGCCTGCACCACCTGGTCCAGCTGCGCGTCGGGCACAAGTATCTCGAACTTTATCTTGGGCAAAAGGTCGTAGGCCACCGGCTGTCCCCTCCACTGCAGGTGGAGCTCGCGCTGTTTGCTCCATCCCGACACGTTGTAGATGGTCATGCCGCCTATTCCAAGCTGCCTCAGCTTCTCCTTGACTACTGGCATCTTTTCCGAGCGTATGATTGCCTCGAGCTTTTTCATTCTAGAGGGCTATGCTTGAACATTCTTAAATTCTTTGTTATTATCCCTATGTACAATTTTTATGATACAAAATCCCTGTCGGCAGTCTTTTTAAACCCTAGCTGAGAGAGAACCACGTTGGCAAAATTTGTACTTGACACGAGCATAATAATCGACGGCGAGATAACCAAGATGCTGGAAGCCGGCGACATTGAAGCCGGCAGCGAGATAATAATCCCGCTTGCGGTCCTCGACGAGCTGCAGGCACAGGCGTCCACCAACAAGGAGCACGGCTTTGTGGGCCTTGCCGAGATAAAGAAGATGCGCGAGCTTGCTTCTGCGCGCAGCATAACCGTGAGGTTCTCCGGCGCAAGGCCGGACATCAACGACATCCGGCTTGCCAAGCACGGCAGGATAGACGCGATTATCAAGGATGTGGCAATGAACGAGTCTGCGACGCTTCTCACTGCAGACTATGTGCAGGCCCTGGTAGCAGAGGCGCAGGGCATAAAGTCGCGCCACATACGGGCACCTACAAAAACAGCAGACCTTGCGTTTGAAAAGTTCTTTGACGAAACGACCATGAGCGTGCACCTGAAAGAAAATGTCTTGCCGATGGCAAAGAGAGGCAAGCCGGGTAACTTTCAGTTGGTGCAGGTGGGCCCGGACAAGAGCACGTACGGGCAGCTGAATGAGATGGTGAAAGAGATTTCCGAGGCAAGCAGGGTGAGCGGCGCCGGCACCGTCGAGATAAGCAGAAGCGGCGCAACGGTCATACAGTTTGGCCTCTACAGGATAGCGATAACCAGACCGCCGTTCTCCGACGGCCTTGAGGTTACAATAGTAAGGCCGACCGTCCGGCTCGCCCTTGCCGACTATAATGCAAGCGAGAAACTGATGGAGAGGCTATCCGGCAAGGCCGAGGGAATAATCATCGCCGGCCCGCCCGGCTCTGGCAAGAGCACGCTTGCAAGCAGCCTGGCGGAATTTTACGTGCAAAAGGGCAAGATAGTCAAGACGTTCGAGTCGCCCCGAGACCTGCAAGTACCTGAGGAAGTCACGCAGTACGGACCTCTTGAAGGCAGCTTTGAAAAGGCAGTCGACATACTGCTCCTCGTACGGCCCGACTATACAATCTATGACGAGGTGCGCAGGGCGCAGGACTTTCACGTGTTTGCTGACATGCGTCTTGCCGGCGTGGGGATGGTGGGGGTAGTCCACGCCTCAAGCCCGCTTGACGCCGTCCAGCGCTTCATGGGCAAGGTGGAACTTGGCATGATCCCTCACATACTTGACACCATCATCTTTGTCAAGGAAGGGCGGATAGACAAGGTCTATGAATTGAGCCTGACTGTCAAGGTGCCAAGCGGCATGACCGAGGCCGATCTTGCAAGGCCGCTTGTAGAGGTGCGCGATTTCGAGTCTGGCGCAGTCGAGTACGAGATCTACACGTACGGAGAGGAAAACGTGGTTGTGCCGGTGTCAAAGACAAAGAGCGGCTCTGACGAGTCTGGCATAAAGAAACTTGCGCAGTCAAAGATAATGGATGCGGTGCGCCGGTTCGACCCGCGCGCCGAGGTGAACATCCTTTCTGAAAACAGGGTGCAGGTCAAGGTCAGCAAGGAGGCCGCGCCCAAGATAATCGGCAGGGGTGGTTCCACGATAAACGAGCTGGAAGAGGCGCTTGGCGTCCACATCGATGTCGAGGTCAAGACGCCTACTCTCGGCAGGGAGGTCCAGTTCGAGGTGAGTGAGTCCGGCTCTGCGATAACGCTCCTAGTAGATGAGGAGGTGATAGGGCGCGCCGTCGACCTCTACATCGACGACGAGTATGTAATGAGCAGCCAGGTGGGCAAAAAGGCGCGGGTAAAGATAGACAAGCGGTCGGACGCCGGCAAGCAGGTGTTCAACGCGGTCGTCTCGGGGCAAGAGATGCGATTGTTTTTGAGCAAGCGCTAGAGTGCTAGCGGGCAAGCCCCTGGCTCTTGGCCAGCTTGACAAACTCTTCCAGTTTCTTGAGGGTCTCGGGGTGCAGGTGGTGCTCGATTCCTTCCGCGTCGCGGTTTGCAGTGTCCTCGTCGACTCCTATCATCATGAGAAACTCTGCAAGCACGCCATGTCTGTCGTGCATACTCTTGGCCACTGAAACGCCGGCTTCAGTCAGCGTTATCCCGCGGTATTTCTCGTAGTTGACGTGGCCGCTTTCGCTCAGGCGCTGGAGCATCTTTGTCACGCTTGGGGAACTGACGTTGAGGTAATTGGAAATGTCGACCGTGGTCGCATAGCCCTTGTGCTGGATGAGCTCGTATATCACTTCGAGGTAGTCCTCCATGCGGGTGGTCCTTGCCATCTTTTCCACGTTATGCGCATCGCGGATGGACTCTAGGCGGTCGCCCTTTTGCACCGTCTTTTTCCTAACCAACGTTATAGAGGCTCCACATGAGGGTCATGCCTACGGAAATAAATATTAACTTTGTAAAAAAACTTTCCAGCGATGCTCGTAATATCTCCAGAGGGACTGGATGCTCGCATTGCAAAAAAGGACGGGAGCCTGCTTGTCGTGGACGCAAGGCCATTTTCCGACTATGCACAGGGCCACGTGCCGGGTGCAGTCAACATTGACCTCATGCAGTTTCACTGGATAGACACGTCCAAGGACGGCATCAGGCAATTCAACAAGCAGACAAGACTGTTGCTGTCAAACATTGGCGTTTCAAAGAGCAAGTTCGTGGTTTTCTATGACGGCGTCTCGGGGCCATCTGCGGCAAGGGGTGTGTGGCTATTGCTCTATTTCTCGCACGCAAAAGTGGCGATGCTTGACGGCGGGCTTGAAGGGTGGAAGACAAAGGGATTGCCCGTAGAGGAAAAGACAAACCCGTTTGTGCACTCTAGATTCGCAGGCAGGCCGGACCCAAAGATCCTCGCCGGCTATGATATGATCAAGTCGGCGATAAAAAAGAACAAGACTATAGTCCTAGATACGCGCTCAAAGCAAGAGTTTGACGGGTCAGCAATCAGGGCGGCGCGCGCTGGCCACATACCCAAGGCGGTCAACATCGACTGGAACGACAACGTCAAGGACGCGGCCTTCAAGGACAAGGCAGAGCTTGCCAAGATGTATGCGAAAATCCCAAAAGACGCGGAGGTGATAACCTACTGTCAGGGAGGCTACAGGGCTGCAAACAGCTTTGTGGTGCTAAAGATGCTCGGCTACAGAAATGTCAGGATGTACCTTGGCTCGTGGGGCGAATGGGGCAACAGGCCAGACCTTCCGGTCGGTCAGTAAATGACTTTCGAGCTTGTCTTTAACAGTCTTTTGTTGCGCATGAAATAGCACTCTTGGAGCCTTTTTTTCTTTGCAACCGCAAGCACAAGGTGTTGGATGAAAAATACCGCATAAAACAGCAATTCGACGGGCACAGATGCGCTGCAGTCGACAGGCAATCCATTGACGCGCCTTGCAAGTGCCACATAGTCGCCTTTTGTACCAAGGACAATGACTTGGTCATTGCATTTGAGCCCGAAAAGTGGCGCATGAAAGAATTCTTCAAGTGGATACGCCTGCGCCCTTGAGCCAAATACTTCGTTGAACTTTAGCGCGCCGTACATAGCCACAGAAAAGAGAAGCGAGTCGCCCAGCATGATTATAGAACCGGTGCGGACCCTGCCTGCAAGCCTTCCAGCCGCTTTTGACGCTCTGGCATAGATTTCGTTCAGGTCTGCTGGGCAGCCCGTCTTGCCCTGCGTAGCAAGGTGCGTGCAGGCAAGCATGCTTGCTGCAAAACTGATCGTACCAGATGTCTTTCCGGCGCTCTTGAAGTCGAGTGCAAAAACGCTGTCGCAGGCACTTGCAAGCGGGCTTTTTCCGTCGGCCGTTATTGCAACAGTCGGCACGCCTGCCTTTCTTGCGGCGCTTGCAGCCTGGATGTTGGAGCGAGTCCTGCCGGATATCGAAACAAAACACGCACTGCGGCCCACAAGCAGCGAGGGGTCTGAAATGACATCTGCCGGGCGCCAGCACGTAGCGCGGCCTGATGAAAGGTAGCATGCCGCAAGAGCTGCAGCGTACGAGTCGCCGGACCCTACAAATGCAACATTTCCGGCAGGTGCAGGCAATACAAGCCGCGGAAGGTCGTCAAGCTGACGCCCGATGTCCTGCGCCATCGCCTCTATAGAGTTCAACAAAACAGAAAAGAAATGGAGAGATAATAAACCTGGCTTGCAGCTACTTTTTCTTCTCTCCCTGGCCCTCTATCACTATCATGGTCAGAGTCGAGCGCACCTTGTCTATCTTGCGTACATGCCAAGTGATGGTTTCCCGCAGCTTTTCCATGCTGTCTGAACTGACCTTGGCAATGATGTCGTATACGCCGTAGACTCCGCTTACCTCTATCGTCCCGGGCATCTTTTTCAGTTCCCTTATTATCTCCTCCTCGGAACCCAGATCGCAGTTGATGAGCACATATGCAGTTGGCATAGTCGCCGTTAAAGAGTGCGTGCTATTAAACAGATCGGGTCAAGTTAGAACTTTTCCTTTGACCTCTTTTGCGCCTTCAAATAATCAACAAAGTAGTAGAGGTACGCCCGCTCGTTCACCTTGAGCACCCATGGTATGTACGACTCGTTCTTGCTGCTCTTCTCGAATATCTCAAAACCCGAGTCCTCGACCAGCCTGCGGAACGACTGCCCGTCGTACGATTTTTTCGGCGGCGGGTCACGGTTATAGTCGTACGGGTCGGCTATGATGGTGCTTGCGTGCGGCTTTAGCATCCTGTGGATAGACGCAAGCAGTTTTTCCGCGTCGACAAGCTCCAGCAGGTTTATCGCAAGCACGAGGTCGAACTTGTTTGGGTGGAATGGCGGGGCAAGTGAGTCAGCGACGCAAAACTCGACGTTTCCAAGCTTTTTCTCCTGCATCTTTTTGCGTGCTTCTCTGATGAATGAAAATGACAGGTCGATTCCTATTGCAAAGGCGTATTTCTGCGCAAGGAGCAGCGTGCTGTAGCCCATGGAGCACGCCATGTCAAGTACTGTGCCGTCCATGTCGTTGTTTATGCCGTGCACCACGCGGTTGTACACCTCGTTTGGACGCAGGTGCCACCTCATGTGCTGTATAAAGCGGTCCTCCTCAGTGTGCTCGTACTGGGTCCACCTGTACGGGACAAACCAGCTTCCTCCCTCCTCGTACCTGTCGTTTGCAGTTTCGGGCGAAAGTTTGCTCCCCTTTTCCCTCAGGAACTCTTTCATCTCCTTGGTGCTGGCGCCAAGGAGCCACCTGCCGTACGTCTGCGACCTTGCGGCAGCGTATAAAGAAAAATCCTTGACTGCGATTGCCACGCCCTGGATGACGGGATAGAGGGCGCCGCACTCGGGGCACTTTAAAAAACCCTCAGTGCACTCGTTCTCGTTCTTGTCGTCGACGGCAAGAGGCTCCAGCACTAGCCTTATCTGCTTGTCGTTGTGCTGCAGGCAAACGAGATGGTGCGCAAACTGGGCCTTCATTAGTATGCACTCTTTCTCTGCCTGTAGACCCTATATAACCTAGAGCAGGCCGTCCTCGTGCAGCCTGTCAAGGAGCGGTGTCAGAAATTCCTTGACCTCCTTTTCGCCAAGCGTGATGTTGCCAGATGCACCGATTGCGACAGACAGCATATTGCGGTCTTCTCTTGCGGTGTAAACCCTTGCGCCGTAGAGCGACAGCTCTTTTGCGTTTTTGACAAGCCAGTCCTTCCAGAATCTCGTCCGGATGAGGTTTGCGTCAAGCGACGCTATGGCATAGTCGATGTCGATTCCCTCCTCGTGGTCCAGGAGGTCGAGTTTGGCCATCGGGACAAGGAGCGTGCCTTGCGCCACCTGCTCGTGGTTCTTGTTCATTTTCTCTATTCGATCGTCGTTTTCTTCCTCCTCCGAATCCTTGCCCCCGTAATGGGGGAAGAAATAGCCGGCAAGGGCTCCCTTGTTGTCGTAGACCTTGTAATACGTATAGTCGTACTCTATCTTCCACTTGATCTTTTCCTTGCCCACGAGCCTGCCGCTTGTTTAAGCTCGGGCGTATTTGTAGTAAGCTATGATCTCTTTGACGCTATCTTTTTGTAGATGATGATGGACACGACCCCTCCTGCAGCCATCACCACGTACAATACTGTCAGAATAGAGTCAGAGTCTTGCGGCCTTTCCGCCGTCACGACCACGACTAGGACATGCGAGTCTGCCTGCACACTCGTCTGGCCGGACGTGGCGGTGACTGTAAAGGGATATTCGGCGTCCTTCTGTATTTGTGCCGGTAGCGTGACTATCAGCGGCACTTCGGCCTTTAGCTTGCCTGTTACAGGGTCCAACGTCGCCTGCACTGGAAGCGCGTTTCCTAGCCGGAAATATCCCTCGCCATTTCCAAAGGTGATGCCTGTTATCTGCATGTTGTCGGCGCCCGTGCCGTATACAACTATGTTCTTGACGGCGCTCTCGCCGGGCTTGACCTTGATTATGGGTGCGTTTGCCTCGATGCTCATCGCGGCCTGGGCAGATGCGGCCAAGGCTGTCGGGACCACGACCGCGGCTACAAGGGCAAAAGCTGCGCACAAAAGCACGACTCTTTCCTGCGCCATGTATATGGTGATGCTTGCACGACGGGATATTTTAACTGAAAACTTGTCCGGAGCCTGAAATGCGTCGAGCTTGGCGCATGGGCTGTCTGCAAGCGATGCAAAAGGCGTCGGCAGCGGCCGCCTATGACGTTAAAACTCACTTTCTAGTGCATACTTGGGCAAATAAGTATATGTGGATGGGGCAATATACCCTAGGGGTTGAGGAAAAACACCAAAACTATCCTTGCCCGTGACCTAAATAGCAAATCTGTGGTAAGAATAGACGAGCTGGATCTCAAGATAGTCAGCCTGCTTGTTGCCGGACGCGACAACAAGCAAATATCGAAGGACCTCAAGGTGCCGTTGAGCACGGTCCAGCGCAGGACGAGGATGATACTTGCAAAAGACATCGTCAAAAGCAAGATGGAGCCGAACTACAAAAAACTCGGCTACAACAAGGGCATGATCCACGTGACGGTAAAAGGCAGCGACGTGTCTGTGGCCGCGCAAAAACTTGCAGAAATCGACGGAATAGTCTCCGTCGCGGTCCACTTGGGCACCTCTGACATCGTGGCAGAGTTCGTCTATGGCGACAGCACTGACGTCCTAGAGACAATCTCCAAGATATGGAACATCACCGGCACAGACCGTGTCACGTGGTCGCAAGAAGTGTATGCCGTCCCAATCCGCAACAAGAACGTGATTTCCCCGCTGTCCTAGAGTCGTTGCATCCGCTGACCAGTTGCGACTGGCCGGTTGACATATGGTATCAGATACAACAAAGATTTAATACTAAAACATTTAAATGAATTGCTATCTGACATAAAATGTCAAACTTGGGGAAGAATCGCAATTTTGTGTCACAACAATCGGATCAGGTAAACAAACTTGTGCTAGATGACCTCGATATTGGCATAATCAAGGAAATGATAAAGGATGCCGAAGTCAAGAGCACATTTCTTGCGAGCAAGTACGACAGCCCGCTTTCGACCATCCAGCGGAGGAGGGCGAAACTTGAGCACACCATTCTAAAAAAGAAATACTACATAAACATAAGCATGTTCCACTGGCGCAGGGCCGACCTGATGATCTCCGTTGACGGGGATTGCGGAGAGGCAGTAGCCGAACTTTTGCGTAGCTTTGGCAAGAACATCATAAGCACGTCGCTTCGGATTGGCGACCCTCAGGCAAACATCGTGGCCACCGTTTTCTACAAAGACTCCCGGGAGCTGCTCAACCTGATGGACGGCATAAGGGCCATCCAGTCTGTAAAGTGCGTGAAATGGTCCGAAGTCGTAAGGGACTTTGGACCGACCGACGCCGGCATCGAAACCATCCTGTCGCCTCAGGGCTAATGCATTCTGCTCAAAAAATCTGCAAGCGGTCATAGCTTAAATTAGCCCTGCGACCACTCACGTTTCATGTCTGAAGCACAACCGAGCACACCACAGAATTCAAGCGCTCCACAGGGTTCAAGGGATGGACCACATGACACAATCTACATCGGCAAAAAACCGCTCATGGCATACGTCACCTCGACGCTCATCCAGCTGGCAAACCAGCCCAAGGTCACCATAAAGGCAAGGGGGCTGAGCATTGGCAGGGCCGTGGACGTATCGCAGATCACTATCAAGAGGATGGAAAGCGCCGGCTACAAGATAGGCGACGTCAGGATTGGCTCCGAGACTGTCAAGTCGGAGGACGGAAGGACGCGCAACGTCTCGACGATTGAAATCGAGATCAAAAAGGACTGAGCCGCAGGCCGCACACACATACGCATATACGCACGAGTTTTCTTTTTCCACTTTTTATATGGGCATCGGTCTAACGGTAGCGGAGCATGGGAAGAACCGCCGCCCTGTACCTCGCACACCTAAACCCTGTGACAAAAGCGCACGAATCGATAATATCGACCTTAAAGCGCGACTACTCTGTCTATGTTTTTCCTGTGCGCTTTATGAAGGACAACTTGGAGGTGAACACGAGGAGCTTTCCCTTCTCGTTTGAGCAGCGCAAGGAGATGGTCGAGTCGATATTTGGCGACTCTGTCTCTGTCTTGTCGGACTATACATTTTACGCTCCGTTTGCGAAATACATGCCGCCGCTCCTTTCTTCAAAATCGTGGGAGCTTCGAAACCAGATAGTGTCGCACGTAAAGGAGGGCAAGTTCGTGTCGTACACTGGAGACAAGGCCGAGCGCGTTATGCTCAAGATTTACCGCCTGAACCCGCTCAAGGCCGACAGGCTAGAAATATCTGCCACGTCGGTCAAGGACATGCTCTACCGGGAGGCCCTTGACAAAGGCGACCGGGGAACGTGGCGCGAAATGGTGCCGGCGTCGGTGGTAAAAGTCATCGAGCGCAACTGGTCCGCGGTCGAGAGGTTTGCAAGAGAGGAGGACGCGACTGCGCGCGTCATGGGCATGAAGTTTCCCCGGGAAGGATACAAGTAAGTAGGATTTTTATAAGCCACCACAAAGCTTGCCAATATGAAGGAAAAGGGCGCCGAGTACATCTGGTTTGACGGCAAGTTTGTCAAGTGGGAAGACGCCAAGGTCCCGGTCTTTACCCATGCTCTGCACTACGGCACTGCCGTCTTTGAGGGCATACGCGGCTACGGCTCCAAGGACAACAATGTGTTTATCTTTCGCCTGAAGGAGCACATGGAGCGCCTGCACCGCTCGGCAAACGTTTACTCTCTTGCACTCAAGCATTCAGTAAAGGAACTGGGCGACGCGACCGTGGAACTCTTGAAAAAGAACAAGATGAAAGAATCCGTCTACATACGCCCGCTCACGTTCGTGGGTCTGCATGGAATAGACCTCAACGTCACCAAAGACTCTCCAACCCACACCATCATAGTCGCTTTTCCGTTTGCAAAATACTTCAAGGGCGACGGCCTGAAGGCTCGCGTCTCGTCGTGGAGGCGCATAAGCGACCAGACGACGCCCCCGCTTGCCAAGGCCGCAGGAAACTACCTGAACTCGGTGCTTGCCACGCAGGAATGTAGGCGGGACGGCTACGACGAGTCGATACTGCTTGATGTCGCCGGTAACGTGAGCGAGGCTTCCGGCGAGAACATATTCCTCGTACGAAACGGCAGGATATTCACGCCGTACTCTGCCGATTCCGCTCTTGAAGGCATCACACGCGAGTCCGCCATCACCATAGCCAGAGGGATGGGATACGCAGTCACCGAGCGCCCGATACCTAGGGCGGAACTGTACATGGCCGACGAGATATTTCTCACAGGGACCGCCGCAGAAATAGTCCCAGTCACGAGCATCGACGGCCACGCGATAGGTACCGGCAAGGAAGGGCCCGTGTCAAAGAGCATAAGACAAACATACGAGAAGGTTGTAACCGGTGGCGTCAAGGAGTACACGGGCTGGTTAACACCTGTATGGTAGTAGATAATAATAGCAATACAAGAATAGCGGTTATAGGGGTAGGGGGCTGGGGCAAGAACCACGCCCGCGTCCTTGGAGAACTCGGAGTCCTCGGCGCGGTGTGCGACTTCGACCCTGCACGGGCCAAAGAGATCGCGACCAAGCACGGCGCGACGCCGTATTCGTCGGTGGACGGGATGCTTGACAAGGAGCGCCTCGACGCCTGCCTGGTCTGTACGCCGACCCGCACACACTCGGCAGTAGCAAAGAAGGTAATGGAAAAGGGCCTACACGCGTTCGTAGAAAAGCCGCTCTCGTTTTCGTCCCAAGAGTGCGACGAGATGGCAGAGCTGGCCCGGAAAAAGCGCGTCATGCTCACCTGTGGCTATATCGAGCGCTTTAATCCCGCGGTGAGCGAGACGAAAAAGATGATAGCCGACAAAAAGTGCGGCGACTTGCTCATGCTAGAGTTCCACCGCGAAAACCGCATGCCGCCAAAGATAAAGGACGTAGGCATAATATTTGACACCGCCGTCCACGACATCGACACGGCGATGTTCCTGTTTGACGCAAGGCCAAACGTGGTGTTTGCGAGGGCCGGCAGACACGTGCACGAATTTGAGGACTTTGCGACCCTCATGCTGGGCTTTGCGAACCAGCGGGTCGCAATCATCTCTGTCAACTGGCTCACGCCAAAGAAGGTGCGCACGTTCAGCGCGGTCTGCACGGATGGGATAATCTCCGGCAACTTTATCTCGCAGGAGGTAAAGATAGACAACGCCGGCGAAACGGTCACGCCCAGGATGCCCTTTGAGGAGCCACTGACGCTGGAACTAAAGAGCTTTATCGCCGCCGTGCAGGGCAAGGAAAACTCGGCCGTGTCTGCGCGGGACGCCACGAACGTCACCAAGGTGGCAGAGGCAGCACTTTTATCAAGCGATACTGGCTCTCCGATATACCTGGACCTGAAATAAGAAAATGAAGCGCTCCATGCTTGACATACTGGCGTGCCCGATAGACAAGCACTATCCTCTGGAGCTTGTCGAGATAGAGGCCGCCGGCGACGAGGTGAAGGAAGGCGTGCTTGCCTGCCCGAAATGCGGGCGGTACTATCCAATAATGGAAGAGATACCCGTCATGCTGCCTGACGAATTGCGCAATAAAGGGCGCGACATGGGCTTTTTGCGCAGGTGGCAGGCCAGGATCCCTGAGAAAATTTTAAGGCAAGGAAACCCGTGGCATCTGTAGATGGCCAAGGGCAAAATCTATAGAAACGCCGCCGGAGTCAGGAACCACGTCGACAAGACAGCAAAGATAGGCAAAAACACTCGGATATGGCACTTTGCCTATGTCGGCTCCAAGACCGTCGTGGGCGACAACGTCAAGATAGGCTCACTCGCTCACGTTGACTATGGGGTAAAGATTGGAAACAACGTCAAGATTGAAGGCATGGTATACATCCCGCCCCTCACCGTTATTGGAAACGACGTCTTTATCGGACCCGGCGCCACTTTCACAAACGACCCCTACCCCATGAGCCCCAAGATGATGGGAGTGGTTGTGGAAGACGGGGCGATAATCGGGGCTCGCGCCGTAGTGAGGCCGGGCGTGCGAATAGGCAAGAACAGCGTGGTGGCGATGGGCTCTGTGGTGACTAGGGACGTGCCTGCCGAAACGGTGGTCATGGGCGTCCCGGCAAGGATAGCGTACACGCGCCAGGATTACGACCGGAAGAAAAAAGAGTGGGACGAGTCGTAGCCCTAGCGCCGGGCCTGCGGGTTCACCAGGAACTTTGGGTCAGGCTCTTTTCCGTCAACAAGGACATCAAGGATGCTCTTTGCGGCAACCTCCGCCATCCTTGATCTCGTCATCCTGTCGGCGCTACCTATGTGCGGGAGGAGCACGACGTTCTTCATGGCTACAAGCGGGCTTTTTCTTTCCAGCGGCTCTTTTTCAAACACGTCTAGGCCGGCGCCGGCTATGGTGCCCTTTTTCAACGCGCTTGCAAGGTCGCGCTCGTTTACCACCGCGCCCCTTGCCGTGTTTATCAGAAACGCCGTCTTCTTCATCCTTTGCAGGCGCTCCTTGTTGATGAGGTGCCTGCTTGCGTCGTTCAGCGTAGTGTGTATCGTGACAAAGTCGCTCTGCGCAAGCAGGTCGTCAAGGCTTGAGTACCTGGCGCCAAGCTCTTGCTCCGCCGCCGAGTTGCCGTTGCGGCTGTAGTACAGTATCTCCATGCCGAAGCCCCTTGCGCGCCTTGCGACAGCAGTGCCTATCTTGCCAAGGCCAATGATGCCGATGGTGGCGCCGTGCACGTTCTGGCCGAGGAGCAGGTCGGGCATCCAGCCAACCTTCCACTTTTTCTGCCTGACTATCCTATCGCCTGCAAGGACGTTGCGGGCGCACGCAAGAATGAGTGCAAAGGTAATGTCGGCAGTGGCTTCTGCAAGTATGTCGGACGTGTACGTGACATAGATGCCCCGCCGCGTCGCCTCTGCGATGTCGATGTGCTCAAAGCCTGTGCTGTACGAGCTGATTATCTTTAGCTGCGATCCTGCCGCGTCCATGACCTCTCTGTCTATCCTATCGGAGAGCATACAGAGGATGGCATCCTTGCCGGCGACGTTTTTCAGGATCTCTTTTTTCGTGGGCGGCTCCTGTCCCTTGTGCAGAGTAATGTCAAACCCATTTAGCATTTCAAGAGCGGGTCCCGGGAGCCTCCTTGTGACGTATACCTTTTTTCCCACGTGGTGCCATCGCGTGCAAGATGTTATGAATTTTTAGGAAAAAGTAAGAGTAGCCCGGCCCAGATTCGAACTGGGGTCAAGGGCTCCAAAGGCCCCTATGCTTGGCCACTACATTCGGCGGGGAGGATGCGCCTCCCCTCCACCGGGCTTCCGGGCGTAGTTCCACTTTATTCTGGGTCCTTATAATTTATGACGATCATCCTGCTGCAGTATAGCCGCAAGCATTCTTTTTGTCGGGTTTTCCATTGACGCAAGAGCGCGCTCTGCCTTTTTCTTTTGCACTTTGCGGAATTTCTCGTCTTTGAGCATCTTGCCTGCAAGCCGTACGAGCGCGCCGGGGTTGCGGGTCCTTGCCACAAGGTCCGACCTGACTAGGTAGTCCTCCACGTAGTACCTGACCGGCGCTATCGATATGGTCGGGACGCCGAGGAGCGCGGCCTCGGCGCTCATGGTCCCTCCTGCTCCTATGAACAGGCCGGCCGACTTTATCAGGGGCACGCCATCGACCACGCTTTCGATTATCCTTGCTTTGCTTCCATACCTTTTCTTTGCCTCCTCTATCTGGTCGCTGTACCTGCACAGAATGGCGATGTCGGCGCGCTGTGCAAGCTCGTTCACGACGGCATCCACAAGGGCCGTGCTTGCCAGCTTTTTGTCAGCAATGTATGACGCCTTGCTCTCTTCAAGCCTGATGAGCACAGTTTTCTTGTCGCGTCCTGCCTCCTCTTCCTTGTCTGCTTGCGAAGAATCGTGCTTGAGCCAAGCTACAGGGTCTAGGGCGCGATAGCGCGAAATGTTTTTTCTTGAAATGCCATAGCCGGTCCACGAGGAGTACGGTATCACCCACGGGCACAAGAGCCTGCTCATGAGAGGCACGGTGAGCCTCGCCACCGCCTCTGCGTGCGGCGAGTCGTTAAAGCCGATGTGCCTGACGCCAAGGCCGTACGCTACCCTTGCTCCCTCTGGCGACGAAAACGTGACTGCGGCATCCGGCGAAAACCCGCTGACTGCGTCTGCAAGGGCGCCAATCCTCTCCGCGCTTGCTGCCAGCTTGCCGTACCTTTCGGGGCCTCCGTGCCTGCCAACCAGTTTCAGGTCCAGCCCCTTTATCCTCGCAAGCTCGACTGCTTCGCGGTAGTCCCGCGATGTGCAAAGGACCTCGTGCCCCTTTTCCCGCAGGGATGCAACGGCATCCTTGAAGAACATTACCTGTTTTGGAGTCAGGATGTCGAACCAGATCCTCAAGCGCTGCAAGTTGGCCTATGCCGGTGAAAAACCTTTTCTTTAACTGATGACAACGCGTATATGGCACGTTGCTCGGGGGAGCTCAGTCCATAGTTTGAGCGGGGGATCATCATTGCCGCAGGTGGCCGTGTACGGCCTTAGCACAGAGGGCTACAGGATAGCCTCTGCCATGGCGGTAAAAGGCGCCAAGGTCTCGCTCATTGACGAGTCGCTGCGAAACGCCATATCGCTCAAGGCCGACATTGCCCGCACGTACCCAAACGTCAGTTCCCTAGTCGAGGACGAGCCGCTCCTCGGCCTAGAGCCGATGGACGTGGCGATAGGAAACGCATCGTACCTGTTCTTTGCGCCCCGGATACGCAAGATAGGAACGGACGTCAAGGCCGACGTGGCGGCAAAATTCAAGGACGCGGTCAAGGCTCTCAAAAAGGGCTCGTCCGTCGTCTACATGCTGCCTGCAGGGATAGGCGGCAACAACGAAAACATCGCCCTCATCGAGCACGTGACTGGGATGGCCGCAGATCAGGACGTCTCGTACTACTACATGCCTTCTAGTCCTATAGCATCGGGCACTGAAATGCTGGTAGGCTCTGTGAAGTCAAAGCAGGACAACAACCTTGCCAAGATGCTGTATGACACGGACGGCAAAAAGAAGGTGAGTTTTGTAGACATTTACTCTGCCGAGCTTTCACACGTCATCCGCTCGCTTTCGCACTATTCCGGCATGGCAAGCATCCTCGAAGTGTGCAAAAAGGCCACTGACGGCAACCTGCCTGCCAACGAGCTTATGCACGGCACGTTTTCCGATCTGTACATCGACGACGTGACCTCAGGCTTGTACGACCTGCGCATAATCGGCTCGTCGCTAGACGGCGCCGGCCCGCTCATGTACCTGGTCAACGGGAGCATCCGGGGTATAGAGGGCTACACAAAGCACCTGATAGACCAGGTGCGCGGGACTCTGAAAAAGCGCGACCTGAAGGCAAGCAGGACCAAGGTGGCGATAGCCTGGACGCTTGACCCGCATGAAATGAGGGGCGACAAGTTAGACCTGCTGTCGTCGCTAGAGACCAAGGTGCGCGACTACATCGGCGACGTAGAGCGCCACCAGGGGCCTACGTTTGACCTATACCACACCGACAAGACCATGGTCGTCATTACTTGTTCCAAGGCCGACTATGACAAGGTCGTGTCAAAGAACCGGCAGAGCGACGACTTTATCGTGATAAAGGCAAACCCTCTCTGCGAGACTCTACTACAGGAATAAATACTTCAACTCCTATTTCGGAAAAGGATACAGAGAGAGGGATGAGCAAGGCCAAGGCGGTAATAATAGTTTCGACGTTTTCAACGGAAGAGTCGGCTGCCGAGATCGGGAAAAAGCTTGTTGAAAAGGGCCTGTGCGCGTGCGTCAATTTTGCCAAGGTACGTTCCATCTACTCATGGAAAGGCAAGGTGGAGGACCAGCCCGAGTACATCGCCTTTTTCAAGGTGGTCAAGGGTTCTGCAAAGGCGCTCAAGGAGGAGCTTGCCCGTGTGCACCCGTACGACGTGCCGGAGATAGTGGAGATAAAGATGAGCGACGTGTCCAAGCCGTACCTTTCGTGGCTTGTTGACGCCAAGTCATCGCATCGCGTAGCGAAGAAGCGCAACCATCCCGCCAAGAGATGAAACCCGCAGGCCGATGTCGGTCGACGAATCGACCGCGTACGTCTTTGCGCCATAGCTTTCTACAGAGTTGAGCAGTTTCACTACCATATCCTCGTCAGCTGTCTTGAAGACCGAGTCTGAAAATATTATCGCCTCTATCGCCTTGATGCTTGCGGCGTCTGTGATGTCCTTGAGGCCGACTGCGTACTTGTTTTCGCCCCTGTTGACCATGAGCATCACCTGGTCCAGCATGGCCGACACCGTGGCAAGCTTGCTTGCGCTCATGGCGTCCTTCATCGCCGGCGACCGGAGGAACACGAAAACGCCATCCTCGCCGGCGACATCAACCCCGTCCACCACCTGCGCCCGCTCTTTTGGCAAGCCATTTCTGTCAAGCGCGTTGTAAAAGCGCCTGCGGGTCTCGCCGGGCCCAAAGATGATTATCCTGTCGCCTTCCGACAAGACAGATGCCACAGTCTTGGCAGTGTCTGCAAAAAACGAGTCGAGGCTTGCGTTCTTTATCGCGTAGCGCTTGCCCTGCTGGCCGGAATATATGTTTGGTATTATCTTGACGTGCGTCCCCGTTACCCTTGCGACTGCAGCCTCTTGCGTGTCGATTGCCACCAGTATGAACGACGACAAAGAGGAGGAGCCGCCGCCCGACCCCCTCAACAGCTTTAGCTCCACGTCCTGCCACTTGCGGCCCTTGTCTATTGTCAAAATGTCGCCGGCCTGAACCGAAAGCGCGTGGTGCACCCCCTTTGACACAAGCTCGTTGCTAGCGTGCGTAATTGTGCCAGAGACGCGCAGCCGGTCCACCGACGAGTCAAGTTCAATCCTATCTACTCTGATTGTTAACCGGACCTTGACGCGCTCGCCCCTGTCCGGCCTGCCATAGTCGCTTTCCTGCTTGACAACCCGCGTCGTGTCTGCTATCGCATAGTCGCCGGGCGCAACCACGCGCCTGAGGGTAAACAGGTCGTCGGCGTCTTCCGGGATTACCAAAAGCGCGTTTGCAGAAGCGTCGCTCTGCTTTACTATCATGCTGGCGGCGCGGTGGTGTTTTCCTGGCCTTCCGCCGGCTTGGCCGCGTCATCGCCGCCGGGCGCCTGGGCGTGGATGTACTGGTCTACCCATTCCTGCGTAAGGACGCCGGCTTCGACCAGGTTGACGAGCGCGTTTGGCGACGCGTTGCCCTGCACCTTGCCCGAGCGCCTGCGCGTCTGCCTCCACTTTAGCTGCGTGTTGCCGGATTTTGAAGAGTATATGATGCCGAGGATCTCTTTGGCATTGACAAAGGTCATCTCGCGGATCTTTTTCAGCGTGACCTTGTCCGCTGCCTCGATGTAGATGGCGCCAGGTCCTTCCTCGCGCTCTGGAAATACTTCAAAGTCGCGCATGTAGCTTTCCGGTATGAACGAACGGCAGGTACTTATTATGATGAATTTCCGGAAACTCTCTAGAGAACACGTAGTTTCTATCTGGACCAATGCAAATATGAAATCTATCTAGTCATTTATCAAGCTTGTGAGAAATTTTAGGTAGGTGGATGGGCAGCAGGCTCCTTACTCAAGATCCTCCTCACCAAGTAGTCAGTAGGGCTAGTCCTGTCACCGCCCGCATGTCCATCCGCATAGACGTTGTGGCGGAGGGCATAAAAACGATCTAGGCGGTGGAACAGCAGCGGCCCTTTGGTATGTCGTGGCCGTGGGGGCACTTTCTGGGGTGCTTTAAAAGCGTGCACAGGGCGTCGGTAAAGATGTTCTTCATGTGGTGCTCTATCCCGCAGACCATCTCCTCGTCTATCTCTATCCTCAGCGCGTCCTTCATGAGGACCTCTAAAAGGCGTGTGTTGCGTATCATCTGCTTGCCAATCCTGTCGCCCTCGCTTGTCAATTCGACGCTGCCCTTGGTGTAGTGGACCAAGTCTAGGTCGTTGAGCTTGCGTAGCATCTGGACCACGGAAGGCTGCGTCACGTTGAGCAGTTTTGCGATGGAGCTTACCTTGACTTCTTCGCCCTTTTCCCTGATGTACCATATCGCCTTTAGGTACATCTCGACGTGCTCGCTCTCGGCTGTTCCGATAAAGAGCTCTTCGTCGTCGGATTTGCGGGACTTTAGGGACTCCACGGGTGGAGCTAGCTTGTCTAAAGATAACTATTAACCTTATCTATTATTGCCGGATTTTTTCTGCTGCGCCTTGGCGTCGGCCCAGAGGTAGTGGAAGTAGTCCTTGGCAAAGCCTGCAAGGGCCGCGTGGTCAGCCCATATCGCTATCGGGTCCATCATGCCGTTTTCGCCGACGCCCTCTCCTAAAAGTATCATGACGTGCTTGCTGTCGCCGATGACTCCTCCGCCGAACATGCCGTCCTTCAGCTTTACCTCGGCGACCCTCGAAAGCGCCTTTATTATGTCAGCGCTGGTGTCTTCGGACGCAAGGACACTTATCTTTACCCCGCGCTCGTACAGCGTGCGGAGCACCGGCTGCATCGGCTTGGCGACGTCCTGCGCGACGCTTGGAAGCGCCACGAGCAGTTCGTGCTGGCAGGCTTCGACTATCTCGCTGACCTTGGCGGCGATGTTGTAGATGCCCCTTACCACCCAGATCTCCGGCTTCTCCTTGATGCCGCTTTTCGTGTACATGGGCATGAGCTCGCTTACGATTGCAGCCTGGCTTTCGCGAAAGTTGTTCTCGCTTCTCATCCTCATGGCCTCAAGGGCGGTGGAAGGCGACTTGGGGAAGAACTTTTGCGGGCGCGAGCTGTCAGATTCTAGCCAGCCCTTGTCTTCAAGGCTGTTCAATACCTCGTAAATCTTGGAATACGGCACACCCGACTTTTTGCTAATGTCAGCAGCCGTCATGGCGCCGGCTTCAAGCAATGAAGTATAGACGCGTATTTCATAGCCGGTCATGCCAAGGTCCTCCATCGCCTTGCGCGACCTGTCGGAAATGCTCAAACTCAGAACGCATTATTACGCCGTTATATATTTACGTTCCAGCAGCGGCAACAATCGTTGAGATTGGCACGCAAAAAAGGCAGTTTTGGCCTATACACCAATCACCGTAGTAATCGACACGTTATCTTTATATATTAAATCTGGAGTTTTTTCTCCAAGATAGTAGTATGGAGCTAATTCACATTAGCAATATGTCCAGCAAGAATGTTGCTGCGAAGAAAACGATAAGGTTCACGCAGAGCATCTGCCCGGACTGCAACATGATTCTAGACGCAGAAGTCTTTGAAAGAGAAGGCAAGGTCTTTATGAGCAAGACCTGTCCCACGCACGGCGAGACTGAGGAACTCTATTTCGGCTCTTATGAAATGTACAAGAAATTCAGCACCTACTGGATGGACGGCAAGGGCGCACACGCCCCGAACGTCATGATTGACAAGTGCGCGTGCCCGAACAACTGCGGCCTCTGCACCAACCACCTTTCCCACTCTGGCCTTTCCAACATGATCATCACCAACAGGTGCGACCTCACGTGCTGGTACTGCTTCTTCTACGTGAAGAAGGGTCTCGAAGGCGCCTACCTGTACGAGCCAAACCACGAGCAGGTGAGGGCCATGATGAAGACACTCAAGGCAGAAAAGCCGATTGCTGGCAACTCTATCCAGATTACCGGCGGCGAGCCGATGCTCCGCGACGACATCACTGAACTCATCAAGATAATGAAGGAGGAGGGCGTCGACCACGTGCAGCTAAACACCAACGGCATCAAGCTGGCCATGTCGCCAGAGACGATGCGCCAGGTGAGAAACTCTGGCGTGAGCAACCTCTACCTTTCATTCGACGGAGTGACTCCTAGAACGAACCCCAAGAACCACTGGGAGATCCCATACACACTAGAGTCTGCACGCAAGTGCGGCATGACAGTAGTATTCGTACCGACTGTGATAAAGTCAATCAACGACCACGAACTGGGCGGGATCATCCGCTACGCGCAAAAGCACATGGACGTCGTACACGCGGTGAACTTCCAGCCGGTGTCGCTGACGGGCAGGATGGGCAAAAAAGAGCGCGAGAAATACCGCATCACAATCCCCGACTGCATCGAGAGAATCGAGGAACAGACAAACGGCGAGATAAGCAAGGACGCGTGGTTCCCTGTCCCATCGTGTATGCCCATGACAAACATCATCGAGGCGTTCAGCAAGAAGCCAAAGTATGAGCTCTCGATACACTTTGCGTGCGGAGCAGGCACCTATGTCTTTGAAGACACCCAGACAAGAAAGCTCACACCGCTGACAGCATTCGTCGACATCAAGGGCGTGCTTGAATACTTTGAGGAGAAGGCCGACGAGATAAGGTCAGGCGCAAACCGCTACTGGACAATGCTCGAAGTCGTCCGCAAGCTCAAGACATTCGTCGACAAGGACAAGCAGCCACACGGCCTCGACTTGGCAAAGATGTTCTCCAGCATACTGCTAAAGCGCAACTTTGACTCGGTCGGCAACTGGCACGTAAGGTCGCTCTTCCTTGGCATGATGCACTTCCAGGACAAATACAACGAGGACTTGGAACGCCTCCAGAGGTGCGACATACACTACCTGACGCCAGACCTGAGAATCATCCCGTTCTGCGCCTTCAACGTCATCCCAGAATGGTACAGGGACAGGATACAAAAGAAATACTCCATCCCTGTAGAGGAATGGGAACAGGCACACGGCCAGACGCTCGAAGCGGGTCTTTACCGCGGCCTGATGAGGCGTGGCAAGCCAGAGGCACAGATGGGCTGCGCCCTCTCTGAAATGCACAGGGAAGCCGCGATGGCAAACGACGACCACAAGGGCGTCGAGCTACGCAACAACATGGCCGGCGCCTAAGAGCGCACCCCTTTTCTCTTTTTCTTTTCTTTTACTCTGTCTGTTCTTTACAACAATCTACGCTAAGTGCGAGCGCGCGGACACCTTTTTCTGTAATCGCGTATATCGTGCATGTGCCTGCGGTGGCGACGACCTGCACAAGGCCGAATTCAAGCATCCGCTCGACGTGCCTGTCAACCGCCTTCCAGTCGATGCCAGACTCGTTTGCAAGCTGGAGCTTGTTCTTTGGCATTTCTGCAAGAAGCGCAAGCAGCCTGGCCCTGGTCGGCCCGCCCTTCATCCTGACGAGCAATTCGTATACGCCGCAGCACAGGCCGCACTCTGTCCACTTTTGCCGCACCTGTCCGCGCCACGAATCCCGCTCAAACGAAAGCAACGACGTCTCGACTCCGAACTTGCGGTTTTGGAGGTACGGCATCTGGGAAAGGGACTTGTCGTTTCCTCCCGTAGAGCGATAGTCCACAAACGCGGCATGGGTGAGGGTGAGGGCGGTGAAAAGAACTATGGTGACGCTTGCGGCCCTTGTGATGTTTGTGGACATCTCTGTGCTAGCGCCTGATGATCTACGTATGGCGTCAGAAGGATAAAAGGATTCACGGGCCCTCGTGGTGGCTCCCCGCATGGCACTGTGGGGCTTGGAAATCGATTTAACGCTTGGTCCAAACGTTCGGACAAAACCTTAAATACAAATATCATCCTGCGACTGCCTTTCTCACCATTTCCGCGACTCTTTCCTTGTCGTCTACCTGTACAATTATCTCGCTGTATTTGGCGCCTTCCAGCCTGAATGTAACGCATTTGTCTCTGTCTGAAAGCGCGTAGAAGATCCTGCCTATTTTAAAGTCGTAAAAGTTGCCGGCGTAGTGTGGCGGTAGCGCTGTGCCGGCCGTCTTCCAGCCCTTTATCTCTGCTCTTTCAACGCTTACCTCTTTAACACAGGCAAGCGGTACCTCGACCTTTCTTGCAAGAGATGCAAATTTTGACAGCCTGCCCGCCGGCTCTATAACCAGCATGCCGCCTTCCACCCTGACGGTTGCAGAAACCAAGTAAATGCGCGCTTTTTCTTGGCTGGACCAAGTTATAACATTTTTAAAATGAAAAGCCGGAATGTCTGGCAGCATGAACCTTGAGCAATGGTGCCAGCTTGACGAGCGCATATACGTAGCCGAATCAGACGAGCGCTACAGGCAGTACGCCGGCCTGAAGCACAGCATACAGGCGATAGAGGGGCTAGCAGAGATGAAGTCGCTTGCCGCAAGGCTGTTCCTGGAGAATTTTCAAGAGCCCCGAGAGCTCTACCTGTCGTCGATTGAAAGCATGGCCGACTCGTCCACCAAAAAGCTCGAGCTGAAACTGTACGACCTGCGCAACGCCAAGGTCGTCTCAAAGAAGCAAAAGTTCAACGGGAGGCCGGTGAACTGGAGCTCGTGGCGCCAGTACAACAGCGCCGAAAAGGACCCAAAAAAGCGCAAGGCAGTCTTTGACGAGTTTGTGAAAAATACAAGATTCGTCGCGCCAGTGGTAAAGGTGCGCTTTGATACGATCGCCGGCGTGTACGAAAAGCAGTCTGGCAAAAAGCTGGACCCACTTGCAGGCTATCTTGAAAACGAGAAATTCACACGCCAGCAGCTGACCGAGTTTGTCAAGTCAATGGGCGCTCAGGCCAAAAAGCCGTTCCGTGAAGCCCTTGCTGATGTTTCAAAAAAGGTGCTCGGCAGGCCGGCGGAATACTATGACGACTTTTACTTTTTCAGAAACCGCGTCTATTCCGACCTTGAGAAGCACTTTGCCGGAATCGACCCGACCGCGCAGGTGAAAAAGACGCTTGAGGGTCTCGGGTTTGACCTGTCGCGGATACAGATTGACGCAGAAAACCGCAAGGACAAGTACCCGTCGCCCATCTGTTTTTTCGTCCAGGTGCCAAACGACGTGCGCGTCCTGTACAAGAGCGAAAGCCCCTACTTTGACCTGCAGGGCTGCTACCACGAAATGGGCCACGCGGCACACGCTACTTCCATCGACCCATCGGCAGACTATTGGGACCGCTACGGCTTTTCCATGGGAATAGCAGAGATATTCTCGATATTTCTGGAGCGCCTGACAAAGAACCGGCTCTATTTAAAGTCGCTTGGCGTGGCCGACGAGCGCGTTCTTGACGAGCTGGGACAGAGGAACAACTTCATGGAGCTCTTTTTCGTCACGTTCTACACCGCAAACTCGCTCATGAAGGCCGAGTTCTGGCGCAAAAAACTCTCTACAAGGCAGGCAAGCGACCTCTACGGGAAACTGCTGAGGGAATACACGGGGCTTGACGTGCCCGGCGAGTACTGGCTCTTGCACCACATACTTCCTGACGCAATAATGTACGTGCCAAGTTACATAATAGCAGCCGTACGCGCGGCAGAGCTTGAACGACACCTTCAGAACCGGTTCGGCGAGGACTGGTGGTCAGTGAGGGGCGCCGGCGAAGAGATACGCCGGTTCATGAGGCCGGGCGCAAAAATCGAGCTGTCCGCGTTTTCAAAGATGGATGCGAGCCTGTTTGTGAATGAAATAACGGGAAAAAGCGTGTAAGAAAAGAAGGAAAATGCCGTGGGCTAGAATACTACGCCCACTGCGGTTTTTTGTTCCTTTGACAGCTCGCGGTAGCCATCTTTGTCGATGATGGCCACGTTGATGCTATCGCCGGTCCCTGCGTTTCTGCGGATTGCCGCGGCGATTGCTTGCATCGCCACTTTATACGCGTCGTTTACGCCCATGCCGTCCTTGAACTCGGATTCTAGGTAGCCGTACGCGACGGGCGAGCCAGAGCCGGTGGAAATGAATTTCTCTGTAGTGAGCGAGCCAAACAGGTCGATGTTGTATATCTTGCCTCCCTCATTGTCGGTGTAGCCTGCCATGATTATCTGGACGTAGTATGGGAAGTAGCGGTTGTTGAACAGAATATTCGAGCAAAGCCTAGCAGCCGACTTGACCGGGATGATCTCCTTGTTTGCAAGCCGAAATATGTTGGCGTTGTAGCGCATCGTGTCTACCAGGTTCTGCGCGTCTGCAACTCCGCCGGCAATCGTCATTGCAAGGTGGTTGTCGACCTTTTGTATCTTCATGACGTGCCTGTCGGCGATAAAGAGGCCGGCGCTTGCCCTGGTGTCTGCCGCCAGCACCACGCCGTCCTTGCATGTCAGGGCGCACGTGGTCGTACCCTTCTTTATTTGCTCAGCGATATACTCCGGGTAACGGTTATCCTGGGGGTGCATATTATGGCTGCAAGAGTAGCCTAACCTGATTTAAAACTTGCTACTACTCACTTGTTTTATATTTCCCTGCCGCCAATTCCTCTCTCGCTTGGCCGACCAACCAAGGACGATATTTGAAAAGATCTGGGACAGCCACATAGTGCACCAGGAGAAGGGAGGAGGGCCGTCCTTGCTCTACATCGACCGCCATCTTGTACACGAAGTTACGTCGCCGCAGGCTTTTGACGGCCTCCGGATGAACCGCCGCAGGTTGCGCCGGCCGGACTTGACGTACGCTACAATGGACCACAACGTGCCTACCACGGCGCGGTCACTTCCAATAGTCGACCAGATATCTGCGACGCAGATACGCACGCTTGCAGACAACTGCCGGGAATTTGGTATTACATTATTTGACATGCACAGCCCAGACCAGGGCATCGTCCACGTCATCGGGCCGGAGCTCGGGTTGACGATACCGGGCACGACAATCGTGTGCGGCGACAGCCACACGTCGACGCACGGCGCGTTCGGCGCGCTTGCGCTCGGCATAGGCACAAGCGAGGTCGAGCACGTGCTTGCCACTCAGACGATGTGGATGGACAAGCCCAAGACCTTTGCCGTCAACTTTGAAGGCCGGCGCAAAAACAAGCACGCCGTGACTGCAAAGGACATGGTACTCTACCTTATACGGACAATTGGCACCGCAGGAGGCACCGGCTCTGTGCTTGAATACCGGGGCAATGCCATATCGGAACTTTCTATGGAAAACAGGATGACGATATGCAACATGTCAATCGAAGGAGGCGCGCGGGCCGGCCTTGTCGCACCCGACGAGACGACCTTTGACTATATCCGTGGCAGGCGCTATGCGCCCAAGGGCGAGCAGTACGAGCGCGCGGTAGAATACTGGGAAGGATTGCGCACCGACGAAAACGCGAAATTCGACCGGTCTATAACGATAGACACGGCGTCGCTTGCGCCGCAGGTCAGCTGGGGAACAAACCCTGGGATGGTATTGAGCGTGAACGAAAGCGTGCCGGCCCCCGACGAGTTTGCCAAGGGAAACGAAAATGAGCGCAAGGCCGCTGTCCGCGCGTTAGAGTATATGGCTCTGGAATCCGGAACGCCTGTGACTGACATCAAGCTTGACCGCGTCTTTATCGGCTCGTGCACCAACTCGCGCATTGAGGACCTAGTCGAGGCGGCAGTCGTGGTCAAGGGCCGCAGGGTGTCGCCAAGTGTGAGGGCGATGGTTGTGCCCGGCTCGCAGCAGGTAAAGGCAGCGGCGGAAAAGCTCGGTCTGGACAAGATATTCAAGGACGCTGGCTTTGAGTGGCGCGAGTCTGGATGCAGCATGTGCCTTGGCATGAACCCTGACATCCTTGCACCCGGCGAGCGTTGCGCAAGCACCTCAAACCGCAACTTTGAGGGCAGGCAGGGCGCAGGTGGCAGGACGCACCTTGTCAGCCCTGTGATGGCAGCGGCAGCAGCAATCGAAGGCCATTTCGTGGACGTGCGGGAGTGGCTCTAGCAATGGAGCCGTTTACCGTATTGAAAAGCAAAGCGACGCCCCTTGACAGAGTGAACGTCGACACCGACCAGATAGTGCCAAAGCAGTTTTTGAAACTTGTAAGCCGCACGGGATTTGGCCAGTACCTCTTTTACGACTGGCGCTTTGACAAAGATGGCAAGCCCCGGCCGGATTTTATGCTCAACGACCCTCAGTACAAGGGAAGGCAGATACTTCTTGCCCGCGACAATTTCGGCAGCGGCAGTTCGCGCGAGCATGCGGCGTGGGCTATACTCGACTATGGCTTTCGCGCAGTAATAGCGCCATCGTTTGCAGACATTTTCTACAACAACTGCTTCAAAAACGGCGTGCTGCCTGTCAGGCTTGCGGCGCAACAAGTCGACTATCTCTTTCAGAACGGCGATGTAGAGATAGAGATAGACCTTGCAAAGCAAGTAGTGAAGGCAGGCCAGAAAGAGATGCACTTTGAGATAGACGAGTTCCGAAAAAAACTCTTGCTGGAGGGCCTTGACAGCATCGGCCTCACGCTCAAGCTCGAAGACGAGATATCGGCATACGAGCGGGAAAGGCAGGCTTTTGCCCCTTCGCTCTGACAAGATTTTTATCTAAACTCCCACAGAACTGTGGTACATGGCCGGCATAGTCGCCATCTAT
>NZ_CAMLDP010000002.1 GCF_946478925.1 uncultured Nitrososphaera sp. | reverse complement strand
GCACCACCCAATAGGAGTAGCCTCTATCAACTTTTACAAGGTCTTTGACAGGCACACCGACTACATGGTAGAGCACGGCGTGCCAAGAAAGGTCGCCAGAGAAGCGACAGCGAAACTCAAAGAGCGCGTGGAGACAAGGACGCACGCCAACATCTACGACTACGTGGTGGGAGCCGCGCGGGCGATAAAGATGCCCCTTGTCAACATACACCAGCCCTGCGACGAATACATGAGGCAGGCCATCCTTGCCAAGATAAAGTCGGGCAAGACGGAATACGTTTCTGACATTGTCGAGTCTGTGAGCAAAATACCGGAATTCCGCCGCGCCGAAACCCACGTGCAAGTGAGGCACGGAAGCGAGAAAAACAAGGCCGGCCACTGGGCGCTCGTGATAGCGGCAGGAACCAACGGCGGCTATTCTATCGCCAAGGCGTATTTCCAGTATGGCGTTGACACCGTAATCTACCTGCACGTTGACTATGGCGACCTGGTAAAGATGCGCGAGGAAAAACTACAGGGAAACCTTGTCGTCCTGGGCCACCTTGCAGGCGACTCGCTCGGTCTGAACGCGCTTGCAGACAAACTTGAAGAAGGCATGGGCCTTGAAACGGTCAGAATAGGGCTCCTGCCTTCCAAGTAAGCAATCGAACGATTATATATTGTGCTTCCTGCAGATTGCACTGGCGGCCTTCGTAGTATAGCCTGGTGAGTATAGGCGGCTGTGGACTATTCTGAAATTGTCTCGGCAGACACCGCTTGAGGAGGGTTCAAATCCCTCCGAAGGCCCCATCATCTAAATTTTCAGAAAATAATTGTCGTATACCTTGCGGTAGTTGTTGACAAAAATAAAAAAAGGAAAAAGAGAGGCTCGTCCAGCCTGCCTTACATCTTTGGCAAGAAGCTGAACTTGCTGTACCTTGTCGTGGCGACGATGATGCCGACGATTGCGACTGCAAGAACGATTGCAGCGATTGCGCCGAACTCTGGGATCGCTACGAAGGTACCTGTGATGTCGATCTGTTCAGACTGGGCCGCGAACGGGACAGTCACTGTTCTTATGGACGCACCGTGGTCGTCATCAGCAAAGTCCTCGATTCCATCGACAAAGACTACATAGTCGGTGTCATTGCCTGTTTGGCCATTCGCTCTGGCGTCTGCGAGAGTCCTTGGAATCTGGATGATCAGCTGGCCGTCTGCGGTCGAGTTGATCTTGGCAGTGATTGTCGAAGTGTCCGAGTCACCTGCGAGGCTAATGAGTTTGCCGCCGGTGATCTTGTACATGACCTCCTGCGTACCGTTCTTGAGCTGTATTGTCATCTTGCTCCATCCGCCTGACGATGGTCCAGTGCCTGTTGCTGTGAACTTGAACATTGCTGATCCAACGTCTGCACCATTGTATGTGACTGTTGCCTTGTAGTCGCCGCTAGACTTCATTATACCTCCTGCCTTGAACGAGTAGGTAAATGAGCCGTCTGCGCTGGCGGCAAACTGGTCGAACTTTACAATGCTGCCTTTTGGATCGAATACTCGAATGAGTAGTGGTTGTCCTGTTGGTGCTGTGCTAAGTTTTCCAGAGACTTTGATGGTGTCTCCTGTGCTGTAATCTGTCTTGTCTGTCGTTATGGCGGTGCTGCTTTGTGCATGTGCAACGCCAAACGTGCCGACAGCCGCAACAGATGCCAGCATTATTGCCATTAGTGCGTACGCTTTATACTCCATTATCCCTCATGCACACCTAACACGCTATATTTCCGTTACTATTTATCCTTTTTGTGCAGGAACTCTAACGCTTGTACTCATTTCAGATAACCACGCGAAAAAACGCTTTTCAATTTTCCAAATAAAATCGGCTTTTGGATCAAATATTCACAATACTTAAATATACTATTTTTTTATTCATCAATTTGACTTTGATGTTTTCTCTTGAGCACAAGCTATTGTCCGTGGAGGTCGCATCCTTTGTCTGAAAAGAAAGTAGTCAAGATAACAAACCATGTGTACCAGCCAAAGCACGAGATAATCCCCAAGGCGGAGGCTGAAGAGGTGTTGAAAAAATACAACGCCAAGCCGGGCCAGCTCCCTTACATCCTGATGAGCGACAAGGCCATCGAAGACTTGGACGTGAGGCCGGGCGACATCATCAAGATCACGAGAAAGAGCCCGACTGCGGGTGAAAGTGTATATTACCGCTACGTGGTGGAAGGGTGAGTACTCGAGATGATAGAGAATTCTATCGAGATGTGGCCTATTATCAATGATATTTTGAGAAGGGAAGGAGTCGCGCGCCAGCACCTGAACTCTTATAACGAGTTCATGGAACGCGGACTGCAAAGCATCATCGACGAAGTGGGCGAGATTGAAATCGAGACCGCCGAATACCCGTACAAGATAAAACTTGGCAAGGTAAAACTTCAGCAGCCAAGGATAATGGAGCTTGACGGCTCTATCACGCACGTCGCGCCGATGGAGGCGCGCCTGCGCAACCTGACGTATGCTTCTCCTATAATGCTCGAATGCTCCGTCGTCGAGGACGGCAAGATACTTGAATCCCGCTTTATCCACATCGGCGACATGCCGGTGATGGTCAAGTCCAACACGTGCATCCTGCACAACCTGCCGGAGGTCAAGCTGGTCGAATACGGCGAAGACCCACGCGACCCTGGCGGATACTTTGTCATTAACGGTTCAGAGCGCGTCATCGTTGGATTGGAAGACCTGTCGTACAACAAGATTATCGTCGACACCGAGGAAACGACGGGCACGCTCCTGTACAAGGCCAAAGTGTATTCATCCATAGTCGGCTACCGTGCAAAACTGGAGCTCATCATGCGCCCCGACGGCTCGATTGTGACAAAGATTCCCGGCTCGCCAGTCGACATTCCACTCATCACGCTCATCCGCGCGCTCGGCCTGGAGGCAGACAAGGACATCGCTGATTCTGTGTCGCTCAACGAGCTGATACAGGACGAGCTAGAGCCCTCGTTTGAAAAGGCCGGCGACGTGGCGTCAAGCCGCGACGCAATCGTCTACATTTCAAAGAGAATCGCGCCCGGTATGCTTGAAGAGTTCCAGATAAAGCGCGCCGAGACCCTGCTTGACTGGGGGCTCCTACCGCACATTGGCAAGAACCCTGAGAACAGGCACGAAAAGGCGCTGTTCCTCGGCGAGGCCGCAAGCAAGCTTATCGAATTGAAACTTGGCTGGATAGAGGCAGACGACAAGGACCACTATGGCAACAAGGTCATCAAGTTTGCCGGCCAGATGCTTGCAGACCTGTTCCGCACCGCGTTCCGCAACCTCATCCGCGACATGAAGTACCAGCTAGAGCGCTCCGGCCAGAAACGCGGCATCAACGCCGTTGCGGCAGCCGTGAGGCCGGGAATCGTCTCTGACAAATTAAACAACGCCATCGCAACGGGCAACTGGGGCCGTGGCCGCGTCGGTGTGACACAGTTACTGGACAGGACAAACTACATGTCAACGATCAGCCACCTGCGCAGGATACAATCCCCGCTGTCAAGGAGCCAGCCCAACTTTGAGGCACGCGACCTGCACGCGACGCACTTTGGCAGGATATGTCCCGCAGAGACTCCTGAAGGTTCCAACTGTGGACTGGTCAAGAACCTCGCGCTTTCTGCAATCATTTCCGTAAACGTGCTTTCTGCCGAAGTCACAGAGAAACTCTATGAACTTGGAGTCCAGAACGTGGACGAGGCAAATGAGAAGCTACGCGCTGCCGGCACGAGGGTTTTTGTCGACGGCAGGCTGATCGGTTACGTGGAAAAGGGCGACGTTCTCGCAGAGACCCTCAGGAGCATGAGGAGGTCCGGCAAGGTCCACCCGCACGTCGGCATCTACCTCTATAGCTCGCAAAACGAGAACGCGACCAAGAGATTGTACATCAGCTGCAACGCCGGCAGGGTCATGCGCCCGCTCGTCGTGCTAAAAGACAGCAAGCCGCTTGTCACGATGGAGATAATCGAAAAGGTGTCCAAGAAGTTCCTGTCGTGGATGGACCTTCTCTACATGGGAGTCATCGAGCTGGTCGACGCAAACGAGGAGGAAAACTCGTACGTGGCGATGGAGCCAAAGAAGGTGGAAACAGGCAAGCATACGCACTTGGAGATATTCCCCTCCGCAATCCTTGGAGTCGGCGCTTCAATCATCCCGTACCCAGAGCACAACCAGTCGCCAAGAAACACGTACGAGAGCGCGATGGCCAAGCAATCGCTTGGGTTCTCTACTCCATTGATGAACGCAAGCACGTACGTGCGCCAGCATTTCATGCTCTACCCGCAGATACCTGTCGTCTCTACTAAGGCAATAAACCTGCTTGGACTTGAAGACCGCCCGACGGGCCAGAACTGCGTCGTTGCGGTGCTTCCGTTTGAAGGCTATAACATCGAGGACGCAGTCGTGTTCAACAAGTCGTCAGTCGACCGCGGGCTTGGAAGGACGTTCTTTTACAGGATCTATGAGGCTGAAGCGAAACAATACCCTGGCGGCATGAAGGACACGTTTGAGCTCCCGCAGGCCGACGCCAACATCCGTGGCTACCGTGGCGAAAAGGCGTACCGCCTTCTTGAGGCAGACGGCGCAATCATGCACGAGGCCGTGGTCAACGGCGGTGACATACTGATCGGAAGGACCTCTCCGCCAAGGTTCATGGAGGAGTACAAAGAGTTTGAAGTAAAGGGCCCGTACAGGCGCGACACTTCGGTCGGCGTCAGGCCGTCTGAAAACGGAGTCGTCGACACCGTTATCATAACACAATCGGTGGAGGGCGGCAAGATGTACAAGATCAGAGTCCGCGACATGCGCATTCCAGAGATCGGCGACAAGTTTGCCTCAAGGCACGGCCAGAAAGGCGTCGTCGGAATGCTGGTCAACCAGGAAGACGTCCCGTACACCGAGGACGGCCTTGTGCCAGACGTAATGATTAACCCGCACGCGTTCCCATCCAGGATGACCGTCGGCATGTTCATGGAGTCGCTCGGCGGTAAAGCCGCATCATTGCGCGGCAAAATCGCGGACGGCTCGGCGTTCCTTGGCGAGAAACTGGACGACATCAAGGGCGCAATGGAGCAGTATGGCTTCAAGTATACAGGCAAGGAAGTGATGTACGACGGCAGGACCGGCAGGCGCTTCCCTGCGGACGTCTATGTCGGCGTCGTATACTACCAGAAACTGCACCACATGGTCGCAGACAAGATTCACAGTCGCGCCCGCGGACAGGTGCAAATGCTGACAAAGCAGCCGACAGAGGGCCGCGCCCGTGGTGGAGGGCTCAGGTTCGGAGAGATGGAGCGCGACTGCCTTATCGCATATGGCGCGTCCATGATGCTAAAAGATCGTCTGCTTGAAGAGTCGGACAAGGCGGAGGTCAACGTCTGCGAAAGGTGCGGACTGCTTGCGTACTATGACGTCAAGCAGCGCAGATACGTCTGCCGCGTGTGCGGAGAAAAGGCCAAGATCTCGTCCGTCGTAATCGCGTACGCGTTCAAGCTCCTGTTGCAGGAGATGATGAGCCTCAACGTCGCTCCAAGGCTGATAGCCAAGGAGAAGGTGTAAGGAGAGGGGGAGATAACAATGATGGAAGAATCAGCCAAGATTCTCGGTGGAATAAAGTTCAGCGTCTGGTCGCCAACTGAAGTGCGCAAGTTCTCGGTCGCAGAAGTCACTGCGCCAGAGACGTACGACGAGGACGGTATGCCCGTGCAGGGCGGCCTGATGGACAACAGGCTAGGAACCCTGGAGCCGGGGCAAAAGTGCGCCACGTGCGGCAACACCTCTGCCAAGTGCCCGGGTCACTTTGGCCACATCGAGCTTGCCGAGCCGGTGCTGCACATCGCCTTTGTCGACGACGTGCACAAGCTGTTGCTCACCACGTGCAGGTCGTGCAACAGGATAAAGCTCGATCCTGAAGAGCTGGCGCACTACAAGGCAATCCGCGAGAGCAAGGCGCCATACGCCGTTATCACGCTTGAAAACATCCGTGACGAGATAATAGAAAAGGCCAAGAAGGTCAAGTCGTGCCCGCACTGCGGCAAAGAACAGTACGACCTGATATTCACAAAGCCGACTATATTCGTGGAAAGAACCGAGGCAGGCGAGAACAGGCTGCTTCCGATCACTATCCGCGAGCGCCTGAGCCACGTGCCAGACGAGGACTTGATGCTGCTAGGCTACGACCCGACGACCGCAAGGCCAGAGTGGTTCGTGCTGCAGGTGCTGCCAGTCCCGCCGGTGACCGTCAGGCCGTCGATCATACTAGAAACAGGCATCAGGTCGGAGGACGACCTGACCCACAAGCTGGTCGACATCATACGCGTCAACCAGCGCCTCAAGGAGAGCAAGGAGGCAGGGACGCCGCCGCTCATCGTACAGGATCTAGTAGACCTCTTGCAATACCACGTCACAACGTACTTTGACAACGAAGTGTCCGGCATACCGCAAGCCCACCACAGGTCGGGCAGGCCGCTGAAAACGCTGACGCAGAGGCTGAAGGGAAAGGAAGGCCGCTTCCGTGGCTCGCTTTCCGGCAAGCGCGTCGACTTTTCGAGCAGGACCGTCATCTCGCCGGACCCCAACCTTACGATATCCAACGTGGGCGTGCCTACTGATGTTGCTAAAAAGCTGACAATTCCAGAGACCGTGTCGCAGTGGAATCTTGAGAAACTCAAGGCGCTGGTGACAAACGGCCCCAACACGTACCCCGGCGCCAACTATATCATCAGGCCTGACGGCGTCAAGATTAGGCTCGACTATGTCACCGACAGGAAAACAATCGCGGACTCGCTTGCGCCCGGCTATGTCGTCGAGCGCCACCTGTCAGACGGCGACATCGTCATCTTTAACCGCCAGCCTTCATTGCACAGGATGTCAATCATGGCGCATTCCGTGGTGGTGCTTCCGTACCGCACGTTCCGCCTGCACCCCGCAGTATGCCCGCCGTACAACGCCGACTTTGACGGAGACGAGATGAACCTCCACGTGCCGCAGAGCGAAGAAGCGCGCGCAGAAGCCACGCTTTTGATGCGCGTACAGGACCAGCTCATATCTCCGCGCTATGGAGGCCCGATCATCGGAGGCATCCGAGACTTTATCACCGGCGCATTCATGCTGACACGCGACGAGACTGTTCTCACCCGCGACGAATTTGCAAACTTGGCGCTTGTCGGCGGCTACAAGGGACCGCTGCCAGAGCCGGCGGTGACAAAGGACGGGCAGAAACTGTACAGCGGGCGCCAGCTGTTCTCGCTGTTCCTGCCAAAGGACTTTAACTTTGTCATCACCAGCAAATGGAACAAGGCGGCCAAGGGAGAGGGCAAGGATGTCGTGATAAAGAACGGACAGCTAATCTCCGGCGTAATCGACAAGGCGTCGATTGGCGCAGAAGAGCCCGACTCTGTCCTGCACAGGATAGCAAAGGACTATGGCACCGACGTGGCGAGAAAATTCCTTGACTCTATCCTGATAATGCTAAAGACGTACATCACCCATCGCGGGTTCACGTACGGCTACTCCGACCTCTGGCTGTCACCAGAGACTAGACAGGAGATAGCCGACACAATCCAAAAGACCTACGACAAGGTCCACGAGCTGATACAGCAGTACCGCGACGGCTCGCTCCCACTCACAAGGGGCCTGTCGGCAGAAGAGGCGCTGGAACTGTACGTCGTCAATGAGCTGTCCCGCGCCCGCGACCGCGCAGGCAGGACCGCAGACAGGGCATTTCCGGACAACAACTCTGGCATAATCATGGCATCCACCGGCGCAAGAGGATCGACACTTAACATAGGCCAGATGACCGCGGCGCTCGGCCAGCAGTCTATACGCGGCAAGCGCATCCAGAAGGGCTACCGCAACCGCGCCCTTCCGCATTACGTTCCAAACGAGACCAGCCCGGACGCAAGAGGCTTTGTCAAGTCCAACTACCGCGACGGCCTTAGCCCGCTAGAGTTCTTTTTCCACGCCATGGGCGGACGCGAGGGCCTCGTGGACACTGCAGTCAGGACCCAGCAGTCCGGCTACATGCAGAGAAGGCTCATCAACGCGCTAGAGCACTTGAAGATTGAATACGACCAGACCGTCAGGGACCCGCACGGCAACATCGTGCAGTACCTGTACGGCGAGGACGGAATCGATCCTGCCAAGAGCGACCACGGCGAGGCGGCCAACATCTCTAGGCTCATCGAGGCCGAAGCAATCGTCGACGAGGGGCGCAAGGCTACCGAGGACGCTATAAAGAAGATACTGGAGGAGCACGGCTCGCGCCTCAACCCGAGGATGCGCGCCAACCTGGAAAAGGCGCTCCTTGAGAACAAGCTGAGCAAGGAAGGTGTCGAGAAGGTCATGAGAAAGGTGCTCGATCTGGTCGACAAGGCCCTTGCAGAGCCTGGAGAGGCGATCGGCGTCGTAACGGCGCAGTCGATAGGCGAGCCGGGAACCCAGATGACCCTGCGTACGTTCCACTTTGCAGGAGTCAAGGAGCGAAACGTCACGCTCGGCCTGCCAAGGCTCATCGAGCTCGTCGACGCGCGCAAAAAGCCGGTGACGCCAACGATGGACATCTACCTTGACGAGTCACATCGCGGTTCGCGCGAAAAGGCCCTTGAAGTAGCGCGTGAAATCCTGTTCACGCAGGTAGGCGACCTGATCGAGAAATCCGAGACCGACTATTCCGGCGTGCTCACATTCTACTTCTCTGAGGCCAAGCTCGCCGAGCGCGGATGCACGCTTGAAGAGGCCAATGCAGTTCTAGAAGGCACCAAGAAGAAATACGAGGTCAAGATGAGCGAAAGCAAGCGCTCTATCAAGGTCAGCGTGCCCGACGAGCCAGATGCGCAGACACTGCTCACATTAAAGAACAAGCTCTTGAACACGAGGGTAAAAGGCGTGCCGGACATCGAGCGCGTCACGATTGTCAAGCAGGACGAAGAGTGGGTCATCCAGACTGCCGGCTCTAACCTTGCTAAGGTAGTGCTGGTAGACGGCGTGGACACTTCAAGAATTGCCACCAACAACGTCTACGAGATCTGGCAGACGCTCGGCATCGAAGCTGCAAGGACGGCGCTTGTAAAAGAGGTCACAAACACCCTTGAAGAGCAGGGCCTCGAAGTCGACGTGCGCCACATCATGCTGGTTGCAGACCTGATGACTTCAAAGGGCTACCTCCAGCAGATCGGTCGCCATGGTATCGCAGGGACAAAGACATCAGTGCTCGCAAGGGCGGCGTTTGAAATCACGGTCCCAACGATAGCAAGGGCCTCGCTTGAAGGCCAGGTGGAGACGCTGCGGGGCGTGACAGAAAACGTTATAGTAGGTGCCACCGTACCCGTCGGCACCGGAATGGTTGACCTCTATATGAAGGTCAAGGAAGGTAAAGAACAAGAATGAAGACAATAGAAAAAGTAATCAAAGACGCAGTAGCGGCCAACAAGTACAAGAGTGGAGTGAAGGAAGTCCTCCAGTCGGCCAAGAGTTCCAAGCTGGTGATAGTTTCAAAGTCGCTTGACGCCGGCGACAGGGCAAAACTTGACGAGCAGACAAAGTCCGCCGGTGTTGCCATCTACGAGTTTGACGGCAACTCGGTGCAGCTCGGCAAGCTCTGCAACAAGCCCTTCCGCGTCACGGCGATTGCCATCAAGGGCGCGACCGACGCCGAGGTTACGGCCGTGATGTCTGAAAAGGGCAAGTGACCCTCTTTTCTTTTCCTTTTCGCTACTTTTGTTCTACCGAGGCGCCAAGACTTAAATTGACCTTCGGGACAGTGCTCAGCTTGTATTTGTCTGTTGAAGAAGGAAGAAGGCTCTACGCCAGAGGGGCAAACTGAATATGACGGAAATAAAGCTGACCTCTGACGAGCTGCGCCTGATCTCGCTCTTTGGAAGCGTGACAAGCGCGTCTGCGCGCGACTGCATAGTTGACGACAAGATGGACCGCGTCATATTTGTTGTGAACAAGGGCCAGATGGGCCTTGCAATCGGCAAGGGTGGCGCCACCATAAAGCAGCTGCAGCAGGTCGTGGGCCGCAAGGTCGAGCTCGTCGAGTTCTCGGAAGATCCTGCCGAGTTTATCCGCAACATGCTCAATGCCGACATGGTGTCGGACGTGCGCATCTCAGAAAGGATGGACGGAAGCAAGCAGGCCGTAGTCACCGTCGACGCCAAGAAAAAGGGCGCCGTGGTAGGCAGGGAAGGGAGAAACGCCGAGAAGGCCAGGCTTTTGGCAAAGCGATACTTCCATATATCCAGTGTCCTGATCGTAAGCCCGGAACAGCAGATAACAAACAGGGTGAATATGAATAATGGGTAAATCTCCACTAGGATTGTTTGCCGGCGGCGTGCTCAGGACGAAGAAGAGCCGCGGCAGGTGGGCAGACAAGTATTACAAGAGACGTATGCTTATGCTTGACAAAAAGGCGAACCCGCTAGAGGGCGCGCCGCAGGCAAGGGGCATTGTGCTGGAAAAAGTAGGCATCGAGTCAAAGCAGCCAAACTCTGCCGTGCGCAAGTGCGTCAGGGTGCAGCTGATAAAGAACGGCAAGTCCGTCACCGCCTTCCTCCCGAGGGACGGCGCTCTCAACTTTGTCGACGAGCACGACGAGGTCATGGTCGAGGGCATCGGCGGCTCCATGGGTGGCGCAATGGGCGACATCCCCGGTGTCAGGTGGCAGGTGTTCAAGGTAAACGGCGTTTCGCTCAAAGAGCTCGTATATGGCAGAAAGGAGAAGCCGAGAAGATGAGCGGAAAAGAGCAGGTTACAATCACGCTTTTCAACAAGTGGGAGACCAAGGAAATCGAGATAAACGACCCGGGATTAAAGACGGCGATTTCGCTAAAGCCGGCAGTCCTCCCGAACACCTTTGGAAGGCACGAGCACCAGCGCCTGAAAAAGGCCGACGTCAACATCGTCGAGAGGCTCGCAAACAAGATGATGCATTTCGGCAAGAAATATGCCAAGAACACAGGCAGGATGGGAGGCAAAAAGGCGCGCTCGCTCAACATGGTCCGCACCGCCTTTGACATCATCCACCTTGAAACGGGCAAGAACCCCGTGGAACTTCTCGTTCGCGCTATCGAGAACTCTTCGCCAAACGAGGACACGACCCGAATTGTGTACGGAGGTGTGGTCTACCACGTGTCGGTGGACGTCGCCCCGCTTCGCAGGGTCGACCTTGCGCTCCGCTTCATCGCAGAGGGCGTCAGGGAGTCGACATATGGCAACCCGCAGACGATTGAAGAGGCGCTGGCAAAGGAGATAATCCTGGCCTCAAACAACGACATGGCCAGCCACGCCGTCAAGAAAAAGAACGAGCAAGAAAGAATTGCGATGGCTTCGAGATAAAAGCCAGAGCACACACTCTTTTTCTTCTTCCTTTTTACGCAAAGATGGTTTAAATATAGTCACGAATTAGGTAAGCCTAATTGTGTCTTTGACGCGCGTGACAGTTGGTAGTAGTGGTGGTTGACAACAATGGAAACCAGGAATATCATTATAGCGGTATTACTTGCCCTTCTCGTTGGCGTGGCTGTACGGCCCGCCCTTGCACAGCAGCAACAACAACAGCAGGGCGATTCAGACGCAGTCGTGGCTCTTGTGAATCTGGAGCGCATGAGAGCACAAGTCCAGCTCGCCGAGAACATCCTGCAGACAGGCGACAGGGATGGCGCGTTTTCCCACGCATTCATCTCTCACACTACAATATTCCCGTCAATCAAGAGCCAGCTGAGCGCGCTTGACGCCGGCTCTACTGGGCAACTGGAATCCGCCCTGACGGACTATGCCTTTCAGATAAAAGACGGCACGCTAACGGCAGGGCAGGCAAAAGAGCAGGCAGCCAAGATATACGCCCTGCTTGACTCGCTGGGCGCAAAAACCGGCAAGGCATCGGACGAGGACGCCGTGTCGCAGGTGGCGGCATTCCTGTTGCGCGATGCGGTGCAATCTTATAAACTGGCGACGCCCGTCGACTACCAGACCGCAGGCGGCCTCGTGGATGCGGCCTATGCAAAATACCAGTCGGTAGTAGGCTCGATGGAAGAATCAAGAAAGACAGAGATCGAGTCGTTCTTTTCAGACATGAATGCCGCGATGGCGCAAAAGGCCAGCGCAGACTCTGTGGCCAAGCTCCAGACCGCAATAGAGCGGGACTTGGCGGAGAATCTGTCTGAAAGCGAGGGCTCTGGCGGCTATGTGCAATACTTTACGACCATAAGGACGCTCCTTGCAAAGGTGGTGAGCGAAGTGCAGTCCGGCGACTACAAGCAGGCCGAGCAGGACGGAATAACCGCGTACCTTGACAATTTCGAGTTTTTAGAGGCGCCCCTTGAAAAGCACGACGCCACGTTGCTGACCACCATGGAGCAGCAGATGAGGGTGCAGCTGCGCGAAAAGATCCAGGCGCACGAGTCTCCTTCGGCCATACAGGCCCACGTAAACGCCATACTTGCCAATCTGCAGACCGTAGAGGGGTTCCTCAAGAATGATCCTGGCTACACAGCGCAGACCGCAGCATCCGGCTCTTTTGCCAATATTCAGGAGCTGAGCCAGGGATTCGGGGCGTATTCTGGCCCGCTAAAGCAGCGGGGCGACGCGACAGACTCTTCCAAGGAAGAGGTGCGCCAGAACATAGACCAGATAAGGACAAAGCTGGACGACGCGCTCAGGATATACCGCGACGGCGACGTCAAGGGGGCTATACAGGCATCGCGCTCGGCGTACCTTGACAGCTATGAAAACATCGAGCTACCTCTGCGGCCAATAAACCCCGACTTTACGCTAGAGATGGAGATCAAGTTTGCCGAGCTCCGCAACCTGATGCAGGCAGGCTCGCCGTACGAGCCGGTCGCGGCAAAGGCCGTGGAGATAAGGGCCGGCCTTGACGAGTCTGAGCGACTGGTTACGGGCACCGGCTCGCTTGCGCCTGCGATAGCGTTTTCGACGTCATTTTCCATAATATTCAGAGAAGGTCTAGAGTCAGCGCTCATAATAGGCGCCATCCTCACCTATCTTGAAGCGTCGAGGAACGAACGCTTCAAGAAACACGTCTATTACGGCATCGTCCTTGCGTTTGCCGGCACTGCGGCAACGTGGTTTGCCGCCCAGTTCCTCATCGAGATCTCTGGCGCAAACGCCTCCATCATAGAGGCTGTGGCCGGCATCTCTGCGGTGGGCGTGCTGTTCTGGGTCAGTTTCTGGATACTCAACAAGGTCGAGACGAAAAAGTGGATCGAGTTTGTCAAGGCCAAGGTGTGGAAGGCGACTACGACCGGGAGCGTCATGGTCTTTGTCATGCTGTCCTTCTTTACCGTGTACCGGGAGGGCTTTGAGACCGTGCTGTTCTACCAGGCCATGCTGTCATACGCGAAATACATGGAGCTCTACGTTGCCGCCGGCCTGTTCATCGGCCTGGGCATAATAATCGGCGTGACTTTTCTCGTGCGCAAGCTGGGCAAAAAGCTCCCGCTGCGCGTGCTGTTTGGGCTCACGATGGGCGTGGGCGCGTACATGTCAATCGCGTTCATGGGAAACGCGGTGCGCGAGTTCCAGGAAATCGGCTTGCTTGAGACCACGCACGTTGCAGCCATACCGCGCCTTGACATCAACCTCGCGGCGATGACCGGCATCCACCCGACTCTGGAGACAGTGGTGGCGCAGGTGGCGCTGCTTGCAGTCTATCTTGCCGGCTCGGCGTACGTGCTCTGGCTGCAGCCGAGGCGCAAAAAGGCCATAGAGTCTGCAAGAAAGTCCCGTGCAGATCTTGAAAAGCCTGCGACGGGCAAAAGAGCCGATATTGACGTTGAGGACCACTAGTCTCTGAACAACGTGCCTCACCTTTTTCTACAAACAAAATCTTTTTCTGCCCGGAATAGGGGATAGCACTATTGAGGGCTATAGGCAGAAGCGGACCGATGTCAGTCCAAGCCGTCGCAGGAACCTACGTGGTTTTGCTTGGGATAAACATGGACAGCGCGCGTACGGCCGGCGTGTTCGGCTTTGGCATACAGCGCACCGACCACGACAATGGCGATAAACTTGACTGGCTGGAAGGCTTCAAGGCATTCAAGAACGCCAATCTGCCTAGAGGCGCTCTGGTCCCGACCAACGAGCACCCCGTGCAGGCTTTTCTGTGGGGCGACTATACCGCGCGCAAGGGGCACAGGTACACGTACAGGGTGGTGGCCATGCGCGGCCAGCCGGGAAACCTGACCGAATCGGAGGACGTGTCAGTAACTTTTTCCATGGAAAGCGAAGACGTAGGCGATCATGCGATATACTTTAACCGCGGCGTTGCCGGCTCACAGGCTTATGAGAAAAAGTTCCCCGGCAAAAGGCCGGACGAGGCCGGCCAGGCCGCGTACACGTGGCTGTCCCGGGGCTTGGAAGAGGCGATGGTGGCGTTCATACAGCAGGCGCAGGACGCAAGCTGGGGCCTGCGCGCGGCGGTGTACGAGTTCCAGTACCAGCCCGTCCTTAAAGAGTTCAAAGCGGCAATAGACCGCGGGGCCGACGTCCTCGTAGTGTTTGACGACAGGAAAGGCCAGAACGAGTCGCCCGACTATCCGCAAGGGCCGTGGAAGGCCAACACCGACGCCCTGGACAGCGCCGGGATAGGGGCCGCAAACACCAAGGGGCGTACAAAGGACCCCTCGTACATATCGCACAACAAGTTCATTGTGCTCTTGCATGACGGCGAGCCCGTGCAGGTCTGGACAGGCTCTACCAACATTACTCGCGGAGGGATTTTCGGCCACTCTAACGTCGGCCACATCGTGCGCAGAAAGGACGTGGCTAGCGCATACCTGGAATACTGGAAACAGCTTTACGGCGACCCTGATGCCAAGGCGCTCCGCAAGTGGGACGACAGCAATTCACCCGTCCCGGCCACAGACCCGCCGGAGGATGCCGTCATCGAGATCTTTAGCCCGCGGACCGGCCTTGGCGCGCTGCAGTGGTACGCTTCGCGCATGAACATCGGCGCGCCCGTGTTCTTTACCGCGGCCTTTGGCGTCAACAAGCTGTTCGAGCAGGCGCTTGCAAGCAGGACCGACCTAAGCTACATGCTCCTTGAGGCGCCAGACGACCATATGCAGGCGCTGCGCGAAAACAAGTTCAACAGGATAGTCGTGGGAAGCCTGATACCTGAGAACACCTTTGAGAGGTGGCTCCAGGAACACCTTACAGGGTTCAACGAACATGTCAAGTACGTCCACACAAAGTACATGCTCATAGACCCGCTTGGCAGCGACCCCGTGGTGATAACCGGCTCGGCAAACTTTAGCGACGCGTCGACCAAGAACAACGACGAAAACATGCTGGTGATCCGCGGAAGCAAGTACGCCGCAGACGTCTATCTGAGCGAGTTCATGAGGCTGTTCATGCATTATTATTTCCGGTCGATTGTCAACGAAAGAGGGCCGGAAGGCTCGGACCCGGAGGCTGGCTACCTCAAGGGAGATGACCGCTGGGTAAAACCCTACTACCAGAGCGGCACGCCCAAGTACCTGGAGCGCACCTATTTCTGCCCTGACGCCTAGCCGTGCAAGGACGGCCGAGCAGGTATAGACCCGGTCACTAGGAACCATTTTTCAGGAAAAAAAGAAAATGCTCTGCCTACCCGTCACCCGAGCAGGTAGACTATGTTTACGCTGGCAGAGACGTCCTGATTTGCAGCGATTATCGGCGTGGCGCTTGGGTCCGCGACTGCAAGCGTGAACTTTGATGCGTACGGGCCAGAGACGTACCCATAGTAGTCGTTTACCGTCATCGACTTTACCCCGACGACCTTCAGACCCACCGCGCCTGCCGCGAGGTCCGCCTTGTTCCGGGCGTCCTTGATTGCATTTGTTATCAGGCCGTCGCGCATTTCTGCCGCCTTTTCAGCCGACAGCTGGAAATAGACGCCGTTTATCCTGTTGGCCCCCGCGCTTACCGCCGCGTCGATCCACCTTGATACACTGTTGAGGTTGGAGCTCGACACAAGCACCGAGTTGGTCACCGTGTAGCCGGTCAGGTTCTGCAACTCTCCTTGTGAGGAATAGTTGTAGACAGAGTTGATGTTGAAATCCGCGGTGCTAGTTTCGTTCTTCTTGACCCCTGCCGCTTCAAGGGCATCAAGGACCGCGTTTATGGTTGCCGCGTTAGAGTCAAGTGCCGTCCTAGCAGTCTTTTCTCTGGTGTCGACTGCAAAAACAAGCTGGACCTTGTCGGGCTGTACCTTGGCAGACGCCGAGCCTGAAACCGTCAGAGTCTTTTCCTCCTCTTCTCCTCCTTCTCCTGCCATCTTGTCGTTTCCTGCTGGCGCGATCTGGGCAGAAGCGTTGCTTGTCAGGCTGCTGCTGGCTGCAAAAGTCGCCGCGAAAAATCCTGCAATCAGAACGACAGCGGCCAAAAGAATCTTGTAGCGTTTTGGGTTTTTCTCTTCTTCCACGTTCCGGGATAAATTTCTGTGTTGATAAATAATTTTACCCAAACGCGCCTGCCTGCCCAGGGCGTACCCTTTATAGCGCGAAGAGCAGATAAGTAAGACGTTGAGCAATTCTGGCAAAGAAGATCTTGAACATGCCTTTGAGACCGTCCTTGTCATGCAGGGCGGAGGGTCGCTTGGCGCGTACGAGTGCGGCGTGTACAAGGTGCTGGAGCGCCACGGCGTAAAATTCGACATCGTCGCCGGCACGTCGATAGGTGCCATCAACGCCGGCATCATAGCCGGCTCAAAGACCGGCCAGCCTGCAAAAGACCTTGAAGATTTCTGGCTGCATATCGCCGAGTACGTGACTCCAATCATGCTCTCAGACTCGGCGCGCAGCGTGGCCGCGTGGATGTACAGCGCGACGTACGGTAACGCCAGGATGTTTGCGCCAACGTGGCCGTTTCTGCCAAACTCGCCGCATTTGTACGACTTGGGCCCGTTGAAATCTACGCTTGGAAGCTACATCGACTTTGAAAAGCTCTCCACCCGCAGCCTGCCCCGGCTCATAGTGACTGCGACTGACATACAAAAGAGCGATTCCGTGGTGTTTGACAGCCACCGCGAGCGCATGACTGTAGAACGCTTGGTCGCCTGCGCTGGCTATCCGTTTTACGGGATATCGTGGACAAAGGTGGACGGCCGTTACCTGTGGGACGGGAGCCTGATGAGCAACACGCCCCTTCGCGAAGTGATAGCCCAGTCGCCAAGAAGCGACAAGCGCGTCTATATTGTCAACCTGTTTCCCAAGTACCAGGACCGCCTGCCGGAGAGCATGGTTGACTCGCTGCACCGGGCAAGGGACATCATGTACGCCGACAGGACCGAGCACAACATCAAGATGTCAAAGGCAGTGAAGCGCTATCTGGAGCTTTTGCGCGACATGTACGAGTTAATCAGCGACATGCCACTCGACGACGACGGCAAGAAGGACAGGTTCGCCAAGATTGAAAAGAGGTACCAGCGCGTCGCCCGCGCGCGCGGGGCGATAATCGAAAACGTGGTGAAAATAGAGCGCAAGGAGGATGTCCCGTTCATATTCGAAGACGCCGATTTCTCGATAGCCACAATCAAGAAATTGATAAAAGAAGGCGAGCAGGACGCCGAACGGGCCCTTGCGGCCGGAGCTACCTAGCCAGCCTGCAGCAGCCTAAAAGCCGATCTTGCCAAACCTCCCTTGCTGATAGTCCTCTATGGCTTGGTAGATCTCCTCCTGCGTGTTCATGACAAACGGCCCGTACCGGGCGACCGGCTCGTTCAGCGGGACTCCTCCTATCAAGAGCACGCTCAGGTCTGAGGCCGCGTCCTTTGGGGCGGCAATTGCCACGCTGTCTCCGTCGCGCTCAAATATCGCCATCTGACCGCGCCTTGCTCTCTTGCTCCCAAACTCGCCCTCGCCTTCGACCACGTACGCAAACGCGTTGTATTCTCGGGGCACCTGCTGCTCGACCTTTGCGCCCGGCTTTAGTGTATAGTGCAGGTACATTATCGGAGTGCGCGTGTCGATGACGGCCTTTTTGCCAAGCGCCTCGCCTGCTATCACGCGCACGCTTGTACCCTCTGCGCCTGCGACCGGTATATCCGCCGAGCGGACATCCTGATAGCGGGGCTTGGTCATCTTGTCTTGTTTTGGGAGGTTGACCCACAGCTGGAACCCGTGCAGCCGGCCTCCGACTTTGGCAAACTCTTTTTCAGGCATTTCCGAGTGGACCACGCCTGCGCCGGCAGTCATCCACTGCACGTCGCCGGGCCCAAGCCGGCCAGCGTTGCCGTTAGAGTCTTTGTGCTGGAAGCTGCCTTCAAGCAGGTAAGTGACGGTCTCAAACCCGCGGTGGGGGTGGTCCGGCGCGCCCTTGGCCTCTCCCGGCCCGTACTCCTTTGGGCCCATCTCGTCGAGGAGCAGGAACGGGTCAAACTGCATCAGCGCGTTCGTGGGAAACGATCTGTTGACGAGAAAGCCTTCGCCTTCCATCGTCGAGACGCTGTTTACTATTTTCTTGATGGTTCTGGTAATTGTCATGCCATTATAATGGGAGCGATGATATTTAAATACAGTAGTAATAACTTACCAAGTACGTCATTGCAACCTTATCAGGTAAGTCACCGCTGACCTGCGTTCCTGCACGAGATGCCAGAGGCGGGGACACGAACGCTTATAAAAAAGCAGCATTCCTATACCAAGTCGAATATTGGCCAACACTTCTTTCCGGGTGCAGGCGCACAAGTTCAGCCAAGACAACATACAGACTACGCTTGTGTGCTCGAAATGCGACGAGGTATTCCAGAAGGAATTCCCTCTCGACCTTGAGGGCCAGACGATAGAGTTCAAGTGCCCCGTATGCGGCGCGCCCGGCGAAGCCGACCTTCCCTACAAGAGCGCAGAAGAGCGCGAGGAGCTCGAAGAGGACTTTGAGGAAGTAGAGGAAGAAGAGTCGGGCGAAGAGTTTGAGGAAGAATACTAATAACTAGCCAGAGTCCTTCTTGTTGCTACTGCTGCCCAGTTTTCCAAGTTTTGCCAAGAGCGCGGCCATCTGTATCTCCGGGTGCGCGCCCGAAGCCAGCCTGTAGTCGTATTCGGCCATGACCTCTGCAAGCTCGCCGGGGTTTTCCAGCTTCATTTCGTACGCCTCCTGGCTTGCATATTTCATAAAGTCGCCCTCAGACATGCCGTACACCTGCGTCAGCTCCAAGAGTTTTGCGCGGGCGTCGTTGAACTTGCCGGCAAGGGCAAGCTTCATCACGTCGCCCACCTTGGACCTGCCCGACAATCCGATTGCAGAAGTCACGTTGGCGGAATTTATCGCGCCCATGCCTGCAGCTGCCTGCATGATGTTTATCGAGTGGCGCATATCCCCGCCCGTGGCTTCGTAGATGTGGGCAAGGGCTTTTTCGTCGTACTTGACTTGTTCTTTCTTTGCAATTTCTTCCATGTGCTCTAGCACCACTTCCTTTGGCAGGCGCGTGAACCTGAAAACGACGCACCTGCTCTGTATGGGCTCGATTATCTGCGACAAATAGTTGCAAATGATGATAAAGCGAGTAGTCCTTGCGCCGTCTTCCATCATCCTGCGCAGGGCAGTCTGCGCCTCCGATGTCATCTCGTCGGCCTCGTCTAGGATTATTATTTTAAAGAGCTCTTTTGTCTCCTGCTCGCCGGTAGGAGAGCCCCATCTGGTGAACTCTTTGACTTTTTCGCGCACCATCTTTATCCCGCGCTCGTCGGACGCGTTGAGCTGGAGCACGTTGTCTCTCCAACTTGGACCGAACAGCTCCTTCACTATGCAGAGCGCGGCCGTGGTCTTGCCCACGCCGGCGGGCCCGGAGAACAGCATGTGCGGCAGGTCGCGGCCTTTTATAAGATTTGAAATGCCCTTTATGATGTCCTTCTGGCCGACAACGTCCTCAAGTTTCTGCGGCCGGTACTTTTCAGTCCACATCAGGCTGGCAAGGTCGCTCTTTTTTGCTCCCGCTGTTGACGACGACAAGCAACCCTTTTCAGCTCTGGCAAAGGATTAATAGATTGCTGCCAGGGAAAAGCTTGATTTTACCACAGCTCGCGCAAGCTAGCTGAGAGCTCAGCTAAAACTGTTCTGACAAAAGATATAACTGAACACTAGCTTGTACAATTTGCCGACAATGGCCGACTCGCCTCCAGACAGCAGCATTGAAGCTATACAGGACGCCTATCATGTCGGCTACATGAACGAGGATGTCAGGATTTCCTACAAGCGGGACGTCAAGTTGGCAGTCGGCGCAGTCGCAGTCGATGCCAAAGAAGGCGACATGTCCACGCTCCCGCGCTGGGTCGCCAAGATACTTTCAGAGCAGGGCGCAATCGAGATCCAGTCAAACGACAACGCCGGCTACATTTCAAGGACTCTGAACCGGGAGCGCATCGCAAGGCCGCACGACCTGTCAGGGATAGACGTCGACTTTTACGTGCGGGTAAACGACCATCTCGACACGCTGAGGGAGCGCGAGCGCGAAAATTTGGCAGTATCATTAAACACGTTTGTCGCGTCGCGGCTGGAAAAGATTGTGAAACTTGCAGCCGCGTCTCCGCTGTCGGCAGAGCTGGAAGGCAGGCTTGCCGCAGAGGAAAAAGAGCTGTATCGCACGATACACGAGGCGTCGATGAAATTCAAGAGGGGTGTTTTGAAAAAGTTTGGCTGAGCAACAACAAACAACATCGGCGGCCCTTGCGGACAACCTGAAAGAGTTCCTGCAGGCGTTCAAGGACAGGGAAGGCAACTACCGCTATTTCGACCGCATCAACAACATGATGGCGTCCGGCGTCCAGTCGCTCGTTGTAGATTACATAGACTTTGACTCGTATAGTCCAGACCTTGCAAAGCAGCTGACACACAAGCCGGACGAGATGCTGGAGGCGTTCAACGAGGCCGCGCTTGCAATCCTGCGCGAGATACACCACGACTATGAGCAAGAGATCCACGACAGGATAAAGGTCAGGATAGGCAACTATACCGTCCAGAAAGGGCTGCGGGACATAAACGCCGACCTTATCGACAAGCTGGTCAGCGTGTCCGGAATGGTGGTGCGCTCGTCGGAGGTCAAGCCTCTTGCAAAAAAGGTGGCATACAAGTGCACAAACTGCGGCGCAGTCACCGAAGCGACGCTGAAGGGGCTCGTGCTGAAAAAGCCTTCAAAATGCTCCGCGTGCGGCGAAAAAGAGCTCGACATGGACCCTGAAAACAGCATATTCATCGATTTCCAGATGGTGCGCCTGCAAGAACTGCCTGAAGACCTGCCGGCGGGGCAGTTGCCTCATTACGTAGAAGTCACCGTGATGGGCGACCTAGTGGACCAGTGCAGGCCCGGCGACAGGATAATGCTGACAGGCATCATACGCATCGAGCAGGAGCAGCTGGCGCCGCAGGCAAAGACGAGCCTCTTCCGCCTGCGAATGGAGGGGAACAACATAGAGTACCTGGGAGGCAGGGCGGGGAGCAAGGACACCCGCACGGTCGAGAGAATTGCGATAAGCACCGAGGACGAGCGCCAGATACAGGCGATAGGGAGCAAGCCGGACGCCTATGAAAAACTGGTCGCGTCTTTTGCGCCTCACATCTACGGGCAGGAGGTAATCAAGGAATCCATTCTGTTATTGATTGTAGGCTCTGTCACCAAGAAACTTGAGGACGGTTCCACCCGCAGGGGCGACATCAACGTGCTCCTCGTGGGAGACCCCGGTACTGCGAAATCCGAGATGCTGAAATTTGCGGCAAAAATCGCGCCCAGAGGCTTGTACACATCCGGCAGGGGCTCTACAGCCGCAGGACTTACCGCCGCAGTCATCCGCGACAAGTCCGGAATCATGATGCTCGAAGCAGGAGCCGTGGTTCTGGGCGACCAGGGTCTCGTTTGCATAGACGAGTTTGACAAGATAAAGCCGGAGGACCGCTCGGCGCTCCACGAGGTCATGGAGCAGCAGACCTGCTCGGTCGCAAAGGGTGGCATTGTGGCGACATTGAACGCAAGGACGTCGATACTTTCAGCGGCAAACCCGATGTACGGCAAGTACGACCCGTACAAGAACATCACGGAAAACGTGAACCTGCCCGTGCCATTACTGACCAGATTCGACCTGATATTCATAGTCAGGGACATCCCTGAAAAGGACAAGGACAACCTGATTGCAAGCCACATCCTCGAAATCCACAAGGACGTAGCGCACGCGGCCAAGCCTGCAATCGAAATAGACCTGTTTTCCAAGTACCTGACGTACGCCAAGGGCCGCGAGCCTGTCCTGACGTCGGAGGCAATTGACATCATAAGGAGCTATTACATGGACATGAGAAAGGCCGAGTCGGAGGGCATGATTACAGTCACCCCGAGGCAGCTGGAGGGTCTGGTGAGGCTCGCTACTGCCCGCGCAAGGATTCTGCTCAAGGACCACGTGGAAGCCGACGACGCCAAGAGGGCGATTTACCTCGTCGATCAGATGCTAAAGACCGCCGGCGTTGACGTCAACACCGGCAAGATGGACGTCGGCGTCCTGTACGGCAAGCCGCAGAGCGAGGTGTCAAAGCAGAAACTGTTCATGGAGGTATTCAACGGGATTTCCGGCCCTGACAACAACGAGGTCGAGGATAAGAACCTCGTGGCAGAGCTCGTGAAAACGGGCAGGTTCACAGACGAGGAGGCAAGGACGCAGATAAGCAAGTTCAACCGCGAAGGCAGGATATACGAAAGAAGGCCCGGATTCTGGGCCAAAGCCTAGGCTTGCTCGGGTTCACCCGGGTGGCGGCTGCAAAATTTTCCGGCGAGTTTCAGGAGCGAGTGCTGCATGTCTATTCCTTGTTTCACGAGCTGAAAGACGATGAAATAAAGTGCGGCTATATCCGCAGGGGGACGCGGCTTTTGGGCACGGCACGGGGCTGGACCACACCAAAGCAAATTTCACTGCAGCCAAACGTCGGGCGCCTGACCATTGCGCACGAGCTGACGCACCTTTTGCAGGGAGAAAACGGCGTGCCGCACGGTGAAAAAGCCTGCGATATCTGGGCTGTCGCCCGCCTGCCTGCCGAAATGCTGGACGAGCAGCCGTACTACCTTCTCCGTCACTGGCACCGGGAACGCTGGCTGCGCAACAGGGCGCAGGCAAAGGCACTGTGCGAGCAGGCAATAATCGACGTGCGCAGGACAGAGCGAAATTACATAAAGTGGCTCTCTCTGGAACTGCGACACTTAAAATAAAACACGGCACGATAACAAGCCACATACACATATGCAGACAATGCCTGACACAGTAAAGGCCATCCTGGCAAGCCTTGGCTACGAATCGCTGTACCCTCCGCAGGAAAAGGCGGTGGCCGCAGGCATACTCGACGGAAAGAGCGTGCTTGTCACGACGCCGACTGCAAGCGGCAAGACGCTCGTGGCGATGATGGCAATTGCAACTGCGCTAAAGAAGGGCAAAAAGGCTGTCTATCTGACGCCCCTGCGGGCCCTTGCAAGCGAAAAGGCGTCCGACCTGAAGGCCCTTGAAGGGATTGACCTCGGCCTTGGCAGGCAGCCAAAGGTCATGGTGGCAACAAGCGACTATGATTCATCCGGCAAAGAGCTTGCCTTTGCAGACGTAATCGTGCTCACAAACGAAAAGATGGACACGCTCTTTCGCCACGGCGTAGAGTGGCTTGGCGAGGTGGGGCTGTTCGTGACAGACGAGGTCCACCTCATCGGCGACAGGGAGCGCGGTCCTACGCTTGAAATGATGCTTACCCGGATACGCAAGATGTATCCTGACGCGCAAATAGTCGCGCTTTCCGCAACCGTGTCAAACGCGGACGAAATATCCGACTGGCTCTCTTGCGCGCTGGTGGAAAGCCGCTGGCGCCCGACAAAGCTCGTCGAGGGCGTCTATGAGTATGGTAGCGTGCGCATGGGAGACGGCCGGACCTTCCGGGTGCAGGCTGGCGGCGCGTCTGCGTCAGTCGACCTTGCAATCGACGCGCTTGACAACGGCGGGCAGGCGCTGATATTTGCAGAAACAAGAAAGAGGGCGTCATCGCTTGCGGCAAAGGCCGCAGAGGGCGTGTACAAGCGCCTCGACAAGGATGGTAAAGAGCTTGCCGCAAAAGCGGCGGCAGAACTCCTCGACAGGGGCGACGATGCCGAGCTCACGCGGACTTTGGCACAACTCGTAGGAAAGGGGGTCGCGTTCCACCACGCCGGCCTTGCGCCTTCCAGCCGCAGGATAGTGGAGGAGTCGTTCAAGAGCGGTGTCGTGAAATTATTGACGGCTACGCCAACGCTTGCAGCAGGCGTGAACCTGCCTGCGCGCCGCGTCGTCGTGGCAAGCATCCTGCGCTACGACGCCGAGTACGGCGGAAACGTGCCGATAAGCGTCATGGAGTACAAGCAATTGTGCGGCAGAGCCGGCAGGCCCAAGTACGATACTGCCGGCGAGGCCATCATAGTTTCTGAATCAACAACGGCAAGCGGCGAGGAAATATACGATCATTATGTCCTGGGCACGCCAGAGCCTCTCCGGTCGCAGCTGGCCGGCGACAGGGCGATAAGGTTCCACCTCCTCTCTACGATAGCGTCCGTCCCGGGAATGAAAAAACCAGAGATAATGGAAGTGTTTGCAAGCACGCTATTTGCCCGGCAGTACAGGAGCGCCACTGTCCAGTTCAAGGTAGAGTCGGCGCTAGAGTACCTGGAATCTGAAGAGCTCGTCAAGGCAAGAAACGAGCGCTATATCGCAACCGAGTTTGGCAAGCGCACGTCGCTTTTGTACATAGACCCGCAGACCGCTGTAGATTTCCGCGACGCTCTGAACAAAGTGGAAAAGGGCAGGCGCAAGCACCTGCTCGGCTTTTTGCACCTTGTCACGCAGAGCCCAGACTTTTACCCAAAGCTTTCGTTGCGCAAAAAAGATCCGGAGGAGTTGAGCCTGCTCTTGCAGGAAAGGCGCGACGAGCTTTTGTACGACGTGAGCGAGTACGACTGTTCAAGAAGTTTCTGGGCGCTTGCCGAGTGGGTGGAGGAGGCCGCCGACAGGTCGCTTGGCGACAGGATGGGAGTCGAGCCGGGCGACATGCACAGGATGGTCGAGACCGGCGAGTGGCTTGCGTATTCGCTCTACGAGGTGGCCAAGCTCCTAGGGCGCGAGGACGTGCTGTCAGAGCTGTACGCGCTCCGTACCCGCATACGCTACGGCATAAAGGAGGAGCTCATTCCGCTTGTAGCCCTCGAAGGGGTAGGCCGGGTGCGCGCAAGGGCGCTCTATGGCGCCGGACTGACTGACGTGCCAAAGGTGGCCAAGGCGCCGCAGGCAAAGCTGGCTTCCATACCAAAGATAGGGCCGGCCGTGGCCGAAAAGATAAAGGCACAGCTTGCAAGGAGAAATGCACAGTGATTGCCGTTTCCGGTTACGAGGTGCTTGCGTACGCCGCAATAGTGTCTGCAATATCGTTCCTTTCAATCTATTTCCTGATGCCTCTTGCGATAAGGTCGCTTGTTGCAAAGGGCAAGGTGGTGCAGGACTACCACAAGCCCGGCAAGCCTCCCGTGCCCCGCCCTGCCGGGCCGGTGCTGATGGCAGGCATTGCCGCGGCAGAGCTCGTGCTCTTTGCAGTCACGATGAACTATGCGGTCCTTGCAATCCTTGCCGCGACTGCGATAGCGTTTGCCGTGGGCTATATCGACGACAAGAAGGTTATGCCCGGCTGGTTCAAGCCGGCGGCGCTCATTGTAGCCGCCGTGCCCATAATTGTCCTTGGAGTGCACGCAAACAGCCTGAACCTCGTCTTTGGTAAAGCGTTCATACCGCTGCTCTACATCCCGCTGATACTCGTCATAATTCCGATTGCCGGCAACACCGTCAACTCTATCGATGTCCTGAACGGCGTGGCAAGCGGCTTTGTCGCAATAGCCACTGTGCCTTTGCTTGCGGCGATCGCGATTTTCGGAAGCACCGACGTGTTCCTTGCGGGGCTCCCGCTGCTCTTTGCGTCGCTTGCGTTCTTTAAATTCCACAAGTACCCCAGCAGGATATTCCCCGGCGACTCTGGTACGCTTCTCCTCGGCGCCATGTACGGCGCGCTGGCCATAGCCGGCAAGGCCGAGATAATAGGCGTGGTCGCGCTCTTGCCGGCGGTAGTCAACTCGTTTCTCTTCCTCTCCAGCGTCAAGCGCATAGTGGAGCACCGGCAGGTAAAGGCCAGGCCGGTGACGCTCCTTGACGACTATAGGCTTGCCGCATCCTCTGACAGGGCGGCTCCGGCCACTCTCGTGCGCCTCATCCTAGCAGACGGCCCGCTCTCTGAAAAAGACATAGCAAAAAAGATATTCTGGCTCTCGACGTTCTCGGCGCTCCTTGCCTTTGCAACGATCGCGCTCCAGTACTACTTTGTGGTGATGAGGTAGCACACACGCACATGAATCTGGAACTCTTTATAGTGGCAATGTGGGTCATGGTGCTGGCAGTCTCGGCGTTTCTCGTGCTCGCCGTTGCTCCTCTCGATGTCGTCATGAAAGAGAGCCCGAGGATAGTCGTCTCGGCAGTCCAGGCGGTGATAGCAATAGCCGCCGTGGCGCTCCTCGCGTTTGGCCTGAGCAGGCTAAAGCGCGCCTATGCAAATAGAAAACTTTCCCGGACATAGAGACTGTATTCATAAGTGTTAATATAGCGCATGGAGTGGAAAAGGGTAGCACGCAGACCTAAATGTCCACCAGTAAATCCGGCTTCTTTGCGCTGTTGTTGGCTGTCCTTGTGGCTGTCAGTGGGGTTGGCAGCATCGGCCTTGTCGCCAGCGCACATGCCCAGACCGCAGGCGTCGTGATAAACGAGGTAGAATCTAACCCCAAGGGCAGCGACAGCAGAGGCGAGTGGATAGAGCTGTACAACCCAACCTCGGGCGACATTTCTATAGATGGTTTCAAGATAAAAACGTCGTTCAGGCCAGCCACGATAGCAATCCCTCCAGAGACCGTGGTAGGCGCCGGCCAGTTCTACGTCCTTGAGATAAGCGGAGAAAAGCTCTACAACAGCGCCGAATCAGTCTCTCTGGTTGACGGCTCTGGCAAGGTGGTGGACAGGACTCCAACGCTTGTGGACCGTAGCGGCGACTCGCGGACGTGGCAGCGCGTGCCAGACGGCGGGGCCGAGTGGAGGTTCAAGGAGCAAACAAAGGGGGCCAATAACGCGGCTGCAACCACTTCGCTGGTCTCCGCTTCTTCCTCTGGGAACACCGGGGAGCCAGTTGAGGACATGAAGTGCTCGGGCGCGTGTTTCGAGGGAATAGGTGTGAGGGTAGCCGACCCTGATACACTCTATGTCCAGGTGGGCAAGGACACCTACAAGGTAGACCTCTCGCTTACAAAGGCGCCTGCAAAGAGCGACAAGAACTACGACAAGGCCGTCTCGTACACGCAAAACCTGTGCTTTGGAAGCACGGTGTTAGTAGACCAAGACAATTCCAAGAAGATAAATGGCAAGAACCTCGTCGGAGAGGTGTACTGCTCGTCACACAACCTCAATCAGGAGCTGCTTGACAACAAGCTTGTCCAGATAGACAAAAGGCAGTGCGGCACGAGCGAGTTCGCAAGCCAGGACTGGGCTCGCCGGAACGGCTGCTGATTAATCGCAAGAGAGCCTGCTGTAGCATCTTTGCAACAAAATCAAAACACAGTTGATTGATATGTTATATTATTTTTGTAGATTTTATGATATTTGCACTGCATACGCGCTTGCAGGTAATTTTGAACTTGCCATGAATAATTGTTTGAAAACCTTATATTGTAACCTCCTTTAGAACGAGCCATGAAGCGTATAGAGGCAATTATCGCCAGCGAAAAGGTCAGCGCCGTGAACGACGCGCTCAAGAAGGCGGGGGTGGGCGGCTCTACGATTCTTGACGCAAAGGGAAGGGGCAAGGGTGAAAAGCCAAAGGTGGCAGGCGGCAGGGGCACCTCTTCGCACACCGCAGAATTTTCCGCTAGAGCTAACGTCATTACCGTCGTAGACGACGGGGATGTCGACAAGGTCATCAAGGCGATACTCGACGCCGCAAGCACAGGCTCTGCCGGCGACGGCAAGATATTCGTCTCAAATGTGGGCGAGGCAGTCGATATTGGCTCTAAAAAGCGCAGCCAGTCCAGCATGGTCTAGCCGACCCTTTTCTTGAAGAACCTTTTTGTCTCGCCGAGGGCAAGCACCTCGGCAGCGGCCACCTTGACTACCACCGGTAGGTCGCACACCGCCTTGCCGATGGCAAGGCACTGCCTCTGAGGCAGCGTCCTGACGATGGACCGTATCGTGTCGCTGTCTGCAAGGGACACCTTGGCTATCTTGTCCAGGTCAGAGTCGTTGGTGAAATTGAACAGGAAAATGTTGTCCACCTGCCTGTATATCCCGTCGTTTATGGCGTCGGGCTGGTTCGTGACAAATGTCGTGTACACCCCAAAGTGCCTCATGCGCGTGATGAGGTCCTCCCAGTACGTCTCGCGGATGTACAAATGAGCCTCCTCTGCAAAGAGGAAAATCGGCGGTATCGCCTTTCTCTCAAGCAGGTCGACTATTTTGCTCAGCACGAGTTCGACTGTCATTCTGCGCGTGGTCCCCGATGACTCGCCCATGTTTATCACCATAGCCGCGCCCCCTGCCTTCATGGCCTCCTCGAAGCGAAAGCCCGATCCGTTGTCGGTAAACAGTCGCGACTGCTGGATAGAGTGATACCTTGAAACAAGCGCGTCGCGCACAAGCTCGTTGATGTTCCAAGTGTTAATCGCGTTGCCTATCGCCTCTATGCCGAGCGTACGCTTGTTCTCCATCCAGTCCCAAATCCTGAAAAACTCGCGCATCGAAGCGGCCGGAATGTCGAGCGCGTTTTTTAGCATCCCTGCCACCGCGGCTTTTCCGCAATAGTCGAGCGAAAACTGCAATCCCTTTCCCGGCTCCAGCACCATCACCCTGTCGTGCACCTGAGAGGGAGTGCCGTCGCGATTCCACCGCAGGCCGCTGTACTCGTTGTTTAGGTCAAACACCACCACAAACGCGCCGTGCTGCACGAGCGTCTTTACGAGCAGTTTTGACAGGTGCGACTTGCCCGACTCTTTCTTGCCTGTTATTATCGTCAGCTTGCCGTCGAGGTCTTCTGCGAATATCTCGAAATCCTCGTTGTCGCCAGCGCGCCCAAGCGGTATGGGGTAGACGCCCGTCCTGCCCAAGAGCGCGTCGAGCTCTTTTGCCTTTAGCCTGCGGATTCGCGACTCTACCCTTGAAGGAAGCCACGTCACGTCGCTTGCCAGCCTGCCGTCAGAGACTGCGGCCCTTATCTTGGCCTTGAATATCCTTGCGTCTCTGACCAAGCGCGAGAGCGAGCCGATGTTGAGCGGGTCGTGCAGGTTTTCCGCACTTGTCGCGTTCACGACCTCCTCCTTGACAATGTCCTCGACGAGCGCCTGCGACGACAAATATTCCTCGTCATACACCTGCACCACCATGCTCCTGCCCCTGTCCTCGATGAGCAAATAGTCGCCCTTTGCCGCGCTGTCGTCCTTCATCGCAAGCAGCAACAATTCGTTGCCGTTCTTTGAAAGGATCTTCATACCATTATCGACCCCAGAAGCGTGTGCCTGATGTCGTCGGCCGCTAGCTCAGTCACGTCATAGCTGTTGAGCACGTGGCTGCGCAGGCACGTCACCTCCGTGTTTGTAAAGGTAGAGATGTGGTGCGCAAGCCTGAGAGTCTCTGGATACCCGCACGCGACAGGGTCGTTGCCAAGCAGCCTGCCGAGCGCCTGGTTTTTGTCGCCCACCACGTCGACCCTCAGGACGGGCGTGCTCTTGTCCAGTTTTGCCATCAGGTTGTTCCCTATCGAGCCCCGTACCAGGCTCTTTATGATGACGTCTACTTCGATGTACGCCGGCCCGGGCACCTTTGCAAGGGGAGCCGCCGCCCTTTCCAGCACCTTTAGTTTCGTGTTCTTGCTGATGCCTGCGATGAGGTTCTTGTGGAGCACGCAGTTTTCCGCGATTTTTGCCATGCTGCGGTTCCGGTCCTCGAACACCGAGGTGCGAAGCGACCCGTCCACGAGGATTATAGAGTTGCGCAGGTGGGACGACAACTCGTGCTGTATCGCCCGCTCGGCCCTGACTCGCACGAGGCGCCGGGCGACGTCGCTGTCGGCAAGCACTAACCTCGCCAGCCTGTCGTCCAGCTCCGAGTCAAACACCGTGCTCTCGCTCAGGTAGAACAGCATCGGGCCAAGTTTAAAGTGCATCAGCGCCGCCCCGCCATAGGCCATCGCAACGCCGCACTTTATCGCGTACAGCGCGCCTTCTTCCGTCTCGGCCAGCTTGATGCTGCTCGAATCGATGGCGGCCACCATCGTGCTCTCGCGGATGGGCCGGAACGTGGTTATTGTTGTTGCGCAATAGCTGGACGGCCTTGCGCCCCACCCTTCGGCGGGCACGAGAGTCTTGTCGTCAGAACTAAAGAGGATCTTTTTCCCTCTCAACTCGTCCAGCTTGGGCGTGAGGCACTTGCTAACTGACTCCATGATTCCAAAGTCGCCGAGGCTGATGCTTGCAGGCGGATTTAATTGCGTGGCCATGTTGCTCAACAATAAATGCGGGCACAATTATATTAATATTGCGCAACATGAACAATATGGCCAGCAACAGGTTTATCAATAGCTCTGCAAACGGATTGACTGTGAGCGAGGCGGCCCGCCAGCCGGACGAGGTCAAGATAAAGCTGAAACACGGCGAGTGGGAGGTTGAAATCACATGCCTTGAGAGCAAGGTCAAGCAGGTAGTCGAGACCGTCCTGTCAAGCCTCGACTCGGCCAAGATAGTTGACCCGGCAGTCCGGGGCCAGATTGACGAATTGCGCCGCGAAGTTGAGGCGCTAAAGTCCCGGTCTGTTGTAGACGTGCACCCTTCTGTTGTTTCTAATGACAAGACCGCCGCAAAGGGCGGCATGACCTGCCGGAGCCTCCTCCAGACGCTGTGGGTTGAGGGGTACTTCGCAAGCGACAGGTCGCTTGGCGACGTGCACGAGGAGCTGTCAAGGCGGGGCTACAACTATGACCGGACAGCCGTGTCGCACTCGCTTACCGACATGGTGCGGGAAAACATCATGACAAGAAACGGCACGATGCGCAACTACCGCTACATACAGAAGAGGCCGGCAGGCGACGTTGTTGCTACGAACGGCTGACCTTCTTTTCCACTATCGAGTTGAGCCAGTGGATGCCTGCTGTGGTTATCCTGTACTTGCCCGGCTCTTTTTCGTCACGCGCCACGTGTCCAGCTTTGACCATTTCTGATATCCTAGAGCTGATGGATTTTGGGTTCAGAGCCGTCGCCGACTGGATTTCAGACACCTGCATGGCGTCGTCCTGCGCCTTGCCAGTGTCCTTTGCAATTCTTGCGGAGACAAGCTGGAGCGCAACCATGTCCTTGTCAGACAGCCTTGCGTCTGCGTCGGGTATCACGCGGGGCCCCTCCGGCGTTATTTTCACGAGGTGAGCGTACCTGCCTATCAGCTCGGTCGCCTCGTAGTTAAGCGAGATCCTCTTGGCAAGGTCCATGGACGGCACCTGCTTTGAGAGAAAGTTGAACACGGAGGCCATCACCGAGTCCGCGGTGCCAGAGAATTGCACCTTGACGTCGCCCACGGTGACGGAAACGCTGACGGTTTCAGGCTGGCTCATTTTGCTTTAACACTTGGCGCCGCATATTTATTGAATTCGGCTAGATTCTCTTTTCTTGCGCCACCTGTACAACACGTACGTGCCGGCCAAGAGCGCGGCGGAAAGCCCTGCCATGAGCAGGTTCGTGGCCATGTCGGGTTCCAGCGTTGTGCAGTTGATGTCCCCGCCCCAGCACCCCGCAGCAAAAAACACGCCGTTCCACGCAGAATGGACCACGACGGAGAACCAGCCCTTGCCGCTTGCCCACGTCCTCAGGCTGAAAAAGAGCGACGGAATTACAAACAGCCAGTTGCCAAAAGCAAGGCTTGCAAGCTCGATGTTTGGCGTGTTGAATATGTGCAAGACCGCCCACATGGCGCCTGTGACAATCACTGCTTGCGAGCTGTTGAACACATAGAACGGCACTCCGAAAAACACCGTCTCTTCCAGGGGGCCAGCAGCAAGGACTCCGATGAGCGAGCGGGGGATGTCAGGCTCTTGGTAGCCGGGTATGACCTGCTCCAGTATCAGCGTCCCGGCGACAAGCAGGCCGACTCCTATCCCGTGGTAGAACAAGAGCATCTTGAAAAGATAGCCGATAGAGTTCCTGCGGAACCTCGTCAGCCACGTGCGCGGGTTGAAATCTGCCTTTTCGTCTGCAAACCGCCCTGTTTCTGCCACTGCAAGAGCCTATGGTTTGTGCCAATATAAAGGACGTTTCTGGCTACTCTTCAAGTTCGTAAATAATTATAATTATATCAGATAAAATCAGAACTATGGGTAAATTTTTATGATACGCTAATTGTGTCCCTCATCCAAGTCATGACATAACGGAAAAATCTTTTACCTACTCTTTATCACATCGTTCTGTGACTAGCGGCGCTCTTTATGAAGAATTTTTAGATGCTACGAGGCAAGTGTGCGAAGACCTCGGTATAAACCCGCGTCGGATTAAACTTACTAGATTTGAAACTGAACACGTTGGCATTACATACATTGCGGAAGGGAGCAATAAGACCACGAGATTCGTTTTCGATGTCAAGACAGAGGCAAAGGGTCGCGATCTTCTAAGCGGCACAATGGATGCATCAATGGAAATATGTTATGACAAGAATGCCTCTCCGTTCTTCTTATCTGAAAACATCGACTATATGCGTGTTCATCAACCATCACTTCCAAGATGGGCCGCCTGGGCAGTTTTTAATTTTAATTTGAAACATAATCCTGTAAACCTAGAATCATTGTTTAATGAAATGCCCTTACGTGTATATGGTCTTCCAAGATTGACTTATCCTGGCCTCTCAGAAGTCCGACTTTTGATCGGTGGCCTAGAAAAATTTCACAAAGGCAAGATTCTGATCTATAAATTCCGTCATGTTATCGATTCTCGATACAGGGCATTTAGCTATGCTTTCTTGGTTGGAACAACATATCACTACTATTGGGGATTTTTTCCAGAACTTGGAGGAATGGATAGTGGTGGATGGTCGATAGCTCTGAAAGAAACAGAGAGCCTCATCAAAAGGTTGAGTCGCAAGAAAAAAGTAGAAGTAAGGAGGTTTGATATAGACTGTGAGCAATTCGAAGAATTTTTGAAGAATCGTGCGGACGGTTTTCCGCTCTCTCATGAATTTGCAAAGCCTGATCCTCCTTCCCTATCAGAAGAATTATTCGGTTCGGATTTCATTGAAGCATACACCAAGTTTGAACAGCGTTATGAGAGCAAAGATTATTCTCAAGCTCTTAGAGATCTTCGAGCTCTTGTTCAGGAAGCCCAAGAGATCGTATTAAAGAAGAAGCTTGGAAGAGGGGCGGAAAGGGAAGATAGTGTTGCTAAGCTGGGTAATATTCTTGTAGATAATAAGATCGTTGACGAAAGCATGAGACATTGGTTTGCTGCTTTTGCTTCTGTTGCAAACCACTCTTCTCATAAATCCTATCCTTCAAAAACAGAAATTGAAGATTATGACATAAGAAATAGGATAATGTTGACTTTTGAAATTGGGAGACAGTTGATTCTTGAACTAAGTAAAATTATGGAACCGCCGAAGCCCGAAGTATTCGAAATACTATCCGTGGAACCCTCCGAAGAAATGGTTATACCGGCAAAACCCAAGAAATTAACAGGAAAGCAGCTTCATGAAGAAACCATCGGACTTCCTAGTAAATTGAAACAGAAACGCACTGACGGGTGAAAAATGAAATAGATATTAAAATCCGACAACTTTATGTACAAAAAATACTTGCACGGCCCTATGAACAAGGGCGAGTCGGAACGTCATAAACTACTGAAAGAATATGGCAAAGTACTATTGCAGAAATACTTTGGTGTGCCTGAAGAACACATCTATGAAGAATTTGCCATAGGTTTCACAAAATTTGATATCGCCGCATATCCTCCATTGGAAATGAAAGATGCTTGGACTATTGGGATTGAATGCGGTCAGAAAAAAAGCAATGTTAGGGAAAACTATGAACATTTTACACGCGCCCTCAAGTTTGCAGACATTATTTTATGGATTCCTTATACCATATACCGGGCACCTTATGCAGATATGATTCATTGCAAAATCGATAATATGATATCTATACAATTTGCATATGATATCATAGATAGCAAATTTGTAGCAGCTAGAAACACTGTTCATAATGACAAGATGTATTTCCTGTTGATAACCCAAGAAGGCAGGTTTTCAGAGATCGAGAATAATATTAAAACCGTATATCATTTTGATGAAGGAATAAAGAAGAAAAGCTTGGGAACCTATGAAATTTCATTTCCGTTACGAAACCGGACATGATTAATTTTTCTACCTCGATCAAGCTTAGCAGAACCCTATCTACATCCAGTCTTCCCACGCCGACACGTACCTCTTCATCAGTTCAGAAGCGGCCGGCGAAACGGTGGATTTGACCTGCGCTATCGAGTCCACGAACAATTTCAGTGGGCTAGGCACCCTTTCAAGGGCCATCATGTCCTTTTCGCATTCAAGCACTATTTTCTCAGTCTCGGCCAGGTACAGCCGGGAAATGGAGCCAAGTATCCTCTGGATTTCTTCACTTGGCACCGACTCTGCCGACAGCTGCCTGCCAAGGTTCTCTGAATTCACTGCAAGCGACTCGGTGTAGTGGTCCCTGACCGGCTTGGGCCTGTGGCTCATTTATTGACCAGCTTTTCCAGCTTTTCCTTCAGCATTGCGTTTATCTTTTGTCCGTCGGCCTTGCCGCGAAGGACTGCCATGCTCCTTCCCATGAGCATAGAGAGAGCGCCCATTCCCTTCTCCCTTACCTGCGCCACGTTGTCGCTTATGACCTTGTCGAGCGCGGCCGCAAGCTCGTCGTCGCTTATGGAGGAGACGCCAAGCGCCTTTATCGCGTCGTCGACCGTGCCGGCCTCCTTTTTCATCAGCTTTTCAAAGATGAGTATCACTGACTCTTTTGCTATTGCGCCTGCGTCAAGTTTTGCAAACACCTCTGTGATTATCTGGTCCGTCAGCGCAGCAGGATCGAGGCCCTGCCTCTGCAGGCTGGTGACGTCCTCTGTCAGTTTCGATGCGACAAACGTCGGCTGCACCTTTGTGCTTGCAACGATTTCTTCAAATATTGCCAGATAGTCCGAGTCAAAGACCTGGCTTGCCAGCTTTTTGTTCAGGCCGTGCTTTTTGGCGATTGAATCGACGACCTCGTCCCACGGCCTTGGAACTCTATCTGCGAGCGCGTCGAGCGCCCTGCCAGTTACCGGGATGGTGGGTATGTCAGTCTCTGGGTACATTCTTGCCGCTCCCGGCCTAGGTCTGCTGAACACTGTCCTGCCGTCTAGGGTCGCGGCCCTGGTCTCTGCCGGCACGCCGGCAAGGGCGGCCTGCAGCCTGCGGGTTATCGCGTCGGCGGCAAAGGCCACCTTTTCTTCCGGTCCGCCGACAATCACAAACGCGTCGCTGCTGTCAAGTTCCAGCCTTGACCTGACAGACTCGACCTCCTCTTTAGTAATGCCATAGTTTGGTAGTTCGTCAGAGTGGAACACGCCTCCAAGGTCGTAAAAGCGCACGAGCTCGCCCAGCTCCTTTCCAAGCCTGATGCCCGGGTACGGCTCGTACCCTATCATGCCCGCAAAGCCCCTGACGCGGATTGCGCGGAAAACCGGCCTTGCACCTTCAAAGATTTTCTTGACGACCTTTGACTGCGACTTGCTCAAAAGGTCCGTAACGTCTTGTACCCTGTCGCCTATTCCGTCCTTTGAGATTTTATTTTCGAGCCTTTCAGCGATGAGGACAAGCCCGTGCTGCCTCGTCGCCTCGTGCTCTATCACTTTTATCAGCTGGTCAAGCTGCTGGACGCCTTTTACCTCGACCACCGCGCCCCCGAGGATGGAGACGTTGACGTCCTGCCTGATGCTGCCAAGCCCTCTGGCGACCCTCTTGCTTGCCCGGAGCAGCCTTCCAAGCGTGAGTGCCACCTGCATTATCTCGTCGGGCTTGCCGGTTACCGGCTCTAGCGCGATTTCGACAAGCGGGACGCCCAGCCTATCAAGGCCGTACTTTCTTGTCTGTCTGTCGTCACCGAGCACCTTGGATGCGTCCTCTTCAAGGCAGATGCTCTGCACGCCGACCTTTTTCCCTGCGACATCAAGGTGGCCGCCGGAAGCAACCAGCATCGTGCGCTGGAAACCGCTGGTGTTGGAGCCGTCTATCACTATCTTGCGCATGACGTGGACCTCGTCCATGACCCGGGAATGCAGTGCAAGCGCAAACACGAGCGCAGTCTCTAGCGCTTCCGGGTTGACCTCGTGCGGCGGCTCCTCGTCTGCCTCTACCAGGCAGCTCGTGCCTGCCGACGCGTGGTACTCTGCCAGGCGCATCTTGGAAAACTCGAACATTGCCGCTGGGTCGTAGGCGCCAAGCTCGCTCTGCGTCGGCCTGAGCCTGCGCACAAAAGTCCGGCCGTACGTCTCGGCCTCTCTGCAAGAGCAGTTGCAGAACAGCTTGCTCCTCGTTGCAAGCTGCTGGTGGATTTCAAATCCAACCTTCATGTCGATTGACGCAGGATCCGGTGCCGCTGTCACTGCATGAAAAATTGCCCCGTGCACGTATTAAGCCTTGCCCGCTAGATAGGGATGGCCGACGAAATCTCGTTTGCAAGGTTTTCCTGCATCGTCTTTTTTGGGTCTTGCGCGTTGGCAAGCGCCCACATCGCCTTGACGACCGCGGTTTCAGAAATCATGTCAGACAGCGGGACGACTCCGATGCCAAGCAGGTCGCGGCCCGTGTCGTACACGGTCATCCTGACCCTGCCCCAGATGCACTGCGAAGTCATGAACATGTGCACGCCCTTTTCCGCGGCTTCTTTTAGCACCCCGAACATGTTCCTGTTGACGTGGCCAAGGCCGGTTCCCTCAAACACCATCGCCCCGCATCCCGAAGAAATCAGCCAGTAGACCATCATTGGGTCAAAGCCGGGGTGGTATTTCACAAGCGCCACCCTGCTGTCAAACGACGACTGCAGCTTTAATTCGCGCTTGCCTCTCTGTGCAAGCACTATCCCATTCTCCTGCTGCATATCTACCCTGCCGTCCTTTACGAGCGCAACAGGCGTCACGTCTATGGACTCGAACGCGTCGCGCCTGCTCGTGTGGTTCTTTCTCACGCGGGTGCCGACGTGCACAGCGACGGCGTCATCGGAGGTGCCTGCGTGCATCGCCACAAACACGCCTGCCACCGGCGCCTTTGCAGCAAAAGTTGCGGCTCCGATAAGGTTCAATGCAGCGTCAGACGACGGCCTGTCCGAAGACCTCTGGGCGCCTACGAGCACCACTGGGATCGGCAAGTCCTGCAGGGCGAAACTGAGCGCCGCCGCGGTGTAGTGCATCGTATCGGTGCCGTGCGAAACCAGTATCCCGTCGTACTTGCCCGACCTGACCTTCTCTGCAATCCTGTCTGCCATCGCGGTCCAGTGGCTTGGGTTCAGGTTCTCGCTGTACTCGCTCATGAGCACTTCGGGGTCCACGGAGGCAATGCCGGCAAGCTCTGGCACGGATGCGTACAGCTCTGACGCCGACAGCGCCGCCCTGACTCCTCCCGTCCTGTAGTCTATCTTGCTTGCTATGGTCCCGCCGGTGCTGATGAGCGCGATTTTTGGAAGCGTATCGTCACCCCGTTTGTGTTGTGGGGCTGGCTGCGCCGTCACCGCTTCGACAGTGGCCGGGCCTGCAATCTTTTTTATCGTCTTTATCTTGGATACTTCAATTCCTGTGTTGTAGCCGCTTTTCAGCTTTATCACGATGTAGCTGTCGCTTGCCGACTCGTAGCGCGGCATGAGGACGCCTGTCATCGTCTCGCCATCATCGCCGGTCGATACCGAAATGGTGTCGCCGGCAGAGACGCCGTGCCTGGACAGCAGGTCCGCGCCTGCCCCTCTGTACGAGCCGCCTGACAATACGTTTTCAGAATCCACTTGCTGGCTATATTAATAATTAGATTCTCTTGCTTTAATCAAAAGTCGGAAGACCCGCCGGCGCTGTAGGGGTTGCCCTTTATTGATACCACATAGTCAAGGTCGTTTATCCGCTTCAAGAGTTCTAGATCCAGCGCGTGTGTTACAATGATCTTTGTGTTCTGAAGGTAGAAACCGGGTGCCATGCCTGTCACGTTCAGTATATCTCTCCTGATGGAATCTATGTTCTGGTCGGGTTTGATGACTGTCTCTAGGGTATAGATTGGCTTCTTTTCTGTCTTCCCGCGGATTATCAATCCTACCACCGTCCGTGGATCTACCTTTGGAAATACTATCTTTAACGCATCATCAAGCGTGTTAAACTTGTCCACCACTTCCTGTATTGTCGCTGGTGTTGGTGTTGTAGTAGTGCTCAATTTTTACCGAGATTATTTGGGGCTTGGCAGTTATAATAGCCTGTTAACCACTAACACGGGGCCGGGTGGGACGATTTCTGCAAATGCTGTAGGCATCATTGGATTTTGCGTCACTGGGCGCGCTCGGTAATCTCGATGTTGCGCTCTTCGAGGATCTTTAGAACTGCCTGCTCGATGTCTTTGGTCGTGATGTAGCCAAAGTCCCACGCGTCGATAAAGTTGCGGTACTCGCCTTCAAGTGTCTTTGCGGTGTCCTGGAACTCGGCCATCTTGGCAAGCGTGTCCGGCGAGCGGAACCCCTTTGCGACCATTATCGGGCAGCGCTGGTCGCCCCCGATTGGGATGTACCACGCGTTCTTGGCAAACTCGTACCTGCCGTCCTTTATCATGTTGTACATGCGCATGAGCTCGTCGTTTGACAGTTTCGTCAAGTCCGCGTACCAGAGCTCTTCTGCGACCGGCTTTTGTTGTTGCTGTACTCCTCCTCCTGCTTTGCCTAACAAGTGCTCGCATATACTTAGCGCTAGCTAGTCATATACTTTAGTGATGACGATGATGTACGTGATCGCGTTGCGCCACAGCCTTGACCCTTTCGACGCCGTCTATTTGTTTTATGGCCTTGGCGACTGGCGCCGGAACCAGTTCCTGCCACTTTTCGCCTTCTGCCATCCTGCGCCTCACCTCAGTCGCCATCCACTGGCTGCGCTCCTGCAGCGGGGGCTCGACCGTCTTGACGCCCCTCTCTCTGAACAGGAGGAGCGTGAACGGGTCGTTTGCAAACACGACGTCGTATCTTGGCACCAGCATGTCGACCTGCCGCGTCCAGAGCGAATGCACGTCGACGTCGGGGACGGGTATCGTCATTATCCTTTTGATGTCGACGTCCTTGTCGGCCTTTAGCGCCGCCCTAATCATGGCGATGCGCTCGCCGGCGGTAAACGGGTTTCTCTGCTCGTGGCTCTTTTGCGCGCTGCCGACCACTATGACCAGGTCGTCGACGGATTTCAGCGCAAACTTGACAGTGGCAAGGTGGCCCAGGTGGAAGGGCTGGAACCTGCCGACAAAGAGGCCGGTGGTGACCACGGCATCTCCCTTGTGCGGGCGCTAATTTAAAGACATTTTCACTACGCCTCGGCGGTAGTCACGCCTTCCAACGCGGGGGCTATCTGCCCTGCCGCCAGCTCGATGAGCTTGGCCCTGTCCGGGCTTGAATTCACAAGGATAATGTCCGTAAAGCCAAGGTCTGCATACTTTTGCAGTTTCTTTATCCCTTCTTCCGCGCTTGACATCACGAGCATCATCTTTTCCAGCGTGTCGTTTCCGACCACCTGCCCGTTTTCTTCGATGTCGCGGGGGTCAGGATAGTCGACGTCGAAGAACGCCTTTATCGCGGCGCCCTTCCAGTATCCTATGGACTCTAGCGCCTTTTGCCTGTCCTCGTCGTACGAGGCAGGCATGAGCACCGCCCTTAGCATCGAGTCGGGGTCCTTGCCGGCCTGCTTTGCCCCCTGCTCAAACGCGGGCAACAGCCGCTCCTTTATCAGGACGGGGTCAAGCTCGTTTGTAACAAGCCCGTCGCCTTCCGCCCCTGCAAGCTCGGCCGACCGCCTGCCAAGCGCAGCCACGTAGAGCGGTATTTTTGTTTCCGGCTTTGTGTACAGGTTTGATTTTTTTATCGTGTAGTACGTGCCTTCAAAATCCACCCAGTCTTGGTTCCACAGCTTTTTGATTATTTTTATCGCCTCCTCCAGCCTCCCGAACCTCTCCGGGTACGAGGGCCACTCGTTGCCTGTCGGGACCTCGTTGAGCGACTCGCCGGTCCCGACCGTAAGAAACGTCCTGCCCGGAAACATGTTGTCAAGCGTGGCAAACACCTGCGCGACTATTGCGGGGTTGTAGCGCAGGATCGGGGCGGTGACGGACGTGCCCACCTGTATGTCGTCGGTGCGGGCAAGAGCTGCGCCAAGCCACGGCCACGTCGCGCCTCCCGACGCGCCGGTGTGCCACCACGGCATATAGTGGTCGCTCGACCAGCACCGCTCAAGGCCGTTTTCCTCCATCAATGCCACGTCTTTCAGCAGTTCCCTTGAATTTACCTGCTCGTGCGCCACCATGAATGAAATCCTGACCATTACCGGAAAAGCTCGGCACGAAATCCTAAAGGAGTTTTGCCTGCTTTTGCCGTCCGATTTTTGTACGTTGTTGGCAACCAAGAAATAAGAGCAGGTGCGAAAAATCACCTGCATCTGTATATGGAGCCGGTCATCAAGATAGACGGGTCGCAGGGCGAGGGCGGAGGCCAGATACTGCGCACCGCGATCTCGCTCTCTGCGGTGATTGGCACGCCCGTCGAGGTGACTGGCATCCGGGCCAAGAGGGAAAACCCCGGCCTGCGGCCTTCGCATCTTGCCGCGGTAAAGGTGGTCGCAGAACTTTTTGGCGCGACCGTTGAAAACCTCCAGGTCGGGGCAAAGTGGGTGCGCTTTTCACCTTCTGCTGGCAGGTTCGCCGGCGGCCCGCGCAGGGTGGACATTGGCACCGCCGGGAGCATATCGCTCACGCTGATGGCGGCAATCCCCGCAGTCTCGCTGTCCGGAAACAGCCTTGAAATCGAGATAACCGGAGGCACCGACGTCAGGGCAAGCCCGACGACCGACTATATGCGCTATGTCGTGTCAGAGGCGTACAGAAGCGCGGGGATAAAGTTCTCGCTGGACGTGCTGAAAAGGGGATACTACCCGAAAGGCGGAGGCATCGTGAAAGCAACAATAGAGCCGTGCGACAAGCCGGCGCCGGCAGAATTTGTAAACGGCAGGGCCGTTGCGCCCCGCATAACAAGCGTCTGCAGCCAGCTTCCAAAGCACGTGGCAGAGAGGCAGATCTCGTCCGCGCTCTTGGCGCTTGAAAAGAGCGGGATAAAATGCACAAACTATGCCGCGTCTTTCGAGACCGCGCTTTCGCCGGGCACGTCGATACTCGTCTACTCTGCGTCTGACTTTGGCGGACCCTTTGTCGGAGGCGACTCTATAGGCGAAGTGGGAAAACGCGCCGAGCAGGTGGGGCAGGAGGCTGCCGCAAGATACCTCGAAAGCACGCTTGCCGGGGCCGCAGTCGACCCGTTCCTTGCAGACATGCTCGTTGTGCCACTATGCCTTGCAAAGGGCATATCGAAATACAGGACGTCTAGGGTGACAGAGCACCTGCGTACAAACCTGCAGGTAGCACAGCAAATGACAGGCTGCAGGTACGAAATCGCGCAATCTGGCAAAGATTCCGTGGTGACGATAGAGGGCGGCAGTAGCGCCTAGAACCCGCCGCTGTTCAGCAGAGCGGCGAGCAACAGTATCGCCAACGACAAAAACACGATTATCCTTCCAAGGTGGATTATCTTGGAGCGCACTGACTGCACGTACACGGCGCCGGCGTTCCCCGACAGGATCTTGCGCTCCATCTCCGCGTTTAATATGCGCACGTGGACAACGTACGCGCCCACGCTTGCAAGCACCAGTATTATCTTTATCAGGAGCAGGACGCCGTAGGTAGAGTCGAGGAGCGCGCCGGGCTGGGAAATGAACGCCCTTGCGTTGTATATCCCAGTCACGATGAGGATTGCAAACGCCGGCACTGTCACCTTGTTGAACTGCCTGCCGAGCTTGACCATCAGGCCGACAAGCTCCTCCACAGACTTGGTGTGCGACCTCAGGACAGGCACCGCGACTGCCGCTATAAAGATAGAGCCTCCCACCCATATCGACGCGCAGATCAGGTGGACCCACATGACTAGGCCGTCAGCAACAGCCAATGAGAAAGAGCCACGCCACTGCACTATATTATCGATGCTGCTCTGTACGAAGAAAGGTTTTAATGCGCTCCATAAAGAGCATAGCCCGTGCTCATAGGCCCGAGAAGAGCCGTGCTCATCGGCGTAATCGCCGCAGTCGCCATCACCATTATCCTGATCCCGCTCATCTTTACGCTAAACGCGCCGGACTTTAACAAGGTAGACGTGCGGTTCTCAAACGTGACGATAACAGAGCCGACGCAGCAGAACATGCAGGTCCGCGTCGTCTTTACCATAACAAACCCGACAGACGTGACGATAACGACTGCCAAGATAGACTATGAGTTGTTCGCCGACGGGCAGTCCCTTGGCACGCACACAAAGTCGTACGAGGACGTCCCGCTCAACGGCAGGCCGGCGATATTCTCGCAAGGGTCCGTTCCAATACCGGACGACTTTACTCTATCGTACGACGACAAGATTGCAAGCATCTACAACAAGATAAAGGACAACCCCGGCTCGATAAAATGGCGTGCAAGCGGCACGACGGAGATCGACTCGACCCTCACGATAGCCACGAAGGACTTTAACAACGGGCTTTAGGATTTAAGAAGAGGGAAAAGTGCGGTCACCGGGATTCGAATTCCCGCCCAATTTTCTTTTGAAAAACCGGGTCCCGGGTCGCGGGCTTTCTTCGCGCGTAACGCGCGTGGAAGGCCAGCGTCCTAGACCAAACTAGACGATGACCGCACTTGGACTAGCGAAAGTAGCAAGGGTATTAAATCCTTATCAGTCCGGGAAAATGATGTTCAGGACTACATCCACCGCCTTGTTCGTCAGCTTGCGCTTGTAGTACTCGCCGCCCTTTTTCGGGGCGTCAAGGGCCTTTTCCTGCTCGACTTCGTGCACCGGCCGGTGGTCCAGCGCGCCGTAAAACTGCGTCTTTATCCCCTTCATCTTGATCGCAGTCGTGTTGTACGTGTCGTGCAGCCACACCGACGCTATGAAATAGACCATTGGCGGGTTTGGCTTTTTGCTTATCATGTCATAGATATAGTCGACAGTCTGCCCGATGTTCTTGGACTCTGAATCGATGGCGATTATCTCTGGTTTTACGCCGCCCTTTACCAAAAGCTCTTTTACCTTCTCTGACGGGCCCGGCTCTCCTACAATCATGACCATCGTCTTGTGCTTGTCCGGCCTTGACTTCATTATGATGTTGTACGTTTCAAGGCCAATGTTAACGCGCTCTTGCACATAGTCCGGCAGGCTGCTGCCGTCCGCGGACTTGCCCCTGTGGATTGCGTACAGGACAAGAAGGTTGCCGTCGGTGAACCGGTACTCTGACATGGCAGGCACCAGTCTTGCCCGACAACGCCAATATAACTATTTCAGAATCAGAAGAACGAAGCCGCCACTTTTTTCGGGGCGCATATCTGCCGTTCCAGTTCGTCAAGGCGCTGGAGCGACTCGGGGCTTTTTTGCAGGTCCTTGAAAGTCTTGTCGTGGCGGACCTTGCGCACGACTGCCATGACTTCCTCGTGCGTCACGCCATGCTTGATGTCGTACTCGATCTGTTTGGCGCAGCTAGAGACGGTGCTGTATTTTTTGTAGTTGCGTTTTTCAAAAGAGGAGGCGTCAGGGGAAACGCCCTTGACATAGCGAACAATTACTTTTTCAACGTGTTCAAGGTGCCAATCTTTCATAGCATAATTGTTAGCTTTCATGGCGCACAGTGTTAGTGTATGAGGCTATTTAATCTTATTACGTTATGTAGTCGCTCACGTCCGTCTCGTCCTCGCCCGGTATCCTTGCAATCTCGAACCTCTCCTTTGGTTTCAGGATGGTCGCAGTCGCGTCTATCCCCACCTTTGTCGTGAGCAGGTTCTGCTGGTCGCTTGAAGGGTCGAGGCTTGAGCCCTTTGCGTTTGGCACTATGACAAAGCCCCTGTCGGCCTGGCACCTTGTAGTTATCGCATATTCGACCGCAACTGCATCGGTCGGGTCGATGTCCTCGTCCACTACGGTGGCCATCTTTAGCGACGGGTGGGCTGCAAAGGCGGCCATGATGGCGTTCTTGGGCTCGCCTTCCAGGCGCTTTTTTATCTGGATTACCGCAGAAAGCCAGTTGCTCCCGCCGTCGGTGAGGTGCACCGCATGCGTGGTCGGCACTACGCTCTTGACATAGTCGTACATCTTGGCTTCCACCGGCAGGCCCATCAACAAGCGGTGCTCGGCATAGCCGGGAAGTATGTCGTGGTAGATTGCGTTGTCGCGGAACCTTATCCTTTCAAGCTCAAACACGGGCTGCTTGCGCTTGAAATCGTACGTGCGCAGCATTTCAACCATCCACTCCTCCTGCACCCTGTCCTTCAGTATCCTGCCCTCGATGACTATCTCGGCGTTGTTTGGCACATACAGCTGCGAATATGCTGTCTTGGCCAGCTTTAGCCTGCCCTCCAAGAGAGCGTTTGCAATCGTCATCTCGTCGACTCCGTACGCGGCCTGGTACGCCGCCGCTATGCTGACGGCAGGATGCACGCCGACTGCGATTGCCACCTTTAGGTCTTCGCCGTGGTCCTTGGAGTACGTGTAGCACTTGTGCAGGTGCCTGCCCTCCACCATCCTTATCGCCATGTGTCTTTCGTCCAGCCGCAGCAGGCGGTGGGTGGAAGAGTTTTGGTTTCCCCGCTCGCCGTCTCTGGCAAAGACTACGGACGCCGTGGCAAACGCGCCGGCATCCTTTTCAAAATGCGTTACAATGGGCAGATCGTCCAGGCTCTTTGAAGAATTCTGATCAAACAGGGCTTCCTGGGTTTTTGAAGGCGCGGACATGTTTGCAAGCGCCTCGCCCACGCGGGCGTGTATTGCCTTTTTCGCCTCTGAAACACTCTTTGGCGCGCCTCTGGCGCTGATGGCCATGTAGAACCTTGCAGGCGTGCCGCAGACGTTGCTTGCAACAGAGATCTTGCTCTCTTTAACTTTTTCAAACAGCACCGCCTGCTTTGAATCAAGCTTGGAAACCACCGCGGCAAGCTCGAATTTTGCACTCACCGGTTTTTTCACGCGTACAAGCTCGCCCTCTTTTTCGAGGAGCGAGAGGTAGCTGCGCAGATCGCTGTTTGTATTGCTGTTATTTGCCATTATTGTTGCCTTCTGCCTCCACGATATGCATAACTCCTCCCATAATTGCTTTCATGTCTTCGAGCTTGAGCTGACTCTTGGCGTAGAACGAGACTATGCAGATGCCGTTTGTCATGGACGCCACCTTCTCTGCGACAGTGTTGACGAAAATCGGGTCGCTCTTGCTAGGGATGACCTTTGCCGCAGCAGTGTTATTCTGCGAGCTTAGTGCCACCGATATGGCGCCTATCCTTCTATCTCCTTCCGAGATGGCGAGAAAACAGCCGTTGCCATAAAAATTGGCTTCAAGCAGAAAACTCCTGCCGCTGTCAGAGCGGACCTCCTCTTCACTCCTGCTTGGCGCTCCAGTTCCGCTCTCCATCGCCGGTCCTGCTCGCTTTTTTTATCTTGAGCGAACCGCTATCGGCTTGGCCACGGCCATCTTTTTAGCTCTGGCGCGCAGCTTTGCCTTGTACTTTAGGTTCCTCGGCTTTGTACGGAGCCTGTACCCGCAGCACGGGCACCAAAGGCCATCCCACTTGATGAATATCTCGCAGATCTGGCACCTCTTTTGCCCGCTGGCGTACCTGCCCGAGCCTACCGGCTTTTGAGCCTTGTGACGGATGCATATACCCTTGCAAGTCATTTTTTATCACTGGGCAAAATACTAGCACATGACGGTTGTCGCCGTCTTGGTCTTCTTTTTCCCTGCTATCATTTACACCAATATCTATTTAAGAATTATACAAATATTCTATCATTAAAAGCTGGATAATATCAAAATTTGTATAATGTGCTTCTGCTTATTATTGTAAATGTTCTAAATAAAATATGGAGAAATCATAGTTATCTGTTCAATATTTTATGCGATGTCACACTTATTTTTGTATGAATATTTCTATAGTGATTCGACGAATGCGGAATTATGCAAGATTTTCAAAAAAACAGCAAAGTTTTTGACGCTCTATTTAATTGTTTCCATGAGGTAGCGCATATCAAAAAGAAGCAACATCTAGAAGCTTGTTACTATAGCCAGTGCTGGAGCTTGAGAAAGTCTTCGATGGGCTCCTTCTTTAGCAGCTTGATGAGCGCAAGCGCCTGCGGCACGGAAAGCATCGGCTTTGTAAAGTGGTTGTCAGTCGCAATCCTGGGGCAGGCCACCTGGACAAAGGCATCGATTCCCTTGAATATCTGCATCCTGTCGCCTGTGATCTCTGTTATCGCTATCAGCTGCACCTTCTTGCCCAGCTTTTCAAACTCTTTTTTCAGCTCCAGCGCGCGCACGTGCGCAAACTGGCCCTCCTTCAGGCCGATGACTATCCCTATCCTCTCCGCATCGGCGGCCTTGTAGATTGAAAGGATGGCGCGTTTTTGCAGCCCCTGCGCAAACTCGTTTACCTGCGTGTACTCTTCAAAATAGGGGTCGAGCATGAACGTCGGCTTCTCTGTCGACATGGCCACGCTTGCCGAGTGGAACTGGCTCTGGCCTAAAAAGACGTAGCAGTCTACCTGCTTTTGCACGTTCCACGCGGGGTAGAATTCGCAGCCAAACACCTGCGCGTCGCGCAGCTGCCCTTTTCCGCGCCCGATTATGACTTTGTATCCAAACTCTTCAAAGACCTTTTGCGCCTTTTCCACCTCTTCCAGGTGCTGGCTGTCCGTGACAAGCGATATCGCCCTGTACTTGCCCTGCATGTCCTTGGCAAACTTTTTTGCGACAGAATCAAAGCTCACGTCGTCGTACGCGTTTATCATCACCACCTTATCGCCAAAGGTCTCCATAGCGACGGTGTGGCCCACGTTGAACAGCAGGTCTGCTCCCAGCATGTCTGCCGCGTGAGTGTTCAGGTCGCACGAGCCCCAGCACGGGTCGCCGATTACGTACGCCTCGATGCCGAACCTTTCGTGCACGTGGTCGGCCACGTCCTGCAGCCTTGGAATCAGAGCCTCGGCGCCGTTCAATGCTATGGAACGGGGCTTGCGCTCCTCTATTATCTGGAATATGCGGCTCTCGTCTATCTTGATCATGTCTTATCTTTTCACCTGCAGCGGGGTAACCCTTATTGCGAACTTGGGGCAGACTGCCTCGCAGCCAAAGCAGTAGATGCAGTCGCGCTCGCGCTCTGGCATTGCCTTTCTCTCTGCGCCCTCGCCATGCCACTCGAACACGTTTACCGGGCAGACGTCAATGCAGGCGCCGTCGCCTACACAGAGGTCGAAATCAACCGCGACTGCGGTGCCGTAGATGCCAATTGTGCTGTTCTTGTTGTCGCGCCACACCTTCAGGTTGCCGTGCGCTTCTGCGCGCCTGTGCGCCTGAAAGTCGGGGTCGATGGGCAACTTGCGAAAGAAAATCTCGCTGGATTCAATTTAAATCATGCTGTGTATGTGCGTGCGTGCGTGGATGGAGGGCTGCCACAGTTTATATCATGCACCGGCCTATCTCGTCAGGTACAAAGAGACTCCGGCAGGCTTGTGCAAGACGAATATCCGCATCTTCCGTGGCTTTTGTATGAGAAAATAAAAGTGAAATAAAAGATGACCGTAGAAGAAACCGCAACCACATTTCAGGAACTTGGGCTTGACGAGAAGGTACAGAAAGCGCTTGCAGAAAACGGGTTTGAAAAGCCCTTTCCTATACAGGAGGCGGCTATACCACTCATATTGCAGGGAAAAGACGTCATTGGGCAGGCGCACACGGGGACGGGCAAGACTGCGGCATTTGGGCTGCCTCTGCTGTCCAGAGTGAACAACGGCAACAGGCAGGTGCAGGCCCTCATACTCGTGCCTACCCGGGAACTTGCGGTACAGGTCACAAATGAGCTGGTGAAATTTTCAAAATACGTGCGCATATGGACGGTCTCGGTTTACGGCGGTCAGAGCTTTGGCGTCCAGACCGGCCTGCTAAAGAGGGGTGCCCAGATAGTGGTCGCCACGCCCGGCAGGCTCATCGACCACATGAAGAGAGGCTCGATAAAGCTGGATGGGGTAAAGTTTGTCGTGCTCGACGAGGCCGACAGGATGCTCGACATGGGCTTTATCGACGACATCGAGTTCATCTTGTCGAGGCTGGGCGGCAAGGGCGGGAACAGCAAAGACAGACAGACGCTGTTGTTCTCCGCGACAATGTCTCCAGAGATCCTGAGGCTTGCCAAGGGCCACATGCGAGAAGGGCAGGTGCGCGAAATAAGGCTGAACACGAAGGAGGTAGGCCTCGACAACATAGAGCAGTCGTACCTGGTGGTGGGCGAGCAGCAGAAATTCGGCCACCTGACAGACCTCATCCGTCCGCACAAGGAGCAGGTGATAGTGTTTGCAGCTACCAAGCGCAGGGCCGACAAGCTGGCTGCAAACCTAAAGGCGGGAGGCTTTAGGGCGTCTGCCATACACGGCGACCTGTCACAAAAAGAGCGCGACCACGTGATGAACAGGTTCAGAAAGGGCGCTGACAGCGTGCTTGTCGCAACAGACATTGCAGCAAGGGGAATCGATGTCCCTGCGGTGGGCCATGTGATAAACTATGACGTGCCAAACGAGCCGGAAACCTACTTCCACAGAATAGGCCGGACCGCAAGGGCCGGCGCGGAAGGAACCGCCGTCTCGCTCGTGTCGCCGGACCGGTTCGGCGAGTTTGAAAGGATACTGCGGCAGACTAAACTTCCGATAAGCAGGCTGAACGAGGCGATGGGCATCGAAGTCCCTGCGATGCAGCATCATCACCAACATCAACGTCAGCAGCAACACCGCGGTGGCGGCGGCCGCCCTCATCATCATCAGCAGCGCCACAACCAGCAATATGGGCGCAGTGGTGGCAGGAGCCGCCGCAATTTCGGCAGAAAAAGACACTGAGGGTAAAAATCATCCAATAGGAGCCTAGCAGTTTATCGGGACTTGCACGGGGCTGCTCAAGGGCGCCGGCGTCAATATTTTATCCCACACGAAAACCTTGGAGTCGTACTGGCCGGCTGGCGGCAAAGAGGAAGGGTCGAAACTCGTGGCCATCTGCTGCGTGGCCTTTGGACTTATGGACATTGTCTGCCACTGGAGGAATTGCGTAACGCCGCTACTGTTGTCGCGCAGTTCGACTAGGACGGCTGCGGGCTGGACTGCGTCTGAGAGGTTTGTAAGCTTGACTTCAATCATGGCCAGCCTGCCGACGGACTGGCAATCAGCTAGAGGGTATCCAGCAGGGTCGACCAGCGTGACGCTTTTTATCTCGACCGGCCACGAGCTCTGGGCATAAACAGATGACGAGGTTACGGCTGGCATAAAGAGAAAGGTGCAAGCCCATACGACGCCTGCAAACCAAGCATGGCGGAGGGGCGTTTCCATGTTTTTAAAAATCGCGTAAATTACTTAACGATTATGTCCAAAGAACATCATTTGCATGGAGGGTAATTCAGCGCTCCTGTGTGGGCGCCCTGCTGTTCTGCCATCTTTTGCTGCTGTCGAATCTTGGATGGCTTTCCCGCTTTTAACTTGCTCCCATTTCACATGCTATGGTGCTATTTTATCACTTTGCAGAACTCGGCCACAGGGTCTTGGAAGCTTTTTTCTCCCTCCTTGGCCGGCGCTTGAGATGACCCGCACACAAAGTTCGGAAAGATGTAAAAGGAAAACAGCAGGACTATTGCAAGCAAACAGCCGATCACTACCAAAAGGCCGGTTAGCGACATAGGATGCGATGGATATTGCAATCTGACATAATATTATTCTGCTGGTACGGCTTTGTGATTGGAAACAAGTCGATGCAAGAAAAACTGTAGTTATGCGTATATTGTACAAAGCACACATTCTTCACGATTATGCTATCACTATTCTAGGTAATCTGGATACAAGCTGTGCATCCTCAAGTATTAAGAGCCATCAGGGCAATAGTGAATTGATGTCAAGTCTGGGAAACAAGAAATTCCTAATCTCTGCTCTCTTGGCTGCGGGCGTGGTTGCTTCCTTGTTGGCAGTCGCGTCGTTTGCTTCTGCGCAGAATGCGACCAATCTTCTTGGAAACAACACCGGTGGGCAGAGTGGAACAATCCCTCCGGCGGCCAATAACAAAAACAGCACCCAAGCAGCAACAATGGACAATATAGTAGGGAGCATAAACGTCCGGCAAGCTGCAAAGACTTTTCTGAGCGAGCATCTCCACGTAACTCTCACCGATGCTTCAAAGGCGGCGGAAAGCCAGGGCAACGGCACGGCAGTCAAAGGCAGCCTCGGCGTAGTGCATGACTATCTGGTATACACTATCACGGTGGCAAACATGAACGACGGAACCATCCACAAGGTAATCGTCGACGCCGGCAACGGAAAAGTGCTTTACACCTCGCCTGCGAATCCAATGGACCATTCGAGCTTTGGAAGGATGATGGACGGAGCTTTCCATCACCATTCCCATCATCATCATAGCCACCATTACTAGAGCCACGATCATCCTGAACTAGAATGACGATGCCCGGGATAACATACGAGCCCCGAGTATATACAAAAGAGAAAGTGGAGGCAGCCTGCCGGTACCACCGCTGGCAAAAGGCCCCATCTCAAGCCCTGCGAGATCCACCACGTAGACGTGCTAGCATGGCTACGCCGCCTTAGGGTTGCTCCCTCCCGGACCTCACCCATTTCGACGATGCGCAGTCGACGCCGCGCCTTCGCGCAGATCGCTGCTCATAACCATCCGACACGGCGTGATTTCATTTCCGCAAGGCAAGCGGGTACCTCCTCCCAGCGGATTTACCCAGCAGTTACTGGTCCTGGCATGAAGCCGATTTCCAGTGAGGGGCACGGCTAGCACCCCGACCCTACCTGCCTCCACAAAGCCTGTACAAAATTCGCTATATTACATTAGCGGTCGATTTTTTGCGACGCCGGTCCAAGTACGCTCACGGTCTTGCAGACAGAGCAGATGTCGCCGGTAGAGTCGCGGCCGCACACCCTGCATTTTTTGTCGCCCCTTGGCTCTGTAACCGACGCGCGCAGTTTCTCTGACACCTTCATCATCGACGCGTACGCGTTGTTCTTTATCCCCGGGTGTTCCTTTTCCATCTTGTTGAAAAACTCGCGCAAATCTGTCCTGATGCTCTCGTTCATGTACGGGCACTCTTCCGACTGGAACGGGATCTCGCGCTGCAGCGCGTAAAACGCTATCTCGTGCTCGTACAGCTCTACAAAGGGCTTGATCTTTTTCATGCCGCCAGCGTACTCTATGGGCTCCGGGTATATCCAGCCGATGCGCTCCACGTCGCCTGCCAATAAATTGATCATGAACGTCTGCAGCTGGTCGTCCATGTTGTGCGCAGTCGCAACCACGTCAGCGCCCACGCTTTCAGCCGCCAAGTCAATGGCCCTGCGCCTAAACGTGCCGCACATCGAGCAGGACGACATTTTCTCCGATGGCCGCAAGACCATTGCCTCGTCCATCGACACGCCAAACAGGTCCTTGTAGCTCATCACCTTGCTCTGCACGTCCAGCTCTGCGCAAAAGTCCTTGACGATTTCAAGCGACTCGTCGCGATAGCCCTCTATTCCTTCGTCGATAGTGACTGCTGTTAGGTCATCTCTGGAACGATCATGCTCGTCAAAGAGCTTTTTCATGACGTACAGCAATGATAAACTGTCCTTGCCTCCGGACACGCCGACAGCGACTCGCTCGCCATATTTTAGCATCGAGTATTTCGACATCGTCCTTGCGGCCTTGTCCTCTATTGACCGCACAAAGCACTTTTTGCACAGGTACTCGCCAGAGTAGGCGCGAAAATACACAGAAGGGTCCTTGCGGCACTTGCTGCAGGTGTGCAAGATAATGCCTGCTGGAGAGCCGGCAAGGGATATTAATTATTCTGAGAGCTACTTTTGCTGCTTGTCCTTCTTGGAAGACTGCCACCAGTCGATATAGTCGTCATGCCTCTTTTGGCGCTTGTCTTCGTTTCTGGCGTCGGCCTTGTCGCGCAGCTCGTCAATCTTTTCCCTTGAAGCAAACAGGCCGCAGCTCTTGCAGATGAAATTCTTGCTATTGAGGTCGAACTTTAGCTCGCCTCCACATTCCGGACAATAGCTGACCAACATGAATCCGTTTCCACGCGCAAATAAAAGGTTTTTTCAAGTCGGTGCACGGACTTTGGTCGTCATTCCGCAGGCTAGCCGCGGTCGGTTCGCCCATCTGGTGTGCCGTGCACCGAGCAAGCTTTGATGCGTGCGCAAAAAGATTAAACTGTTGCTGTTATCTGGCCTGCGTCAGCGTCCACCCTTATCCTAGAGCCGGGTCTGAGAAGCGATGACAACGCCGATTTCTTTGCCATCTCTTCCGGCAGGTCGACTACCGGGATGTTGGCTATTGCGCAGCCGGAGGCGGTGGTGATGTCTGCCTTTGCACATACAATCGCTCTTGGTGCTGTCCCTGCTTCTTTAAGAGAATAGAAAACATAAGCGCCGACACTGCTTCCGATCGCGTTTGGGAACACCAGGACTGCATCCTTTAACGACCTGCCGTAAAGCTCGTGCCTTGGGTCGGTTATCCTGCCGCTCTTGGCCTCGACCATCGCAAGAAAGTTTATCGGCTGGGAACTGACAAGCGCCTCGCCCTCCCCTTTGCCTCCGACAATCCTGCGGCAGCCGGTTATGTTCGTCATCATTATTATTTCGTGTACTCCTTTACTATCGTCTTGACGTCCTTTAGCGCGACCTTGACCTTGTTGGAGTTGTTCATGTAGTAAGCCGCCTTGACGCTGCTAGTTATCACAGAATCGTACTTGTCCTTGTCTACGTACGGCGTCAAACATGTACAAGAGTCGCACATGAACTCGCCTCCCGCCTTTTCAATCTGCCCCGTCAGGCCGATCTTGGTTGCCTGGTTGTGGATTGCACGCGAGCAGAATATCATGCAGCGCCTGTCGAATTTCTTGCCCTCTGTCATCTTGGCAAGGGTGGCAAGCTCTTCCAGACCGAGCTGCGGGCTTCCTAAAGTTATGATGTCGCCGTCGTCGGCCGTGTTCAACTCTTCCCTTACTTTCCTCGCCTCTTCCTTTCCAAACGCTATCTTTTCCTTGCCCTCTGTTGAATCGGCAAGCGAGAACATGCCGCACGAGCCGGAGGTGCCGATACCTGCTGAAAGCGCCTTTGCCTGTGGCCTGCCTATTGAATTTCCAATGCCTGCAAGCGCGACGCTGCTGTCCTTTACTGCCTTGCCTGCAAAATACCCGAGCAGGCCGTAATCAAGCTCGCTTTCAAATGCAAATCCTGTTTCTATGGCCGCCTTTGGGTTTCTCGCCTCGTCAAGCCGCAGGTCAGAGAGGGGTGCCTTGCCTGTGACAGAGCTTGCGAGGGCCGAAAGCGCGCTTTCCTTGTTGGTGCGAAGCCCAAGCAGAGAATTTGAAAACACCGCCGCGTTGCTTTCCGCAAAGCTGACCGCGGTGCCCTTTTCCGGGATGTCGAAAACCTCGTACGGGGTGCACGTAAACGACGGCGTGACTCCCATGCGCTCGTACGAGCGCATTATGCTCTCCTGCCTTTCGATGAACTTTTCTGATAATTGCTCGGGCCTGTTTACGTCGTAGCCCATCGGGTTTACTGTCGTCTTTACCGCGACCCTCGCGTCTTTGCTGAACTTTTCAAGGAACTGCACACCAGCGTCGCCGATGGTGTTATAGTTGACGCCAGAAACGTGGGCCCACTTTATTGGCACCAACTTTCTTGCGCCGGTGGCCTCGCCTATTGCTGCAAGTATCCGGTACGCCAGGGCAAGCGCCTCGCCTTTTTCGCCGGCAAGCGCCCTCTCTTCCTCCCTCGTCAGTTCCACGAAAGCATCTCCATAAACTGAGTATAAGAACCATAT
>NZ_CAMLDP010000001.1 GCF_946478925.1 uncultured Nitrososphaera sp. | reverse complement strand
TTCAAGATACTGATTGGAACCATCCTGTCGGCGCGCTCGCGCGACGAGAACACGACCAAGGTGGTCAACAAATTATTTGCAACTTACAGGACGCCGGCAGAGCTTGCTTCTGCCGACCTTGATGATATTAAAAAGCTGATACACAGCATCGGCTTTTACAACGTGAAAGCGGCAAGGATAAAGCAGGTCGCGCAGGTCGTCGTCGAGAAATTCGGAGGCAAGGTGCCTTCGGACATTGACAAGCTCTTGGAACTGCCCGGCGTCGGCAGAAAGACCGCAAACTGCGTGCTCGTCTACGCGTTTGACAAGCCGGCAATCCCGGTCGACATACATGTGCACCGCATCTCAAACCGCCTCGGGCTGGTCGAGACAAAGACTCCTGAACAGACCGAGGAGGAACTGAGCAAGCTGGTCGACAGGAGGTTGTGGACAAAGGTGAACGACACGTTTGTCATGTACGGCCAGAACATCTGCCTGCCGATAAAACCAAACTGCCCAGTGTGCGACCTGAAGGACATCTGCCGCTATTACTCTACGACCGTTTCTTCTTCCACAAAAGGACGCCCATCAGCGCGCCGACGCCAATCATGACTGCTGCCGGCACAAAGTAGATCGGAGTATCAGAAGGGCTCCCGTACAGGATGACCATTGCTACCGTCCCGCCGTAGGCGTTTACGGGCGCAGTCGATTCGTCCTTGCCGTACACTTCAATGGACGCGGGGTCAAACCCGTTTATGTCAAGCCTGTCGACCACTATCCTCTTGCCGTTTGTTACCGTAAGGCCGCTGTTGTCAGCGTTTGTCAGGGTAACAAGCTCCTCGTTGACCCACTCTCCGGGTGGAGTTATTATCTGGTAGCCCGTCTCGGGCGTGTTTACCGCGACCGCGAATTTCTGCTGCTTGCCTCCGTACATGAAAATCTGAATAGTCTTGTTGCTTGGCTGCGCCTCCTTCATGGTTATTACGACCTTTGACTCGTTGCTAGGGATGTAGGCAAGCTTGTCGTCGATGGTGAATATCCAGTTCTGGCCCTTGGACTTGTCGTACTTGTAGACGATGGGATGGCGGTTGTCAACGTTTGCGGCCTGGTACGGGAGTGTAAAGCTCTCGTCTTTTGACGTTTTTACAATGTTCGATGGCTGGATGGCCTCCTGTGCAAGCGCATGAAATGGGACAAACATGATAACGAGTAGTCCGAATACCGCCAAGGTCGGGCGCAAAAAGCGCATTTGGGGTAGATAAGCAGTCAGGCAATATATACGACTCGCAACGGCGCTACTTCACTAGCCGCACCTCAGCCATTGCCGCGCTTTTATGCAGGAACGGCCGTTCCAAGGGTTCCTGAAATAATCGCCTACACTATCGTACGCCGAACAAGATGGCGGGAGGGGTAAAGGAGCTAGGATTGACCTTCGTGGCTTTTGTGCTTGCCGCAGCTCTGGTCCTCCCAGCGGCGTACGGCCAGTCGTCTTCTTCTTCATCATCATCGTCGTTTTCTGTCACCACCAACAAGAGCGTCTATGATTCCAGTGACCGCGTTATCGTGGCCGGGACCGTAGACCCAGACGGCGACAATAATAACAGCAACAGCGACAAGGCGATCAAGTTCGTGGCAGTCAAGGTGACAAAGGATGACGCCGTCTGCGGCCAGCAGTTTGTAAGAGTCGAGCGCGACGGCTCGTTCATCTCGCGGCCCATGAAGGTGTCATGCGGGCCCGGCGACTACAATGTCACTGCCACATACGCCGGCCAGTCGGCTGCCGCCGGTTTCCGCATAGCCGGCAAGGAGCCGGAGCAGAGCAACAGCGAACTGGCACAGATACGCGACTCGGTCGCGCAGGCAGGGGACAAGGCCAATGCGAGGATTAAAGAGCTCGTGCAGGCCGACGTGCCCATACCCGCGCAGGCGGCCGACAAGTACCAGATGGGCGTGTACGAGGCTTCGCTTGCTACTCAGTCCGCAGAGTACGGCGACGCGGACGGCGCGCACAAGCACGCGGACGCTGCCCTAGGCTATTTCGCAGAGACGATGGATCTCCTCTCGCCGGAAAACATAAGGGCGCTTTCGCAACATCTTTCTGCCGCAAGCGAGGATGAAGAAAGGCGCCTTGCCGCCGCAAACGACCAGTACGGCAGGCTGGAAGATCTCTACCGCACACTTGCCGGCCTTGCGGAAAAGAATGGCGTCTCTGACCCGGTATTTGGAGACATACAGGCGCTGCTCGTCGAGGGAAAGAGGCTGCTGGGCATCAACGACATTGCCTCGGCCGAACCGACGCTTGCAATAACAGAGTCGATGCTGGACAAGGCCCAAGCCAAGCTCGTAGAGCAGGCCAACGACGGCCGCAGCAATAGCGACGGCAACAACAGCGCAAACGCCGCCGGGAACAACAATAATTCAAATTCTACGACGACGGTAGCAACAACAACAACGACAGCTGCAACCAGTCCTGATGCCGGCAATCTGATGGCGTCAGCCGACAGGCTGGAAAAGAGGGCCGAAAAGCAGCTGGCAGAGTCAGGCGGCAACGCGCAAGCCGAGGGCCAGATACGGGGAGCGATGAACCTCATCAGCGCGGCAAGAACGGCAATCGGCGATGGCGATTATTCATCCGCACGGGAATCGCTTTCAACCGCTTCCAAGACCCTCATCGAGGCCGACAGGCTTGTCCACGCGGCATCCTGACGAACCTTCTTGTAGCAGCTTTTAGTCCTATTTTCTGGTTATTTCGTAGTAAAGAGGTTCTAGTATCAGTTATCTGGGCGTAAAGGGCAAGATTATCGTTCCAAACGTAGTTATCGCTTTGTTTTGGACCCGAAAAATGGGTTTGGAACGCGCGTTCCAGCACGAATTCCACCCTATCCCTAAAATAATATAGAACAATCTGATAGAGTCATGTCTGAACGCAAAAACAACAGGGGCAAAATCGAAATCATGGCCGACGTCCTGACCTTGTCAACGGTCGGGATAAAAAAGACCCACATCATGTACAAAGCCAACCTGAGTTACGAGCAGATACTGTACTACCTAAACGAACTACTTGGAAGGGGCCTGCTGACCCAGGACGTCATGGAAGGCTCGCCGGTTTACCGCACGACGGAAAAGGGTAGGGAGTTTCTGCACTACTTCTCCCGGATGGCTGACCTGCTAAAGGGATATCCCGAAGAGCAGGAAAAGATGGAGCTTGTGGCACAGTAGTAGTTTTTTCTTACCTATCTGTGACCCACAGACTCAGGCTTTGCATACGCAAAAGAGGGGTGTTTTGACCCCGACCTGACGTTTTCCAATATTCTATCTATTATCTTCTCGTTATCCAGAAAAGGACCGCAAGGCCGCCTGACTGGGCCGTGTTTATCGCAAACAGGTACGGCGCGGCCGCATCGACTATGGACTTTATCGCCGGGCCGGCTAGGTAGAGGTTCGACCAGAAAATAACGATTACAATGTTCTGGACTATGAAAAGCGACGCCACAATGACCAGGCCCCATGTAAAGTAGGACTTTATGACCCTCAGGCTCGAAATGTAGAGCGCGATGATGCCCCCAAGGAGCCCTATGTTCAAAAGGGCGGCCCCTGCGGCGCCGAGCATAAAGTCCATTTACTGTTCTCCGGCCTCCGGCTTGCCTAATTTACTTTTTCCCAATTCGCTCCCAACTCTGGCATTCTGCATAAAAGAAGTAACCGGAAATTGCCGTGTTCCACTGGAAGCACGCCCCCTCCCCTCCTATGGCAGTCATGCTTTCTTCTTTATCCTGGCCAGTATCTCCTGGAACGATGAATAGTTCTTTTCCATGAGCGGCGTCAGAAAGTACGTGGCGCCGTACGTCTCTTTGTTCTCCGTGACTATCATGCCGTTTTCCGTGAGCACCTTGAGGTGGTGGAGGACAGTCTTGTAGTCCAGCTTCAGTTCCGACGCAATCTGGTTTGCGTTTGCCGGCCGGCCGTTTATCATGTCTATTATCTTGGCGCGGTTGACGCCTCCCCTGCTGCTTGCTATCAGGTACCATAGCACGCGCTTGAAGCGGGGGTCTATGTATCCGCCGCTGCCCTGTCCCGCAAGGCCGCCCGGCGATGCGCGCAGAAACGACGGCAGGCGCAAGGCAATGAAGAGGCCAATGACGTCTGGCAGCAGGCCCGGCGTTAGAAACATCGACAAAACTGCGTGCTTTTGCGTGGTTATAAAGTTGTCCGCAATTGATTGGGGAGTAAATTGGGTGTGAATTGGGGAAAAATCCTTTATAGCCGGAGCAAAAGCACGCCCGATGAATCTTCGCGACAGTAACGGCAAAATCAAGCCTAATGTCATTATCGCCACGGTCTTTGCGGCCATGCTGGTCGCAATGGTCCCGGCGGTAGTCGCCATTAGCGCAACTACCAGACAGGCCACAGAAGCGGAAGCGGCAGACGCGGTGCAGCAGCCATACGTCAAGGCTTTTGCAGGCGGCAAGGCGCTGTACGAGCCCAACGCAGGCAAGACCAACGTGTTTGGCCCAGGCGGCATATTCCCGTTCTTCAACGACACCTTCTCTTGCGGAAACGCGATAACCTGCGGCGTCCAGACGGACGCAAGTTTCAAGGGCGTCTTTAAGGAGAACGGAGCGCAGGGCGACAACAAGTTCGTCGCTACGTACACTGCACCAATAACGTACGGCGACCACCAGGTCAAGGGCCACAAGTACAAGGTCGTAATGGTCGACACAAAGTGGAACAATGATGACCCTGCGCAAACTCCTCTTCCCACAAGGACTCCTGACTTTCTACTGCCGGGAAACGGTGTGGCGTTTGACCAGTACCAGCACGGCCACTCTATGATAGACAGGGCCGACGTGCCTCTGTTCTGGAACAAGGCAGTGGCGTACGGACACGCAAACGTCTACGACGAGACTGACGGAGGCAAGATGGTTGCGCAGAACATATTCATGCACATGATGGTGGGAAAGGCAGTCGACGAGAAAGGGTTCTACTCTGACATGCAGAACAATGACGGCACGCCTCTCGTGGTGCTGTTGTTTCTCGTGAACGTCCCAAGCGGGGTCACGCTCCCCGGCGGAATCGGCCCGCTCACGCCAGAGCAGGCGCAGAGCTTTACGCCGCTTGCAGACGACCCGTCCCTGAAAAACCCGCCGCCAGTTGATTACGCCAAACTCGCAGACTGGGGCGTAAAGGCACCAGAACCAAAACCGCAGTCGACTCCGTGGTCCGTGGATAACCCGACGCAGCCGGTGTTCTTCACCTTCCTGCTCTTCACGGATGCCAAGGCGTACAACTCGTCGACCAACAACCTGCCGGGCGTCAACTAGGCGTCCCCTTCCCTTTCCTCTCTTTTTATTTTTTTTCTAATACCACCAATTAACTTAATTATACACACAGCGATTACCCACTTTGGGCTTGGCAGACTATTACGACACACTGTGCAACAAAGTACTTGAAGTAGACCAGTACGTGCGCTTTGCCGGCGTAGCAGACCGCCTCGGCAGGCTGGTGGCGTCGCAGTACCGCAGAAACGTCAAGCCTCTATTAACAAAGGAAGAGTCCGAGCTGTCGATTACACAGTCGATATTGAGGATGGGCACGCGCTCGACCCTTGAGGACAAGCTGGGGCAGACGGTCTATGCGTTTGCGCTGTACGAGCGGGTCAAGCGGGCCACAATACCGATTCGCGACCCTGAGAGCCACTACCTGATGGTCTCGTTCGACATCGAGGCCGACCATGAGGGTATAATCCTGAGAAAGATGCTGCCTCTCATGAAAAAAAGCTAGGGTACAAAGGGCTCTTTGAACGACACTATCAGTTTTGACACTTCTGGCCTCATCAGATGCTCTGCCGGTATCTCGCCAGAGCTGACCATCTTTCTCATTTTTGTGCCGCTCAGTTCATCCCTGACTTCAGGACCGTGGGGGCAGTTGCGCTCGTTGGCATAGCTGAGGCATTTCTTGCAGTAGTAAAACGCCGGAAAGAACACAGGCTGTATTTCCAGGTCAGGATAGTTCTTGAATATCTCGTGCGAGGCAAAAGGATGATAATAGTTGCCGACGCCAGCGTGGTCCCGCCCGACAATGAAATGCGTGCAGCCAAAGTTCTTTCTCATGATAGCGTGGTGTATCGCCTCCTTGGGTCCCGCGTACCGCATCTCTGTGTGCAAGGTGACGAACATGGCGCGGTCCTTCGGGTAATAGTTGTTAAAGAGGGTCTCGTACGCCGAGAGTATCACCTCGTCCTTGAAATCGCCCTGCTTTTTCTTGCCTATGAGCGGGTTCACGAAAAGCCCGTCGTAGATGTTAAGAGCCGCCTTTTGCAGCATCTCGTGCGCGACGTGCGGGACGTTTCGGGTCTGAAAGCCAACGATTGTCTTCCAGCCGCGCTGCGCCATCTCCTCCCTCGTCTCTTTTGGTGTCTTTCTGCGCACCCTTATCTGCCCCTGCGGAATCCTCCTTGCGACTTGAATCTTGCCGCCGACAAGGTGGCTCTTCATGTTTGTCATCTTGGCAACTCCGGGGTGCTTGAGCTCGTCGGTGCCATAGACCAGCTTGGCTGACGCAAGCTTGTCAAACGTATAGACCTCTTCTATTTTAAGAGATGCAAACTTTTCGCCTGAAACTGCAAGCGCGACCTCGCCGGCCTGCTTGGCGCTCTTTGCGGCCTGCTCGTCAAGGTCGAGCACAATGGGGACCGTCCACGCAAGCCCATTCTTGAGCCTGCCGTTCTTTACGATGCTTTCAAAGTCGTCCTGGCCGACAAAGCCCTCAAGGGGGCTGAAAATCCCGTCGGCGATGTTCTCGATGTCGCTTCTCAGGTCGTTTGAAACCTCAACGGCAGTCATGCCGTCAAGGCTCGCGTTTGAAAACCTGCTTACCAGCTTTCCACCGTGTGGTTGTAATGATGCCATATTACCATGATCACTTTTTCTTTTTCATCATCGTCGGGTCAAAGTGGAGCCCGCACTCTTTGGCGGCGCTTTCCCACCACCACCTGCCTGCGCGGGGGTCCTCTCCCTTCTCCACAGCCCTCGTGCACGGCTCGCAGCCGATGCTCGGGTATCCCTTGTCGTGCAGCGTGTTGTACGGGACGTTATTTTTCTTGATATAGTCCCAGACCATCTCTGATGTCCAGTCTGCAATCGGGTTGAGTTTGATGATGCCTCCGTGCGCGCCGTCTATCTCTATCTTTTTGGTGTCCGCCCTCGTCGCCGTCTGGTCCCTTCTCAGGCCGGTTATCCAGCCGTCGAGGCTTGCAAGTGCTCTGTTGAGCGGGTGGACCTTGCGTATCTCGCAACACAGCTTGCGGTTTTCGACGCTTGCGTACATGAGGTTCATCCCTCTCTCTCTTATCATCTCCTCGACCTCTTTCTGGTCGGGGAAATATGCTATAATGCCGATGCCGTAGCGGGCGCGGATGTCGTCCATGACGTCGTAGGTCTCTTGGTTGAGGCGCCCTGTCTCCAGCGTAAAAACGTGGGTCTTTTCTTTGCTGATAGCAGCCATCATGTCGATGATGGCTACGTCTTCCGCCCCGAAACTTGAGGCGAGGCCGACCCTGGGGCCGAACTTTTCAAGGGCCCAGTTCAGCACCTGCTGGGCCGTCTTGCCCTCAAAGTCTTTGGCCAGCTGCTCGACCTGCGCAGCGGTAAACCTCATACAGGATATTCCTCGTTTCTGAACGCCTTATAATACTTGTTCCGGTAAAATCCCGCCGTGAGGGGCGTACAAGAATTTGTTTATTAACAAGTTATTTTCTATATATTGTGTAACTTCGTTCATTACAAATAGTGATTGCTAGGGGAGTTTGGGCTTGTCTAATAATTTTTGGGAAAATATAGAGCAATACAGGAAGCTGGGTGGCGACCCGCTGCGTTGGGTTTCGCCGTGCTCGCTGGAGGCAGACTTGCAGATGGTAAAGGGCGCGCTTGCCGAAATAAAGCGCAGCACGATAAAGGTGTCGCCTTTCTGGTTTGATTCGTACTTTCACATCGAAGGAAAAGAGCCCGAGCTTACAAGGCGCGTCTATGATCTGGCAAACCCTGTCATAGACAAGGAGGTGGAGGTCAAGAGGGCGCTTGCGCTGTTCCGCGTGCACTCTGCAACAGCAGAATCGCCGCAGATGCTTGCAGAAGCACTGGGCAGGTTCTTTTCCATGTTCAGGGCCAAGGTGGCCGTAGCAAGCGCGCCTGTCGCGACTACTGAACACTCTGATGCCCAGTTCGCTCTTCTGGATTACATTGAATTGCGCCGGGGCAACAAGGACGGCTACATGCCGGCGCTGTCGTCGTTTGAGCAGGTGACGGATGTCACAAAGGCGCCCGACGATGAAGTGCACGTAAAGATAGCGCTGACTGACGCCATAGAGCGCCTGAACTTGCTTGGCTGCGGCAACTCTGCACTGTTCAAGTTCTTTCCAATATACGACGCGCCTTCCGAAGAAACGCTCGACAGGATACGCACGAACCTCGACGCATTCATGTCGCACTATAACCTCGTCATGGAAGACTATAGCTCGCTGAAGCGCGGCAGGTTGTTCTACGGCACAAGCGCCGTCGCGATAACGAACAAGGAACTGCCGACGCGCTACGAACAGGTGGAGGAGGGCATGGAAGTTCTGATTACAAACAAGTTTGGCGGGCTTGCTGCAGTCAGCCTGCACGCCCTTGCGCTTTCAGACCCTGCCAATGTCACAAAGTTCGAGCAGGCAGGCGTTTCCATGCCTGTCTTGGCAGCGGCAAGAGACGAGGCGTTAAAGAGCCTGAGCGAGCCCCACTTCGCGCTTGGCAAGATAATCTCGAAATACTGCCCCGACTTTGGGCAGGTATACGACAAAAGCGCGCACATCACTGCCGTCTACCCCGTGGGTGCAAGAGGTGTGTTTGCGTTCGGCGCTCTTGCTGAACTTGCAAACGCCCATGTCGCAGTAAACGAACTTCCCGTAAGGCACGACGATATTGCAAGGCTTGCCACAAAAGAGTCACTCGTGGAAAACTCTACTGCATCGCAGCACGGCTGCCACATAATAGTCGGCACAAAGGACGTGCTGAACCTCGTGGCAGAGGATCTGCGCCAGCACCACTTTGCACCCGAGAGGATAGGCTTTGTCGCCAAAAAGGGCGCGCCGTCAGTCGCGATAGAAAATGACGCGGCAGGCCAGTACGTGGCGCAAAAGGCAAAACTCGCACATCTCTTAAAGCCAGCGGGTTAATATCTTCCCGCCCCAAATAACGCGCGTGGTACAAGACCAAAACTGCATCTTTTGCAAGATAGCGACGGGCCAGATCCCTGCAAGGGTCGTGGCGCAGAACGACGGGGCGATGGCGTTTCTCGACGCCTTTCCGCTTGCCGCAGGCCATGCGCTCGTGGTGCCAAAGGCGCATTTCCAAAAAGTTCAGGACATGAATGTCTCTGACGCGCAGGCGGTCTTTGATCTCGTGCACAAAATCGCCGGCAAGATAGAGTCGGCTGCCGGTACAACCGCGTCGACGATAGCAATCCACAACGGAAAAGAGGCAGGACAGGAGGTCCAGCATGTCCACGTCCACGTAATACCGAGAAAGCCGGGCGACGGTGCCGGGCCTGTGCACTCGATGTTCAAGAACAGGCCAAAGCTGTCAGCGCAAGAGATGGACGCGCTGCTTGAAAAGATGATGAGGAGCAAGTGAGCGAGAGGCAAGCCGGGCGACAAGCACGGGCGTCATGGATCTGACGTTGCCCTCTATCGCGTGACCTGCGACGAGCATGGAAACTGCAAGGGTCCACAGGGCAAGGCCGAGCCATGCATCAGTGCCTGCGCCTGCAAAATGGCCGATGATCATTGCGATGCCGTACGCGTATATTGGAAGGCCGATGGTGTGGAGCGCCCTGTTGGCGGGATGCCTGTGCGTGTTTTTCAGCATCTTGACCGTTGCGCGCAACACATTCATGTCTTTGTTATTTTCTGCTAATAATTTTTTCCACGATGCCTAGGACTTCAGCCAGTTTTGCAACCGTGAATGCCGGCCGCTCGCAGTCCTCCCTAGGCTCTTGCAGCGCAAAGAGCGAGTCGGTGACCCTTATCGTGGCCATCATGCCCAGCCTGTTTGCCGGGCACACGTCCGTGTCGAGCCTGTCTCCAACCATTATGCATTCCTGCGCCTCCCTCTCAGCCTCCTTTAATGCGAGCTGGAATATGCGCAAGTCGGGCTTTTTCATCCTGACTGCTCCCGATATTGCGGTGACCTTGAAGTATTTGTCAAGGCCGGCGCCCTGCAAGAGAGTGATAATGTCCTCAGACTGGTTTGCAATGATTCCAAGGTCGCATATATGCGACAGCTCTCTTACGACCTGCTCTGCGCTGTCTGCAAACCGGAACAGCTCTTTCCTTCCTGTCTTGACCTCGGGGTCTATCCTCTGCATTATCGCGTTTTCATAGCCGGAGGGCAGGATAGCCCTGCAGACTTCTATTACAAGCTCTTTTACGCTTCCGTGGCCTATCCTGCGGTCGCGGATAATGTCGTCGCGGACGGCGCGGTAGTTGCGCATGTCAATCCTTGCGCCATAGCCGTTCAATAGTTCCAGAAATTTGCCGTCAAAATGGGTGATGAAATCCCATTCGGTGACCAGCGTCTGGCCTAGGTCAAAGAACACGAACGGCTTGTGCATTCCCTATCCTTGCGCAGCCGTTCATTATTATTCTGCGTTTCGAGCCTCCAACACTTTAAATAGCGTTTTGGGCTTTTTCCGCTAGCAAGAAACACAATGTCCGGACAGCGTGACTATGACATTATCGTGGCAGGCGGCGGCCTCGCAGGCATGATAGTCGGCACCTCTGCCGCATATTATTCCAAACAAAAGTTAAAGATACTGGTAATCGACAGAAACGCGTTTCCTCAGCAGGGCATGAAGACCATCTCCGGCTGGGTGTGCGGCGACGCGGTGGGGAAAAACACCGTCGACTACATGGCAGAGCGCATCCACATTAACTGGGGCAAGCCCGAGATAGAGCACCCCGTCAAGGGCGTGGTCGCTTTCTCGCCGGACCATGAGACAAAAGTCGCGTTTGACGGTGAAGGCTACATCCTCAACCGCAAGATGCTCCCGCAGCGCCAGATGGCAGACTGCAAAAAGATGGGAGTCGAGTTCAAAGACCGCGTCGCAATCCGCTCCCTTATAGTTGAAAACAACACCGTCATTGGAGTCGAGGGCGAGGACCTTGCCACCAAGGCTCCTTTCAAGAAAACTACCAAGCTGGTAGTCGACTGCACGGGCGTGACATCGGTGCTCCGTACAAACTTTCCGATAAAGTCGCACATCGAACGCAGGATTGACCGCGACGACCTCGAAGCGACAGGCCGGTACATCTACAATTTCGAGCTGGCAAACGACGACAAGACCTATTTCGATCCGGATTATTGTATCATCCATCTTGATCAGAAACTTGCGCCCGGCGGATATGGCTGGGTGTTCCCAAAGGGCAAGACCAAGGTCAACATCGGCCTTGGCGTGCAGCAAAAGGCGTTTGAGGCACGCAACAAAGAGATGAAAGTAAACCCGAACCTCACCACGCTCATAAACGAGTACGTGCAGGCAAACCCGACGATAAAGAACCCCGTGCTTGCGGACGGGGAGATGGACGATGGTAACGCATGGGGCACATGGCAGGTGTCAGTACGGCGCCAGAACGACTGCATGGTGTCAAACGGCTACATGCTGGTGGGCGACTCGGCGTGGATGCCCAAGCCGCTTGACGCAGGTGGCATCGGTCCGGCGATAATCGCAGCGACAATCGCAGGCAAGGACGCCGTCGAGGCGATAGAGGCCAACGACGTGTCGGAGGGCAATCTGTGGAAATACAACAAGCATTTCATAGACGACTATGGCTACAAGACGGCCGGCCTCGAAGTGTTCCGGAGGATGTTGCAGGGCCTGACAAACGACCAGATAAACTATGGCATGAAGCACTTTTTGTCAAAGATGGACATCGACAAGATAACCAAGGGAGAGCACCCCGAGTTCAGCACGGTCGACAAGCTGGGCATGATGATAAGGGGCGCCATGAACAAGAAACTCGCAGAAGACCTGCGCTACTGCGCAAGCATCAACAAAAAACTCACGGACCACTACTTCAACTACCCTGAGGCGCCCGACGGATTTCCCGCGTGGCAAAAGACGCTCCACGGCATGCTGCAGGAAGCATTTGCCAAGTACAAGTAAAATACATAATGACGTCAAAATACGCCAGCTTTCCAGTAATCGCCACAATCGACCTGCGCGACATCGCAGACATACGCCACGCGGTGGACAAGGTGACAGAAGCCTATGAAAAAAGGCAGGAGGAGTTTAGCTTCCGCATACTTTTGCCGCGGGGCGAAAAACTCACCGGCAAGGCCAAAAAGCTCGGCATGACGTTCCAGGGCGAGCTAATACTGACCATCCGCAAGCGCGGGCTCGTGCCCCAGATCCGCGACCTGCGCTACCTGCACGACGAGGAGCATTATGGCTGGCTATTGGCAAGCCCTGCAATATTTGAAAAGTTTGAAGGCCGGGCCTAGGCGCTGCTGGCCTTGGCGCCCTTCTCATCCTCCTTGCCCTTGAACCTTGACAGCTGAAACGGCTGCCACAACTTCATCGAGTTGCTCAGGACGACTGACATTATCATGCCTATCAGAAACCCACCTACAAGGTCGGTGGGAAAGTGCTGCTGGACATAGACGCGCGTGATTGCTATCATTACTGGAAATGCCCATATCGTATACCCTGCCACTTTTGACTTTTTGTACAGCAGGTATCCGACAATGAACGCAAGCGCCGTAGCCCTCGACACATGGCCAGATGGATAGGAAAAGGGCGCTGCAAATGGTGCAAGGCTGTCGCTTTCGATTCCGAAATTCTCTGGCAGCTTTATCGCAGGCACAAACGCGTACTGCGGCGCCGCCCTGCCCACAAGCGGTTTCAGGTACATGACCACGATTGCAAGCGCTACTATGCTGATGAGAAATATCATCCCCGCCTTTCTAGTGCGCCTGACGATGGTGATTGCTATTGCAAAGAGGAGAAGCGTCGCCACGTCGCCCATCGTCGTTATCCCTATCATGACCGCGTCAAGGCTTGGATTGCCCTCTATTGATTTTGCGTACTTGTTGACAGACTCGTCAATGGCGCTTGTTGCGCCCGACGCGACTATTGCGCTGAAAACCACGAACGCGGCCACGAACGCCACAAACTGGAACGAGCGCGTCCTGAACATCCACGGTGGGTTTGCAGCGGCGGCCTCTGACAACTGTAGAGAAGGCGCGAGCTTGGTGTTTAATTGTTTTCCTAAGCCATGTTCTTGGACCTGCACTGTGGGCACAACTTGGGCTCTTCTGCCTCCGCAAACCATGAAACCGTGTTGCAGTCCTTGCATGTCTTGGTTTCAAGCTCTGTCATTATCTTGTAGTAGCGCGTGTTGAAATTCTGCGCAATCGGGCGCAAAAAGCCCGACTCTTCCATCTCCAAGAGCACGTCCTCAAAATCTAGCACGTCGAGATTTGCCGTTTTGTATCTGTCCATCTCGTTGAGGTAGCCTAGGATTTCGTCGTTTGAAAAGCGGTAGTCTGTATCGTTGAAATTGTCGAATATTATCTTGCGTATATCCTGCCTGCTTACCTTTGGAGTAGTAGTAGATGACATGGCCTAAAGTGTTCTTTTGTCATGTGGGCAAATACGCTATTTAACTGTGCGCTTGGTGTTGTTGTTGCGGCGACTTGCCAGTCTGCACGAAAAAAATTCTCGTGCATCCTAAATGAATGTCTAAAGTGTTCTCGTGTCTTCCTGCAGCTTTTTGGCAGAAGCAGGGTCCCTGTCGGCATAGTACTTTACCATGCCAAGCTTTAGCACCTTTAGTGACAAGAGGGCGCACTTTATTCTCGCCGGACCGAGGTTCATTAGGCCAATGTTCTCTAGGATGTCATCTTTTGTAAGGTCTTTTATCGACGTGAGCTGCTTGTTCATGACCATCTCTGTCAGCATTGATGCGCTTGCCTGGCTAATTGCGCAGCCGCGGCCCTCGAACTTGATGTCCTTTATCTTGTCGCCGTCCACCTTCAGGTGGATGTCGATCTCGTCGCCGCAGAGCGGGTTTGAATCGTGTATGCTGACATCCGCGTTCTGCATCTTGCCCTTATTCCTTGGGTTGCGGTAGTGGTCCAGAATTATCTCGCGATAAATGTCGTCACTCAAATCTTGAACAGCCTCCTTGCCTCGGACAGCGCCTCAATGAATGTGTCGACCTCTTCTTTGGTGTTGTAGATATAAAAGCTTGCTCTCGAAGTTGCCGCTACGTCAAGGCGCTCCATGAGCACCTGCGCGCAGTGGTGTCCTGATCTGATGGCTACCCCGTGGTCGTTCATGATGGTTGCAAGGTCGTGCGGGTGTATGTCGCCTATGTTGAATGAAACCACTCCGCCCCTGTCCTTTGTGTTCATCGGACCGTATATCGTCACACCCTTTACCTGCGCAATCTTGTCGAGCGCGTATTTCGTGATGTCGATTTCGTGCTCTCTGACTCTTTCCATGCCAAGCTTTTCAAGGTAGTCTATAGCTGCTGCAAAGCCGATGACGTCGGCGATGTTGGGCGTGCCTCCCTCGAACTTGTACGGCAGGTCGTTGTAACGTGTCTCGTACTTGTGGACTTCCTTTATCATGTCGCCACCGCCCATGAACGGAGGCATCTTTTCAAGCAGGTCGCGCTTTACGTACAGCACGCCGACTCCCGTGGGCCCTAGCATCTTGTGGGCAGAAAACGCCATGAACTCGCAGTCCATCTTTTGCACGTCGACCGGCATATGCGGGACCGACTGCGCGCCGTCGACCAGCACTGGGATGCCCCTCTCGTGGGCCATCTTGATTATCTCGTTTATCGGAGTTATTGTGCCAAGCACGTTTGACATCTGCGACACGGATACGAGTTTCACCTTGCCAGAGTCGAGGTATTTCTTGTACTCGTGCATCTTTAGGTAGCCGTCGTCGCCGACTCCGATATACTCCAGTTTTGCACCCTTTTCCTGCGTCAGTATCTGCCATGGCACGATGTTGGAGTGGTGCTCTATCTCTGTTATCACTATCTTGTCGTCCTTCTTTATGTTCGCCCTTCCCCACGAGTATGCGACCAGGTTTATTGCCTCTGTCGTGTTGCGGGTGAAAATTATCTCGTCAGTCGAGCGGGCGTTTATGAACTTGGCAATCTTTATACGCGTATCTTCGTACGCCTTGGTCGCCTCTTCGGCAAGCTGGTGCACCGCCCTGTGAATGTTGGAGTTGTAGTTCATGTAATAGTCGTGGATGGCATTGATGACTGCAAGCGGCTTTTGCGTAGTCGCCGCGTTGTCGAGGTATACCAGGGGCTTGCCACCCATCACCTTGCGCTTCAGGATGGGGAAATCTTTGCGGATCTTTACAACATTGAGGGCGTCTTTCTGCATCATAACTTTAATCGATCTTGATGTAAATTGCGTCGTCCTGTATTTTAACCTTGTAAGTTTTAAGGGAGGAGGTTGCAGGCGGGTTCTGCGGAACGCCGTCTGTCAGTTTAAAGGCGGAAAGATGCAGGGGGCAGGTCACCGTCTTTTCGCCCTCGTTCACAAAGCCTCCAGTCAGGTCGGCATAGGCGTGGGTGCATATCCTGTCGGTGGCATAGACGTCGCTTCCCATCTTTGCTACCATCAGTTTTCTGTCTCCATGGTCAAACTCGACCAGCTCGCCGCTTGAAAGCGAGCCGGCGTCGCAGACGCGCACCCAGCCCTCTCCTTCCATGCTCTTTCTCTCTACTAACTACCTGTACTTGTAGTGCTTTTCAAAGATGTCCTGCGTCTCGCGGTACCGTGATTTCTCGACCTCTAGTATCTGTTCCATCGCCTCGTCGGCGCGAAGCATGAGCGGGTTGCCCTGCCACTTGTTCTCTATGAGGTAGTTTATCCACGCCCTTATGGTCGGGCCCATCTTTCTGGACAGCGGCTCTAGAAAGCCGGACACTATCTCGCGCTTGGCTCCCTCCCTGCTCAGGCCCCTCGTGGTGAGGTAGAATATCTGGTTCTCGTCGATCTGTGCGACAGAGGCCGAGTGCGTCGCCCTGACCTCGTTTGTCAGGATTTCAAGGCCCGGTATCGAGTCCGATTTGGCACCCTTGTCCAGCAGGATGGCATGGCCTGAAAGGTACGATTCTGTGCCCTTGCCGTCCTTGCCGATTTTTATCATGCCCTTGAACAATGATTTTGAAGTGTCCTTCATAACCGACTTGACCTGCACCTTGCCCCTGGAGAACTGGCCGTCGTGTATCAGGTTCGACATGATGTCAAACGACTGGTTGCCGACTCCAAAGACTATCTCGACATCTTCAGCAGTCGCGCCCTGGCCCTTCATGACGCTGTCCGTCTTGAACCTTGAAAGCATGGTTCCAAAGAGGCCGACGTACCACGACATCTTGGCGTCTCTCTCTACAAACGCCTTCCTGTTTGAAACGCATACAGTATCCGCGCCCATCGCCTGCAGCGTGACTGCCTCCAGATGCGCGTTTGGCTTGACCGATGTCTCGATTAGTTCAAAGTAGCCTTGCTGCGTCTCTGCATTGCCAGTTCCAGGCGCGTACAGCTCTTGCACTATTGTCGCCTTGGAGCCCTGCTCTGCCACAAAGACGTTCCTTGACACGAGCGACGTGCCATCGTCTGCCAGCGACGTTATTATCCTGATTGGGTCGTCGAGGACGACGTTTCTTGGCACGTAGACAAAGACGCCCGACTGGAACGCGGCCGCTTCAAGAGCCAAGAACCTGTCCTCGCTGTGGTCAAGCGGGTTTGCCTCCATGTGCGCCTTGACTAGGTCAGAATGCTTGGCAATTGCTTCCTTTATGCCTGTGACAATGACTCCCTGCTTTGCGACGCTGTCTTTGATGATTATTTTGTTTATCTCAGCGCCTACCTGCAGGATTCCCGTCTCTTTTTCGAGCTCTTCAAGCCTCTTGGCAAGGTCGTTGCTTATCGCGTGCTTGCCGCTACCTTGCACAAAGTTCAGGTGCACGCCCTGCGGCTTGATCTTGTTTGCGTCAGAGTATTTCGAGTAGAGCGGCGACACCTCATTTGGAAGCGAAAGGTACTTGGCAATCGCCTTTTTCCTGTCCTCTGCAAGCCACGCAGGGTCCTTTGCAGATACTTCACTTATGTTGCTTGCGTTGATGTTGGCAAGTGTGGTCGGCATTTTTCTCAATCACCAGAAAAGTGAGTGACTAGCCGACAGAGCCTTCCATCTCGAGCTTTACCAACCGGTTCAGCTCGACTGCGTATTCCATTGGTAGTTCCTTTGTGAACGGCTCGATAAAGCCGCCGACTATCATGGACAGCGCGTCGGACTCGCTGTACCCGCGTGACATCAGGTAGAATATCTGGTCCTCGCCTATCTTGCCGACGGTCGCCTCGTGGGTGATGGTCGCGTCGTCCTCATTTACCTCGATGTATGGGTACGTGTCGGTCCTTGACTTTTCGTCAAGCAACAGCGCGTCGCACCTGACGTTTGACTTTACTCCGGTGGCGCCCTTGGCCACGTGCAACAGGCCCCTGTACGTAGTCCTGCCAGAGTCCTTGCTCACTGACTTGCTCGTTATCCTTGAAGTGGTATTTGGCGCAAGGTGGACTGCCTTTGCACCTGCGTCTTGGTGCTGGCCTCCGCCTGCAAACGCGATTGAAACTACCTCTGCATGCGCGCCCTTGCCGAGCATGTAGACGCCCGGATACTTCATTGTCAGCCTGCTTCCGATGTTGCCGTCTATCCACTCGACAGACGCGCCCTCGTACGCGTACGCCCTCTTTGTCACCAGGTTGTAGACATCCTTGCTCCAGTTCTGGATTGTCGTGTAGCGTATCCTGGCTCCTTTCTTTGCAATAAGTTCAACCACTGCAGAGTGCAGCGACTCTGTCGAATACACCGGCGCCGTGCAGCCCTCGATGTAGTGGACATCGGCGCCTTCGTCTGCTATGATGAGCGTGCGCTCGAACTGGCCGATGTTCTCTGCGTTAATTCTGAAATATGCTTGCAGCGGAAGGTCGACCTTGACGTTTGGCGGTACGTATATGAACGAGCCGCCGGACCAGACAGCGCTGTTGAGCGCGGCAAACTTGTTGTCCTCTGGCGGTATGACCTTGCCAAAGTGCTTCTTTACTATCTCGGGATATTCCTTCACCGCAGTATCGGTGTCGGCGAAAATGACGCCTTTTGCCGCAAGGTCGTCGCGCAGGTTGTGGTAGACTACTTCAGACTCGTATTGCGCACCCACGCCTGCGAGGAACTTGCGTTCTGCTTCCGGGATGCCAAGTTTCTCAAACGTGTTCCTGACTGATTCTGGAACCTCGTCCCAGCTCTTGCCCTGCTTCTCTGAAGCCTTGGCATAGTAGTAGATGTTCTGAAAGTCAATTTTGGAGAGGTCGCCTCCCCATTCGGGCATGGGCTTGCTCATGAAAACGTCAAAAGACCTGAGCCTGAAATCGCGCATCCAGTCAGGTTCGCCCTTCATGCGGCTGATTTCCTCTACCGTGCCACGGGAGAGCCCCTTTTTACTTAGGTAAACATAAAGCTCTGTTGAATCCTTAAAGTCATACTTGCTATAGTCCATGTTAAGGTCTTTTGCAGTCATCTCTACAGCTTCATAACGCTGTTATTTTATATATATTTTCCACTTTGCACCCGGGGTTTTGGCAATTTGTACAGCCTAACTCCATAATTTGTACAAGCTAAGTCAGGTTGTATGCCTCATGGCGTTTCTAGCCTCAAGCGCACCCTTTCTGACCAGCGCCTGCACGTCAAGCGCAAGGTCGTCCATCTTTATCCTGCCCTCCTTGAGCAGGTCGAGTATGTCCCGGACTGTCATTTCCTGCCTCCCCGGGACTGCGGCCTTGGTGTCAAGCACGCCCTGGCCCGTCTTTACTTGGAGCACCCACAGCAGCTCCTCCACCTTGCCCTTGCTCTGGGCCAGTTTTTCCGAGTAATGCTTTACCGCCTCTTCGTTGTGCTCCTGCATGGCCTTGGCAAGCATCTTGGCTATGGAACTTGCCTGCCCTTCGAGCAGGTCTATTCTGAGGCGTATGTCCTTTTCAGAACGCAAGTGCTTTTTTCAGCCCTGTTCTGGCTTTAATAATTTCGTTCTTCCCCGCGGCGCTTTGTCGACCAATACGTGCCAGTACTACCCTTCCACCGGCGGTAGTCTGCAAGTATCTGTGCATGGTCAAACGCCGCCCTTTCGATGCTATCAAGCTCGGCCCATTCGAGGCTTGCCGCGTCATCTTGCGCCTTTTCCTTTCCGCCGATTATTATCGCTACAAACACGACGGTCATGGTGTGCTTTCTCGGGTCCCTGTGCGGGTCAGAGTAGACCCCAAGTATGTCTATGGGCTCCACCTCAAGCGACGTCTCTTCGAGTACCTCACGCTTCATCGCATCCTCGACCGTCTCGCCTTCGTTAACAAAGCCACCCGGTAGAGCAAGCATACCCTTGAACGGGTCCTTTTTCCTCCTTACCATGAGGACCTTGGAGCCCTTTTGCAGTATGGCATCGACCGTGGGCGTGGGGTTGCGGTAGCTCATATGCATCTTCTTTGTGGTTTTCAGGCGCTATTAATGGTTGGTATGTTACAGTAATTGCAATAAATTACAGGCTCTTATGTAGGAATAATATCTGACAATAGAAACACGGCAAAATGCGGCCATTATTCCTTCTCATGCTAAAATCTTTTAAACAATGGCCACGGTTATACTGTGCGTATACATATGTCGCTGTTCGAGATGGAGCTTGAGGCACCAGCGCCCCTGACCATCTGCCCAAAGTGTGGAAGGCAGGTGCGCATCGACGGCCACTGTGAATGCGAGGCAATTTTCCTGACAAAGCCGCGCAAGTGAGCCTAACTGCCGGGCGTTGCAGCCTGGTCGCTAGACGCTCCTGTGAACGAGAGCATTGTAGTCTGGCCCGTGCACGACCTGTCGATGTCCTGTGGACGCACGTGGTCGGGAAAGCCGGGGCAGATGCCACGCGACTTTACTTTTTCATACAACCTACTTGTCATCTTTTTTGCGTATTTCTCGTTGCAGGCGACGTACGGCCTTGCAAGCGGCTCCTCAGTGATTCCATAGAGCTCGCGGTAGCGCCCCTCGCCGTCAGGGACTTGCAGCAGCCGGAGGGCCATCTTCATGCGATCCCAGATGTCATCGCGCATACGCAGCATCTCGCCGGAGACGTATTTCACGCCTGCCTGCCTGCAGCAGTCTACGACTGCGTCAAGCTCCTCGTCGGTGTCGGTGACAAGTGGCATTATCGGGTCGACGTTTACGCCGCACGGCACGCCGGCACCCGTGAACTTTTTGATGGCCGCAAAAATCCGCTCTGCCGGTGGCGTGCCGGGCTCCACTATGCGCCGCGTTTTTTCGCTGGCGGTTGTCATAGACCATATTATGAAACAATTGTGGCTGTACCTGCGGTGCAGTTCAAGGTCGCGCTCGATGATTGCGGATTTTGTAAAGACATAGTACGGCACGTTGTATTTCTGTAATATCTGCACGCACCTCCTGGTAAGTCCGTACTTTAGCTCTGCCGGCTGGTAGGCATCTGTAGCCGACGCTACCATCACAGGGTTTATGGTGCTCCCCTTCCACGACTGGAGTTCCCTTTCAAGCACTTCAGGCGCGTTGCTCTTGGCATAGACCTTGTCATAGAATTCCGGCGACCACTCGTACGTGGCATAGCAATAGGCGCACCGGTGCTGGCAGCCCTGGTACGGATTTATTGTCATGCCCGAATAGCCCCTGACTGCAAACGAGTGGATTATCGACTTGGCCTGCTTGGCCTCGTATCTCGGCGCTGATGAAATGTCGTACCACAGCCCTGACATGTTGGCACATGCAGGTCCATGCCTAATAAGGCAAAAGACACCTGCGGGGGAGGGAGGGGAAAATAATGCTACTCTTTTGCATATACTGTCTTGGAATCTTCCAGCACTACATAGCCGTGCGATTCTCTTATCATCATAGCCTTGCCTGCGCGCTCTGCTCCGACCCGCAGGTCGCAGGCGCACAAAAAGGCCGCGTCATTGAATTTTTCAGACGCAGTCTCTTCCACGCTGTTTTCAAAAAGCCATGTGCTGTCCATTGCAAGCCGCAGCCTGCCTACAGCGCCAAGCGCAGACGCCCACTCTGATGCCTTCTCGTCAAGGCTTGTACCCTTGGCCTTCTCCTGCAGCTCGCGCCACGTGATGGACGGTACGGAAAGCAAAGCAGGCTCTGACAGTATCGCGCCCTTTGCCTGGCGCCCTCCTGCAACCGGGTCGAAAAAGGCGCCAAGCATCCTTTCGCGGAACTGCGCGCTCCTGTACAGGAGCAGTACGCGCTCGCCCGCTGAAACGTTGCGCATAAAGACATAAGGTTCGTCCCTCCTTATTGCGTCAAGTATCTCCCTTGGGCCCATGTTGGTTTCCTGCACGTTCTTGGCAAGCATTTCGTCAAAGCGCTTCAGGATAATGTCGGCGCCACTGCCAAGCGTAGACCACAACCCTTTTTCAAACTCTTTGTAGTTTGAAAGAATCTCTTTTTCCTGCATTCCTGCAAGGGTCGACATGTGGTAAAGAAGCGCCCTGACGGACGACTCGCCAAGGACGGTGAGCGAGCTCAATGCTGCAGAGGCTACCACCTTTTCATGTATTTTCAGTGGCTTGTATCCCCTTTCGTCCAAAAGGCGCGGGACGTCCATACTGATCATTCCATCCCTCTGCTGATAGTAGCCATTAATGGAAATAAACGTATATATCTACTGGAAACCGAAAGATCCAGAAGCAATTACTTTGTTATAGAACAAAGCTCAACCATTTAACCTTTTTTCCCATAGTTTAAGAACTGACCATCGTGTATAGTTTTTTATTGGTGCATGAGAGGAAAAAGGATGTGAAAGTTGGCATCGCCGGGCTCGGCCTTATGGGCTCCGGCATTGCAAAGCGCTTGATAAGCACCGGCCACTATGACGTCTGGGTCTACAACCGGGACAGGTCCAAGGCAGTTCCGTTTTCAAAGGGTGCCACGGTGGCTGCAAGCCCTCTTGAACTTGCCTCAAACTGCGACCTTGTGATAACCATCGTGACAAACTTTGATGCAGTCAAGGAAGTGTTTTTCGGCGGCGCAGGAATTGCCAAGTCAAAGAAGGGCGCACCTATCATCGCTGACGCCAGCACAATATCGCCAGAGCAGTCCGCATACTGCGCGCAGGAGCTACGCAAGGACGGCGTTGAAATGCTCGGTATGCCCGTCATGGGCGGGCCTGCGGCCGCAGAGGTAGGCGAGCTCGTGCCCATGGTTGCCGGGAACAGGCAGGCGTTTGAAAAGGCAAGGCCGGTTATGGAAAAGATAGGCAAACAGGTGTTTTACATCTCTGAAAAGGACGGTGCCGCAAACGCGGTGAAACTTGCCCTCAACCTCAACATCGCGCTTATTGCGACAGCGGTCTCGGAAGGCATTACGCTTGTAAAAGGCTCTGGCATAGACCCCGCGGTGTTTGTGCAGGTACTGAACAGCACCTACTTCAAGACCGGCCTGTCGGAGAAAAAGGGACCGCTTATGGTGGCAAACGACTATTCTCCGTCTTTCCACCTGAAAAACATGCTGAAGGACCTAGAGCTTGCAAACGACACGGCGCAGGCACACGGAGTCACGCTCCCGACTACGGCTCTCGTACAGCAGATGTTCCGGGCGGCAAACAACATTGGGTACTCGGAAATGGACTATACCGCAATCTGCGCCTTTCTTGCCAAGATAAACGGGATGGAAAATAAATAATGATAGTAAAGCTTTCTGTGTTAAAGGAAGTGCAGGCAGGCGAGTTTTCCGCGTTTGCGTCGCTTCCGGATATGGGTCGCGTCGGCGGGCTCGTGTCGTCATTTCTTGCGCAGCACCTCAAATGCGAGCAGGTCGCCGAAGTCGTGTCAAGCGACAAGCCGTGGGTGTCGTACTCTAACGGCGTGGTGAAGAGCGCAAGCGACACGTACAAGGTGTTTTACGACAAGGCGCACAAGCTGCTGGTGTTCACCGGCGAGTCGCAGCCACAGGATCCCGGGCAGTTGTACACGCTGTGCAACGCGTTTCTCGACTACGCGCAAAAAATCGGCACGGTGAAAAAGCTGTACGGAGCCGGCGGCTACCTTCGCGAGCAGCTGACAGGCGCGCCGCGCGTGTGCGGAGTGGTCAACAGGCCGGAGCTGAAAAAGGCGCTTGCAAAAGCCGGCATCGACCTAGTAGGTGGCGAAATTTCAAGCATCACGTGGTTCAACGGCGTTATACTCGGCCTTGCCGCAGAGCGGGGAATAGACGCCATCGGCCTGTTTGGCGAGATAGCCGAAACCACGGTTCCGCAGCCGCTTGCCGCAAAGAGCATAGTGGCCGCGTTCTCGAAACTGGAAAAGATCCCGCTTGACACAAAGCCGCTCGACCAGCACTACGAGTCTATACTTGAAGAAATACAGAAAAAGAAAGAGCCCGGCAAGTTTGGGCCCGGAATAGGCTAGCTAGTCTTAGTTAGTGTATCGGCGCGCCAAGCGGCGCTTCTTCTGCGATGGTCAAGAACACCGGCTTGCCTTCCGGACCGTCTGCCGCAAGCAGCATGCCGTTTGAAGTCATGTCGCCGATTTTCCGGGGCGCAAGGTTCGTGCAGATGACGACTGTCCTGCCCACAAAATCCTCCGGTTTTATCCACAACGCCGCGCCAACTGCGACCTCTCGCTTTTCCGTGCCAATGTCGACGACGGCCTTGAACACCTTTTTCATGCTGGGGATGGCTTCGGCGCTTGCCACCTTGCCTATCTTTAGCTGCACCTTGATAAATTCGTCAAACGTGATGACATCGTGGCCTCCTTGCTCGCTCATATATACGCCCTTTTTTCAATGACCGGGGCTATTAAATTGCTTATTCAAGGACGCGCCTTGCGACAAGCGCGTGAATGGTGTCGTCCGGCGCGATGCGTCTGAGCCGCACGCCTGCTTTTTCCTTCGCAGAGCCAAGCAGGTACCTGTATTTCGGCTTTGGAGACGACACCGCGTCGTGTATGGCGTCTGCGACTATTGATGCCGGCAGGCCCCGGGGCGTTTCCCGCAGGTATTTCCTGTACGCTTTGGCAAACCGCGAGTTCTTTAGTTGCGACACTTTTTCGTCCGTCACGGAATGTATGTTGGTTTCAATCACGCCAGGATTTATGCTTGCGACTTTTATCCCTGTGTTCCACAGCTCTATGCGCAGCGCCTCTGTGAACGCTTCGAGCGCGTGCTTGGTCGCGCAGTACATGCCTATGGTGGGAAGCGACACCATGCCTGCCATGGAGCTGACGTTTACAATCCTGCCCTCCTTTTGTGCAATGAGCGTCGGCAGGACCTTTTTCGTGACGCCGACAAGCCCGAAAAAGTTGGTCTCAAACTGCGCCCTGATGCTTTCCATCGAAAGATCCTCGATGGCGCCCGGCTCGACATAGCCGGCGTTGTTGACAAGGCCAAAGACACCTGACGCGATTATCGGGTCCAGCACCTTGTCAAACCTGTCCGGCCTTGCCACGTCAAACTCGACGGGGACAAAGTTTGCAAGCCTGCCAGCCATCTCTTGCAGTTTGTCAAAGCTCCTCGCAAGGCCATACACCTTGTAGCCTGCGCCTGCAAGCTTGGTCGAAGCGGCCTTGCCGATGCCGCTTGACGCACCGGTGACTATTACTGATTTCAAGCAAGTTCTGTTGCATTGCCTGCTATATTATTTGATTATCACGTCAAAGCGCTTCATGGCGATCGGAAGGTCTTCCAGCAGGTCAAAAGATGTCATGTGCAGGCCGACGCGGTTGTACACAAGGTTGCCCGCAAGCCCGTTGAAATAGGCCGCAAGAAGTGCCGCCTCAAAGGGCGGGACCTTGCACATGAGGCCGGCGGTAATGCCGGCAAGCACGTCGCCCGTGCCTCCGACCGTCATTGCGCAGTTGTGCGTGCGGTTTATTCCCATACTCTTGCCGTCAGAGATGACGTCGGTGGGCCCCTTGAGCAGGATTGTTATGCCGTGCTTTTTTGCGTTGGCAGCCACGTTTGCAATCCTTTCCTTCTCCGTGTCGCCGGGTTCCTCGCCGAACAATCGCTTGTATTCGCCTGCGTGAGGAGTCACGACGGCGTTTGCATTGGCAATTTCAGGCAGTATTTCTGGCACGAGCGCTGATGCGTCGAGCAGGATTTTCGTCTCACGCTCTTTTAGTTTTCTTGCAAGCGCAATTATCGCCTGCGGGCCGGCGATGCTCATGCCCATGCCTATGGCCGCGGCGTCTGGATTTTTTGGAAGCATTGCGGAAAGCCTGTTTGCCGCGCCCACGGTCAATTTGTCGTCTGGGAGCGGGAGTGCGATGAGCGCCGGCGAAAAGCAGCGCACCTCCGTGATTATCGAGCGGGGAACAGCGGTGTAGACCAAGTCTGTGCCTGCGCGAAGAGCCGCCATGCTGGTAAACACCGGCGCGCCGTGGTAGAATCCGCTTCCGCCGGCTACAAGCACCGTGCCGTTATCGCCCTTTTTTGATGACGCCCTGCGTGGCGGCATCAGTTTCTTGGCAAGCGGCAGGTTTATGGTGATTACTGCGGCCACAATAGAGCAAGCGAACAGCCCAAGATATAAAGAGATTCAGTTAGCCCGGCTCGGCGTGTATGGTGACTATTGAGCCGGGATACCTGGCGCGTATCTGGTTCTCTATCTCTGTCACCAGCTCGTGTACCTGCTCTATTGTGGCCTGCCCGTCCGTCGCAAAGCCAATGTCCACGTCTATCTTTAACGTGTCCTCGTCGGTCCGAAACGTCGCTATCCTGCCGACCTTCTTTATCTCGCCTGCCGCAAGCACTATCTGCCGTATTGAATTCTGGATCTCGGTGTCTGCAAGCGGCTGGACGCCTGCCACCTCGGGCATAAGAGGCTCCAAATGCACGGTCACGTTTTGCGCGCGCTTTAGCTGACCCTTTATCGAATCTTCGACCGCACTTGCTATTGCGTGCGCTTCGCTCAGGCTTGCAGATCTGTTGACCTGGATGTGGAGCGACACTTCCAGCCTGTCGGTGCCGTCGACCCTTGAAACGATGATGTTGTGGACGCCCTTTACTCCCGGCACGCGCGCCGCCGCGCGCTCGATTATGGATTCAAGCGGCAGGTCTGGGCTGTATATCGGCTCAAAGTGCACGGTGATGCTCTCCACCGCGTCGCCAGTTTCCGCAAGGCTTGCCTCGATGTTGCGCTCTACCTGCGCGCTGGTCTCATGCGCCTTTTCAAAACTGATGTCTGCCTTCAGGCTTATCGTGACTTCTGCAAAGATCTCGTTTCCGACCCTCCTCATCTTGACGTCCTTGCAGTCAAGTACGCCCTCGGTTTCTGCGGCTGCCTGGCGCACCCTTGCAACCAGCCTCGGCGGGATGCTGTCTGTCAGCTCAAACGCGTTGTGGTACGCAAACCTGCTGCTGAGGTATGCGAGGAAAACGCCGAGAAAGATCGCTGCGATGGCGTCGCCCTGGTAAAAGCCGGTGGTGACAAGCCACAGGCCAGCAAGCGCCACGACAGTCGAGGCAAAGTCGGCCATCGCGTGGTAGAGGTCGGCCCTGAGCGTGGGGGCTTTGGCCCTGCGCATCGCCCTGCCAAGCACGACCATCCTGAAAACATCGACCGCAAGCGTGTACGCGACTGCCGCAAAGCCTATCGTGCCGGGCTTGACGGAGAGGGCGGCTGCGCCTCCAAACGCAAGCCGCGCCGCCGCCTCGTAGATGAAAAACACAGAGACTACGAACAGCGCCGCGCCCCCGATAAAGCCGCCTATTGTCTCTATCCTGCCGTGGCCGTACGTGTGCTCCTTGTCGCGAGGTTTTGCCGCAAGGCTGACTGCGATTATCAATATGGCAGTCACGACGGCGTCGAGCAGCGCGTGGGTGCTGTCCGTAAGGACTGCAAGGCTGTTTGTTATGACGCCTGCCGCAAACTCGAACACGAAAACGGACGCTATTGCTACAAGCGAATAACGCAGCGCATTTCTCTTAATGATGGAAACGTCGGCAGACGCTGCCACGGTTGCACGTTGTCTACCAAAAATTGCTATTTAGGTGTTTATTAAAATTAATTATCAAAAAGGGGGAGGTAGGTCGTCTAATTTGCCAGCGAGTCAAGCCGGCTCTTTAGATTCTTGTACCTATTTCTGACGGTCACTTCGGTGACTCCTGCGGCCTCGGCGATGTCTGTCTGGGTCCTGTTCTCGCCAGTCTCCAGCGACGCCATGTACAGCACTGATGCCGCAAGCCCCATTGGGTCCTTGCCTGCGGACATGCCGCTCTTCACTACATCATACATGATGTTCATCGCATGGCGCTTTGTCTTTTCACTCAATCCCGACTTGCTTGCAACCCTTGCGATGCATTTCATCGGGTCTATCATCGGGATTTTCAGGTCCAGTTCAAGCACCACGAGCCTGTACATCCTTGCCAGGTCCTTGCGCTTGACGTTGCTAGTCTCGGCGATGTCCTTGAGCGTCCTTGACATGCCTGTCTCGCGTATCGCAATATACAGCGCCGCCCCGAGTGTGGCAGATATGGTCCTGCCCCTTACGAGACCGCGCTCTTGCGCTTTTCTGTATATGTAAGCCGTCTTTTCCACTACGGCGTCGGACAGCGACAGCTTGTCTTTTAGCCTGTCCAGCTCCGAGAACGCCTGCCTGAGGTTTCTGTCGGTCGGCGAGTGGGCCTGCGTACGAAAGTCCCACGCCCTCAACCTGTCCATCGTGGACTTCATGACGCCCTCTATCAGGCGCCCACTTGCGTCCTTGTCCGTCCTTGCAATCACTGTAGACAGGCCCATGTCATGGCGTGCAAGTGAGCTGGGGATTCCAGTCCTTGCCCTGTCGTCCGCCTCCTGGGAGGTGAACGCGCGCCATTCGGGCCGCATCTCTTGTATCTTATCAGAGATCACCAAGCCGCAGCTCCGGCAAATAATCTCGCCAGACTCTGGGTCTGTGACCGTCTTTTCGTGTTTGCACGGGGATACTAGTGAGGTTTTCATATTCTCTGAGAAGCACCTTTATATCGCGTTTGCAGCTTATAAGGCCTGTGGAACTAAGTATAATTGTATTCGGGCTTTGTACCATTGAGAATTTTTAATGATTATTCTGTAGTGGCTAATAATTGCACGTTTTTATAATGAAAGTGGCAAGATATGGATTGTTGAAATACAAATGCTTGCAGCATTCGTGCCTGTTACCGCACATCCGGAGCGGCTATTTCTGAAAATATTATAGCAATTCTCCAATATGAACCTACAATCTAATACAACGGCGCTTTTCTTCAAAAGCCGTGCTCAAGGCTCCGTTTTGGCTGTCCTAGTTGGTACCTCCCTGTGTTTACGCGCATGGACTCGTCATTCGTCGTTAGCGCAGGATAACAGATACGCGTTTTGCAACATGCTCCTCTTCAACCCTGCGCAAAAAGTCTTGTATGTCTGCCGGCTTTGACTTTATCCTGCCTACAATGTTGACGGGCGAGTATGGCAGTATCTTGCCGGCCTTGCTTATCGGAGTCGGCCCGTAAAAGAAGCACAGCGCGCTGCCTTGCGGCCAGTATGCGACGTCAAAGAGGCTAACCTCAGATCTTGCGTTTTCCTCCGCAACCCTTACCTGCGTCGCCTCGGAATACAGCTCGTTGCCCCACCTTTCGATTGTCATGGTCAGAGGCAGGCTGTCAATAATTGCCCTGACCGTATGGGGCGAGCGCGAGCCGTCAAGCTCTATCTCAACCTTTTCGCCTATCGCCGGAAACTCTAGAAACACCTTCATTATTTCTCTATTCCTTTGTGAAACGGCATGGGAAGGTCCGGCAGGTTCAGTTCCGCCGTCTTGCCGTCGAGCATGGCAAACGTCCTGCCGTCGTACGTGCACTTTACGATGGGAAGCGGCTTTATTCCGGACAACACGTCTGCGACTTTGTAGTATTCCACGAGCTTGCGCTGCTCGTACACGGTCGCGTTCTTGCGCCGGAACCTCTTTTTGCTCATGAACTTGAATGCAAAGACGATGTGGCGCGTGGGGTAGATGGCAAACATGTCTGTGACTACTGTACACCGCTCTATCTGGTCCTGCGGCACATACAGGTTGTCACTCGTGCCCGACTTGGCTTCGATGGTAAGAAGTATGCCCTGCTCGTTGTTCACCGCTACAATGTCGGGAAGGCCGGTCGATGATCCGCCGAGCCGGCGCGCGTGCCATCCTTTGAGCGCGTTAAAGCGCTCGACAAGCCCGTGCTCGTAGGCGTAGCCCCTGCTCCGGCGAAGGTTGCCCAAGTATGCCCTGCTAGCGGTTATCTGCCTCATCTATAAATTGTAGTCGTTGTCGTCGCAAGTCTTTTATCCAGACCTGCCGCGCTAGAATATGCATACACACATGTCAGTCATCAGTAGCATACAAGGATCACTTGAAGCCATTAACAAGGACCTGAAGGATGTGCAGGAGCGCCGCGAAAAACTGATCAAAGGAACGCGCGACGCGGTGATGCTATGCAGCAAGTCGATAATCGCAATGCACCACGGTCAGCTTGCCGAGGCCGCAGAAATGATGGCTCATGCAAAGGCCATGCTTGCCGAGTTCCGGGTCCACGCCGGCGACGACCTCTACCGGTACATGGCAGTGGCAGAGCAGGAGCTGGTAGAGGCGTACACGCTGCGCGCCGTGATGGAAAACTCGCAGCTCCCGTCGATGGCAGACCTTGAAGTCTCGGGGCCGTCGTACCTGACTGGGCTCTTGGACTGCGTCGGCGAGATAAAGAGGCTGGTGTACGACCGGATGAGGTCCGGCAACGAAAAGGACGCCGAGAGCCTGTTTGCGGTGATGGAGGAGATCTATGGCGCGGTCTATCCCTTTGCAGTATACGACAACATCGTGGCCGGCCTGCGCAAAAAGCTCGACGTGGCAAGGATGCTCATCGAGGACATACGGGCAGTAGTCACGGAGGAAAAGAGGCGCAGGGCGATGGTTGACGCCATGGCCGGCCTTGAAAAGAGGCTGGGCGGAAATATTTAATTCCCGTTCATAATCAGTGTACACGTACAAATATGCCGTTTTCCGGCCTGCTTCTTCTGGACATAGGGGGGTCAGAGTGGGCGATCATAATCCTAGTCGCGCTCGTGCTCATCTTTGGCACAAAACGCCTGCCGCAGGTCTCTCGCACGCTCGGAAAGGCTATGGGCGAGTACGAAAAGGCCCGCCAGCAGTTCCAGCAAGAAATGCAAGACGCCACCGAGCAGGCAAGGAGGGATGCCGGCGTCATCAAGACTCCCAGGATAACAAGCCCCGTCGCAACAGAGCGGGAGAAACTGGAGATGATGGCAACGTCGCTTGGAATAGACCATGCCGGCAAGAGTGACGAGGAGCTTCGGTCGCTCATCTCGCAGCGCATGAACGCCTAGGCTTTCCCTTAGGAAAAACCTTAGGCTTAAATACACTGTTTTGTTAGATCGGTGTCATGTCCCAGCCGATCAACCCGTTTGAGATGGCGCTCAAGCAGCTTGACGAAGTCGCGAAACTGATAAAGCTCGACAAGGGGATGCACCAGATCCTGGCGCACCCAAAGCGCGTGCTCACAGTCTCTATACCAGTCAAGATGGACTCTGGCGAGATCAAGGTTTTCACAGGTTTTAGGTCGCAGCACAACGACGCCCGTGGCCCGTACAAGGGCGGAATCCGCTACCACCCGCAGGTCTCTATCGATGAGGTAAAGGCCCTGTCCATGTGGATGACATGGAAGTGCGCAGTTGCCGACATCCCGTACGGCGGTGGCAAGGGCGGAATCATCTGCAACCCAAAAGAGATGTCAAAGGGCGAACTTGAAAGGATGACCCGGCGCTACGCCTACGGCATCGCTGACATCATCGGCCCACACACCGACATCCCTGCCCCAGACGTCTACACCGGAGGCAACGAGATGGCGTGGATTATGGACACCTACTCTGCGCTAAAGGGCAACTACGTCCAGCCAGAGATAATCACCGGCAAGCCCATTCCCATTGGGGGCTCGCTCGGCAGAAACGAGGCGACCGGCAGGGGGCTGTCGTTTACCGTGAGAGAAGCGGCAAAGAAACTGAAAATCAACATGAAAAACTCGACTGTCGCGGTGCAGGGCTTTGGCAACGCTGGCCAGTTTGCGTCGCAGCTAGTGGAGGAGCAGGGCGCGACCGTGATTGCAGCGTCTGATTCAAAGGGCGGCGTCTACAACAAGGCCGGCATTTCTGTGCAGGCGTTGCGCAAGCACAAGGAAAAGACCGGCTCTGTCGTCGGCTTTGCAGACGCCAAGTCGATAAGCAACGAGGACCTGCTGGAAACCGACTGCACGATCCTGATACCGGCCGCGCTTGAAAACCAGATAAACAGCAAGAATGCCAGAAACGTCAAGGCCAAGATTGTAGCAGAAGCCGCCAACGGGCCGACGACTCCGGAGGCCGACGACGTCCTGTTCAAGAACAAGACGCTCGTGATACCGGACATCCTGGCAAACGGCGGCGGAGTGACAGTGTCGTACTTTGAGTGGCTGCAGAACCTGAGGCGCGAGTATTGGGCCGAGGACGAGGTCAACCAAAAGCTCGACAAGAACATCACCAAGGCGTTCCTCGACATCTATCACACGCACGAGGAGTATGGCGTCAACATGCGCAAGGCGTCGATGGTGTTGGCCGTCAACAGGGTCACAGAAGCGATAAAGATCCGCGGCCTCTGGCCATAATCCTTTCTTCTTTCCTTCTGTCTCTGCGCGTACGAGAGGAGGGGGCGTGCTTCCAGTGGAACCTGCCGTACGCGCGATAGTTCTTTTAAACTAGCTTTCAACAAACCTGAAATCTTCTTTCACGGTTATCAGCACTACATGGGTGTTTGTCCTTTCCACGTACGGCAAAGAAAGGTCTTTTTTTACAAAGTTGCTGAGCTCCTTTCTGTTTTTGAACTTGGCAATGATTACCATGTCCGTCAGGCCAGTAATATCATAAACTGCACAGACGTTTGGGAACCTGGCAATCTGCTTTTCAAGCTCGATTATCTTGCCCTTTGCAGCAGTTATGTCGATTATGGCAGTCAGGTCGTAGCCCAGTTTTTCGTGGTCAAGCATGGCAGAATAGGACTTGACTATTCCTCCCTTTTCCAGTTTTTCCACCCTTGCAAGCACGGTCGGAGGCGAGACTCCAATTTCCTCAGCCACCCTGCGGTAGGACATCCGGGCGTCTGACAGCAGCTTTTCCAGTATCTTTACGTCTGTCTTGTCCATGGTCATCGTGCAGGTATGGATTTAACAGATATAAAGTATTTTCTGAATCTAGTTTCCAGATTTTAACAATAACCGTCAATGACCTTATATCAGACAACTGCCTATCTTATAGCAGATATATGTCACTCAGGGAAGATTCGCAAGAGCTGCGGCAGCACAGCCCCGACGACATTGCGGGAGCCGAGTTTATACAGGTAAGGTACACGGACGTTCCAGGCCGGTTCTTGGCAAAATACGTTTTCAGCGGGACCGGGAAACTGTACGAGCATTTCAAGAGCGGAGTCGGCCTGGATGGCTCGTCGGTCAGGGGCTATGCCACGATAGACGAGTCGGACCTGCTCCTGGTCCCCGACAGGTCGACTCTGAGAAAAGTCCCTGTGCCCGGCTTTAGCGTGGCGACAGTGATTGCCGACGTGTACAGGGGATTCGGCAGGGGCAGGTTGCTCCGCGACCCCCGGCACGTGTCGCAGTGCGTGGAGGAGCGCCTCGCCAGCGAGGGCCTTGCGTGCCAGGTAGGACCAGAAGTCGAGTGCTTTGTATTTGACGACGTCGTTTTTGGCGACCGCGGGATTGAAATCGTGTCGGTGGAAGACGAAGGCGGAAGCAAGTACCCGCTCCGCAGAAAGGGCGGGTACGACGCGCCGCCCTTCCAGGACTCGCTTTTGGAGTTCAGGTTCGAGGTAGCCAAGATGCTGGAAAAATACTACTCTATAAACGTCACGAACCTGAACCACGAAGTCGCAAGCAGCGGCCAGATAGAGATCAACTTTGTGCACGATACGCTGACAAAGTCGGCAGACAACGTCCAGGTGTACAAAGACGTCGTCAGAAACGTGGCAAAAAAACACAACAAGGTGGCGAACTTTATGCCCAAGCCGGTCTTTGACGAAGGCGACAGGAGGGCCGGCGACAACGGCTCGGGTATGCACGTCAGCACGAGCCTGTGGGCCAAGTCGCCGGCGGCAGAGAACATTTTCTACGATCCTTCTGACAAATACGCCGAGTTCAGCCAAGCGGGGAGGTACTTTATCGGAGGGCTGTTGGACCACTCTGCTTCCCTGGCCGCGCTCGTCGCGCCGACGGTAAACTCGTACCGCAGGATGGTCCCCGGCTTTGAAGCGCCGGTATACGCCGCCTGGTCCCGGGGAAACAGGTCTGCAGTCATCCGGGTGCCGGTGAACGAGAGAGGAAGCTCGCGTTCAAAGCGCGTCGAATTCCGTGCGCCGGACCCCTCTGCCAACCCGTACCTGGCGTTTTCGGCGATTGTGTCTGCCGGCCTTGACGGCATCAGGAAAAAGATTGACCCTGGCGATCCTGTGAACGAAAACATTTACAAAATGTCCGACGGCCAGAGGAGCAGCCTCGGGATAAGGCCACTGCCGGGTAGCCTGCAGGATTCGCTTGCCGCACTAGAGAGCGATTCAGGATACTTGAAATCGTGCTTTAGCGACGAACTGCTAGAGACCTACCTTGACCTCAAGGAGAAAGAGGTGGCAGAAGCCGGCGACTGTTCAAAGGAGCGGCAGTTCCGGATGTACTACGATGTGTAATGACGATGGTACTGTTGTGGTTCCATGGCATCCGCGTACATCCTGATAAACTGCGAACTAGGGTGCGAGAACGCCGTCATTGACGAGCTCAAGACCCTGCCAGGGGTCGTCGAGGCCAGCCAGATTTATGGCTCTACTTTTGACATAATCGTCAAAGTTTGGGCGGACACTGAGGACCGGCTGAAGGAAGTGATAAACCGGCGCATAAGGCGCATCGAAAAGGTCAAGGCGACACAGACTATGATGGTAGTGGTGGAACTGCATAGCCACGGCTAGCCATCCCTGACTGGCGCCAAAAAAATATCTGCTTAAAATGAAACGCCGTCGCCTGCACTTTTATGAGCTAGGCACCGTCTTGTAGATAGAGAGCTATGGATGACGATGTCCTTGTTATAGCCCCTGATGTCAAAGAACTTGTTGAAAGAGCCAGAGTTGCAAGGCTAGCAACGGTGGATTCAGAGTCCCGGCCTCACTTGGTGCCCGTAGTATTTGTGTTTGACGGCAGCTGTTTCTTTGTGCCGATAGATGAAAAGAAAAAGACGGTCAAGCCGGAGAAACTGAAACGGGTTAGGAACATACAGGGTAATCCTAACGTCACCCTGCTCATCGACGAGTATTATGATGATGACGACTGGACAAGGCTGGCCTTTGTAATGATACAGGGAAAGGCATCGATAGCAAGCAAAACGCAAGGAGGCATACGGTTGCAAAAAGTCTACAAAAAATTGATTGCGAAATATCCCCAGTATCAAAAAGTAGGGCCGGGTGAATCTTGCATCGTCATCCGGCCGGAAAAGGTAACGTCGTGGCGCAACTCTTGATTCCAGTACGTTTGCGTTTGCCTACCTGGCAAACCTAGCGAGCTGTTTTGTTATCTCCATCATCTTTTTCACGTCCTTGCCCACAGAAGTAAAGGCGTAACCGAATATTATGTGGTCTACTCCCTCTATCGCTTTGATCCGCTCTATGTCGCTTCCAATCTGGTCGATGGTGCCGGTCATGGGCCACCTCTGCTGCTGGTTGGAAGAAGAATCTATCACGTTTGGATATGACAGCACGAACGCGCGGATCTTTGATGGGTCTTTGCCTGCCTTTCTTGCGCCTTCCCTCAAGCCGCCTACCGCCTGTTCAAGCTGTTCCAGCGGTCCGAATCCTGCAATGGGCAGCCAGCCGTCTGCATAGTTTACTATCCTAGAGATCACCTTTGGGCTGAACCCGCCGAGAAGCACCGGGGGATGCGGCTTTTGCACGGGCTTGGGGCCGATTCTTGAAGCCGGTATGTTGTAGAACTGGCCCTTGAACTCGACCACGTCATCAGTCCATATCCGCTTTAGCGCCTGCAAAAATTCGTCTGCCCTTGCTCCCCTCTGGTTGTACGGCACGCCGGACACCTCGTACTCGTCTTTTGACCATCCGATGCCGAGGCCGGCGATAGCCCGCCCACCCGAAAGGACGTCTAGCGTAGCAAACCTTCTTGCCAGCACGACGGGATTGTGGAAGAGCATGTCAATAAGGCAGGTTCCTAGAGAAATTTTCGTAGTGTTTCCTGCTACGTAGGTGAGAGTTTCAAGTGGGTCAAGCACGTTCTGGTATTCTGTTGGAAGGGAACCGTCAGGAGTCGCAACGTATGGCGTCTGCGGCTTTAGCGGCCACAGGAGGCGCTCAAACACCCAGACAGAATCGAGACCCTCCTTTTCTGCTTCCTTTGCTACATACAACACGTTTTCTTTGGTAGCGTGCTCTGTAACTTGCGGCAATAATATTCCGACCTTCATATCTGTACATGCAAAAGCCGTAGCAGCTATAATAAGAATTTTGGAAATTACTTTATTTTTTTTTACAGCTGTTATCTGCTGATTCGATTACGCGACATAAAAAGCGGTAGCTAAAGACTCAAAAGAATAATACTCGTGAATATTATGTGAAAATGCTTACCGACTCTAGTGACAGTTCTAGTTCTGGTGCTACTGATACTATAGATGACAAGATTGCTTATCACGAGGAGCTGGAACATATCGCTACTACGGCAGGAGACTTTACAAAGGCAGAGCACCACAGGAAGATGCAAGAGATTTACAAGGCTATCCAAGAGGCAGTAACCGCTGAAGCTGTTCGATCTAAAAGTCACGACTAGACTCTAACATGAGCATCGGTGGCAACACTCGGTGTACGAGTCTAAGCGATAGTGGCAGACATGAATCTGGTCAATGTGATTTGTTGTGTATGTATGCAATTACTTCTCTCCTCTAGTCCTTTACTGCATCTTGTCATACACAGGATCAAAAAACATGACGACTATTCATCATCTCATGGCTGGCCAAAAACCACCAGTGTGCCACCCCAAGCATATAGCCAACCTTCAGTGTTGCAACCGCCGAGCCTAGTTATCGGTATCAGCGTCAGGGAATGTTTGCCTTCGGGGATACCTTGCAGCGTTATAATTCCTGTATCGAGTGGAAGGGGTGGAGACCTGCCTTCGTAGCCTAACCAGCGGGTTACACCTACAGTCTTGCCGTCGACTTTTACCACTGCTTTGATATCTGCACACTGGACAACAGATGGCGTGGCGTCGTCAGAAACGTCATCGAAGAATTGGAATTGCAGCGTCCGTGTCTGATTTACATTTACAAGATTTGTCACCACCAAAGACCTTGGAGAAGATCCTTCAGACTGGCTGCCTCCACTTTTTGTAAATTGAATGACTTTCTGTGCATGAATTGCGTCAATACTTGCTGGACAACATAGTGCCGCTATACTGTCTTCCAAGCTGACTCCTGGTTGTCGACCACTCAAAATAGGAACGGCGGCAGAAGAAGACGCTTCTGCTGTTGCCATCGTCGTCGTTGTTGTTGCGGCATTGGCATTCTTTCCAATCGTAAATGCAGGGACTGGCAGTTGCAGCATCGACATGCCAGTGGAGGACAAGAAGAACAGTGAGGCACCCAGTATTATTGCCACTGCTGCAATCGACAGAACCGCAATTATCTTCTGACTAGAACAAGCTTTCTTGGAGTTGCCAGTCACATCATAGTTACGTTAAGCTGAGTATAAGCATTGTTGACTATTGATCAGCAAGTAAATGATGACTTTGCTCTTTTTGTTTTGAACGAGGCCGGTTAGTTAGTCATGACATCGTCTTGTCGCTGATATGGAGAAACTGTTCATACTCATCACTGCGCTGCACGCAGGCACTCTTGGCACATTAGGCAACGTCAAAGTCAGCGCGAGCGTACAGAAAACCCCTGCCAGAAAAGCAACTCTGCTTGTCACTTTTCATCGCTGGCCACCTTCAAGCTCGCTTTCGGCAAGCAGGACCAAAACTCGTGCCCCGTTTTCCGTTATGGAATAGTACCTCGCGGTTCCGATTACGTTCCTTTCCTCGACAAGCCTAGCCTCAAGCAGCATCTCGACGTGGTTGTCCACAGTCTTCCAGTCGACTCCAAGCTCGTTTGCAAGCTGGAGCTTGTTCTTTTGCTCGCTCTTGACTGCTTCAAGAAGCTTTTGCCGGGTCGGGCTCCCGCGCATTTTTGCGACCAGCTTGAACATGTCATAGTCGTAGCCCTGCTTGCTCCACTGCGCCCTTACCCTTCCCCGCCAGATGACGGTCCCTGCTACCGCGCCCCACGTTATGGGAAGGGTGAAAGGCGCATACTCGTACACTGCCTTTGCTGCCGGGTGGTCAAGTGGCCCTGCCGGCTCTGCATCTGCCAGAGTCACGGCAAATTTGTTTCCGTTTACCTGACTTTTGTCTCCACTCCGCTGGCTTGGCGACAATGTCGGGTTTCCGGACAGTTGCTGATTTGCGTCAGGGTTTGTAATGATAAGTTTGGTGTTTTCTTGAACGTTGGCATAGTTCATTGTATGAAACGTGTCAGTCACAACCTTTGCAACGACAATGGCCGTGATGCAGATCGCAATTATTGCCAGAGCCACAAATATGATGTCGATTATGCGCTGTGCAGCAAGCAAGTGTGTGATGCAAATCCGTCTCTAGGGTGTTCTAATAAGGTTTTACCCAAACGAGAGCGACTAAAAGAAGAAGGAAAAGAGAGGGGAGAGTTTTTACTCTGTGCTGAACGAGTGTCCGCACGAGCAGCTCTTTGTGACGTTCGGGTTGTTGATCTTGAAGCCGGAACCCATCAAGCTCTCGACATAGTCGATGCTTGCGCCTTTCAGATACCTCTGGCTATAGCTGTCAACAAGAACCTTGACGCCGTTCTGCTCGATGACGCTGTCGTCCTCGTCGGCCTTTTCTTCAAAGCCCATGCCGTATGACAGGCCGGAGCATCCGCCGCCGGTGACGTAAACCCTGAGAAAGAGGCCAGTATTGCCCTCCTGCTTCATGAACTCGGCGACCTTTTCTGCCGCCTTGGGGGTTACTGTTATGCTTTGTACGTGTTGAGCGCTTTCCATGCTGCCTAAAAGTTGGGTTTTTTAATATAATAAGTTTTTGCTACTGTAAGAAGGGTAAAAAGGGGAGGGCTGTTACTTGGCCGCTTCTGCCTTGGCTGCCTCGGCCGGTTTTGCCTCTGCTTCTTCCTTCTTTTCAGCAGCAGCTGCCGCCGGTTGCGGGGCTGCATAGTTCTCTACGAACTTGACATTCTTGACGGCCGGCACGAACTTGAAGACATCGTTTGCGACTGCCCTCTTTATTATCTGCAAGCCCTCTGCCAGGTACGTTTCTTCCGGCAGTTCCATTTCCAGGTTTGCGCCAGACAGGTTGAACTTGATCTTGCTGTCCTCTATCGGTATCCTGCGCTTTATCAGCGCAGTTACCTTGTCGTTGTCAGTGTCAAGCTTTTTGATGATGTTTACGTCGTACACGAGCGTCTTGCCCGCAAGGCGGTGGTTGAAATCGACCTGCAGCCTGCCAGAGCCGATGTAGCGAATGATTCCTGTCCTGTCGTCCAGTTCCACGACATCGCCGACGCGGACCTCGTCTGCCTTGTCGCCGAGCTTGCGCTGCGGAATCATCCTCACCTTGTTTGGGTCGCGCTCGCCAAAGCCCTTGTCCGGCGTGACTTCGATATTCATCTTGTCGCCGACACCTGCCTTTGCCAGCGCCTCGTCGAGGCCCTTTAGCACCCACGCCTCGCCGACGGAGACGAGCCTCGGCTCGTACTTGCGGGTCGGGTCGTAGAGGTCTGTCTTTTTCGCCTCTTCTTCGCGAGTAGTCTCGAAAACCTCGTTAGTGTCCTTAACTTTGGCAGTGTAATCTAGCAATACAAGTGAACCCTTTTCCAAAGGCATGAATTGCGAGACGGTTTCTACCTTATATTAATCTTGACGGGTGGTTGATCCTGAAATAATTGCCTTGTTGAATTGGAATATTTTGAACGTGGGTCGGAATATATTCCATGAAAACGCGGGTGCATAAGGCCGGATTTTGAGCGTGCATAATTGCATAAAATGAGCACGTATCTGCATAGACCTCCGATTCTTTTCCTGTTTTCTGCTTTGCAATTGCGGTAATGCTTTGCAGGTACGCAGTTAAAAGAAGTAATTTTGGCAGGAGTGAGAAGATGAGAGCATAGACAAATTCAAAAGTCATAATTGGAGTGGTGCGGGCTGCGGCGGCGCTTGGCAAATTTTCTCCCCTTGGGGAGTAACGCCTTTTATGTCATCTACTATAATTCAAACATGAACAAAAAACTCGGCTTACAGGAGGAAATAAAATGAGAAAACTAATTGTCCTGTCTTTCCTATCGCTCGACGGTGTGATGCAGGCTCCGGGCGGTCCGGAGGAAGACACTACAGGAGGGTTCAAGCATGGAGGCTGGGTTGCCGGATACTCTGATGACTTTATTGGCAAAGTGATGGTCAAGCAAATGAGCAAACCCTTTGAAATGTTGCTTGGCAGGAAAACGTACGAGATATTTGCGGCTCACTGGCCATACATGAACACTAGCGAAGATCCATTTGCAGCCAGAATTAACAACGCCAAGAAATACGTAGCTTCAAAGACGCTTACAAAGCTCGACTGGAGCAATTCCGAACTTGTCAAGGGCGATGTCTGGAAAGAGATCAAAAAACTAAAGGAGCAGGATGGGCCAGACATACAGGTTCACGGCAGCGGCAATCTTGTCCATACGCTTTTAAAGCACGACCTTGTCGACGAGCTCTGGCTAAAGATATTTCCTGTCACCCTGGGCGCTGGCAAGCGGCTGTTTGCAGGCGGCGCGATTCCAGCTGGATTCAAACTTGTTGAAGGCGAGATTTCGCCAAGCGGAGTTATCGTCGCCTCGTACGAACGTGCGGGCAAAGTCAAGACAGGATCGTTTGGGCTAGAGACTCCAAGCGAGGCAGAGCTTGCTCGCCGAAAAAAGCTCAAGGAAGAAGAGGGATAAACTTACTCCCCTTGGGGCGCAATTCCTTTTATGCAATTTGCAATAGGGTGCATATATATGAAAAACGCCATTACCGTACAAACCGTAGTGAACGCCCCCGTGGAAAAAGTATGGGAGTGCTGGAACAGGCCGGAACACATCACTGGCTGGGCTTTTGCTTCGGACGACTGGGAGGCACCGGCCGCTGAAAACGACCTGCGCGTCGGAGGCAGGTTCAAGACCACGATGGCCGCCAAGGACAAGAGCGCGAGCTTTGATTTTGGTGGCGTCTATACCAGCGTCAAAGAACACGAACTGATAGAGTACGATATGGACGACGGCCGGCACGTAAAGGTAGAATTTGCGGATTCGCCTCAAGGAGTGAAAATCACAGAGACGTTTGAACCAGAGAACACGCATCCAGAAAACGTGCAGCGCTCAGGCTGGCAGGCAATCCTAAACAACTTTAAAAAATACGCCGAGGCTAACTAACTATAACACATTAATCATTGAGAGCAGATAGTCTTAAAACAAAAAAGGAAAAGCTGTAGAGGACATATATATGCACACACATAGAATGGCTTTGAAAAAACCCTCTTGCAATAGTTCAGGACGTGGTTCTCCATATAATGTTGGAGCAGAAAACTTGCATGAATGCTTTTTGTCGTGGAGGCTATGGCATGACCCACTGTAAGACTCGATAGAACATAGCGTAGTACGCCTTAAATCAATCCCGCCGATACCTCTACTTTATGCAAGGCGATCTCGTATTTGATGAGAAAGGCAAGGTGACGGGCAGGAGGGTGCTGGATGCAATGACAATGGAAGTGTCGTTTGAAACGAAAATCAAGGTCAAAGGGGTTGACGGGGTAAACATGGGCACATACACCTCGACCATGATGCAGGACGGCTTGATGTACGGCCAGGGACAGGGATGCATGATGTCTAACGACGGCCAGATGGTCACTTGGAAGGGAAACGGCATGGGCAAGCTCGTCCAGAATGGAAAGATCAGGTTTGCGGGAGCTATCTACTTGAGTACGCAGTCCAAGGGCTCGCTTGCGTCACTGAATGGCGTCGCAGTCGTTTTTGAGCACGAGGGCGACATGGAAGGGAATGTAAGCTCCAAAGGCTGGGAGTGGAAGTAAGTAACTCAACTCGCCTGCTTTCTCTTTTTTTCTTTTCAGGGCGCATATGCAGCTTGCGCCAGTACCCACTAGTGTACTACGAACGCGCATTTGACTCGCTTGAAAAACAAGCCGGAACCTACATTACCATTTTGTAGTTGTGGGGAATTGGAAACGCGCGCACGCACACATAAAGAAATGGCCCTTTGTGTAAAAAGAGGAGAAAAAGGGCTCTAGTTGAGCGCCTTGAGCCTTTCCAGTGCGACAGACGTGGCTTCTGGGTTTGCCTTGACGCCTATCATGTTCATTGCAGAAGCGATTGACGACAGCGTCCTCATGACGTGGTATCTGTGCACCTCGCCCATGCAGCCGACCCTGAACACCTTGCCCTTTAAGTCGCCAAAGCCGCCGGCGACGAGAACCTTGAACTGCTCGCCGAGCAGGCCCCGGAACTTTTTGTCGTCCATCCCCTGCAAGTAGTTGACTGCGATGACGACGTTGCTCCTTGCGTCCGGCTTGGCAAACGGGGTCAGGCCCATAGCGTTGAGGCCGGCGTAAAAGGCGTCGGCGCATATCTTGTGGCGCCTTATCCTGTTCTCCATGCCTTCTTCGAGTATGATGTTGAGAGCCTCGCGGAACGCATAGTATAATGGCAATGCAGGCGTGAACGGCGTCTCAAAGTGCTCCTCCTGGTACTTGAAGTAGCGTTTCAAGTTGAGGTAAGCAGTGGGAGGCGGGTTTTCCTGCATGTATTTCTTGGCTCTTGGGCTCACCGACACCGGCGAGACGCCTGGAGGTGCTGCAAGCGCCTTTTGCGAGGCAGTGACGCAGACGTCGATGTTCCACTTGTCCACCGGGAGCTCGTCGCCTCCGAGGATTGAAACGGAATCGGCGACAAAGAACGCGCCCTTGCGTGAAGCAAGCTCGCCCAGCTTGTCCATGTAGCGGATTGTGGTGCCAGTCGAAGTCTCGTTGTACACCGCGTACAGCGCCTTGATGTCCTTGTGCTGGTCGAAAACCTTCTCAAACTCTTCGTACGGCGGGTTTTCGCCAAACGGAGCCTTTATCCTGATCGCCTGGCCGCCCCAGCTGTCGATGAGGTCTGCAAGGCGCGTGGAGAACTCGCCGTTGACCGGGATGACTGCCTTGTCGCCTTTTTTTATGAGATTGACGACCGAGGTCTCGACCGCGCCGGTGCCCGAAGTTGTGAGGAGCACGACGTCGCCGGTGGTCTGGAAGACCTTCTGGGTCTTTTCAAATATCTCCTTGTATAGCACGCGGAAATCGTCGCTCCTGTGGTTTATCACAGGCGCAAGCATGGCGTTCATCACCCTGTTGGGCACGTTTGTAGGACCGGGAAGCATGACGAGGTATTCCATGAGCGGGGGAAATGGCGCGCTGGCCGATATTTAAATCAACAAGACAGTAGTAGTAGTAGTTCGTAGCGCATCTGGAGCAGGCCGTTGTCGTACCTGACGAGGTCGAGCAGTTTCATATCAGCCTGTTTTACTCTGTTGAACATCGGTATGCCACTTCCCAGGATGGTCGGATGCACCGCCACGATTATCTCGTGCACCAGGCCGGCGTCAAGCAGGATAGAGTTTATCTCGGCGCCTCCGACAAGCCAGATGTCCTTCTTGCCTTCCGAGGATACGAGGTCTCTTGTGACGCCGACAACGTCAGAGGAAAACTCCACGTTGCGGTATCTCTCGCCCGGGCTTCTGGTGAACACGTAGCATTTCTTGTCCTTGTACGGCTGCTCCTCGAATTTCAGCGCAGTCTCGTAGGTCTTTCTCCCCATTATGGCAGTGTCGATTGAATCATAGAATTTTGCATAGCCATAGTCGCCGTCCGTAAACAGCCAGTCGACTCTTCCGTCGCTCCTTGCGATGTAGCAGTCAAGGCTTGAAGCGATGAACAGCTTTACCTTCCGCATGGAACCTGAAAAGCAGGACGGACTAATAATTACCGCAGCGCCGGGAAAACCGTAACTCATTAGATAAATAAACGCCAAAGATAGCCGTGGTCGACAACAACAACAAGCGTGGCTGGAAACGCGAAATCGTTGCTCTGGAGGTCATCATCAGATGATGCCTTCTTCTTCTGACAATAATAACAAAGCGAGCCTGAAGGTGGCAGAGGCAGACGCCCGGGACGCCGGGAGAAAGATTGCAAGGATAGACCCCAAGGTGGCCGCAAGGCTTGGCATAACGACCGGCGACGCGGTAGAGATCACTTCCCCTGCAACCAAGAGGAAAACCACAGTCCTGAACTGGCCTGCGTACCAGAGGGACAACGGAAAAGAACTGATAAGGATTGACGGCTATGCCAGAAACAAGCTTGGCATAGGTATAGGCGACACCGTTGATGTCAAAAAGGTGGAGGCAAAGCCAGCGCAGAGCGTCGCGCTTGCTCCCACGGAACCCCTGCGCATTCTGGGCGCCGAAGTCTACCTTGCAGGCTTTTTGCAGGGACAGCTCGTCACAAAGGGGGACACGATTCCGCTCAGCATCATGGGTCAGCGCGTTGATCTAGTCGTCATCTCGACAAACCCCTCGGGGCCTGTCATCATAGAGCAGTCGACAGAAGTATCGATATCAGAGGAGAGCGCCAAGGCGGCAGCCGCGGCCAAAGAAGCCGGCATCCCGGCCATCACGTACGAGGACATTGGCGGCCTGCGCGGCGAGGTGACAAAAGTGAGGGAGATGATAGAGCTCCCTCTGCGCCACCCAGAGCTTTTCAGGAGGCTTGGAGTCGAGGCGCCAAAGGGCGTCATACTACACGGCCCGCCCGGAACAGGCAAGACCCTGCTTGCAAAGGCGGTGGCCAACGAGACGCAGGCCAACTTTTACTCGATAGGCGGGCCGGAGATAATGAGCAAGTTCTACGGCGAAAGCGAGGAGAGGCTGCGCAACATCTTTCAGGAAGCGCAAAAGAACGCGCCGTCGATAATATTCATTGACGAGCTGGATTCCATCGCCCCAAAGAGGGAGGAGGTCAGCGGCGAAGTCGAGCGCAGAGTGGTGGCGCAGCTCTTGTCGCTGATGGACGGGCTTGCCGCAAGGGGCAAGGTAGTGGTAATCGGCGCCACCAACAGGATAAACGCTATTGATCCTGCGCTCAGGAGGCCCGGCAGGTTCGACAGAGAAATAGAGATTGGAGTACCGGACAGGGACGGCAGGCTGGAGGTGCTACAGATCCACACAAGAGGTATGCCTCTTGACAAGGACGTGAACCTGGAAAGACTGGCAGACATCTCGCATGGCTTTGTCGGGGCCGACCTGCAGGCGCTGGCAAAGGAGGCCGCCATGCGCGCCCTGCGTCGCGTCCTTCCGGAAATCGACGTATCCGCGGAAAGCATCCCCGGCGAAGTGCTAAACAAGATTATAGTAAAGATGCAGGATTTCCTGGACGTGGCAAAGGAGATGGAGCCTTCTGCCATGAGGGAGGTGTTTGTCGAAGTCCCGGATGTCAAGTGGGCCGACGTGGGCGGCCTAGAGGGCGTCAAGCAAGAGCTGCGCGAAGCCGTGGAATGGCCGCTAAAGTACCAGGAGCTTTTTGAATATTCGGACGCGACTCCGCCAAAAGGCATCCTGCTGTACGGGCCCCCGGGCACCGGCAAGACCCTTCTTGCCAAGGCTGCGGCAAACGAAAGCGAGGCCAACTTTATCAGCATAAAGGGGCCGGAGCTTTTGAGCAAATGGGTGGGAGAATCAGAAAAAGGCGTCAGGGAGATATTCCGAAAGGCAAGGCAGGCTGCGCCTTGCATCATATTCTTTGACGAGATTGACGCCATAGCTCCTATGCGGGGAGGCAGTTTTGGCGACTCGCATGTGACAGAGAGGGTGATAAGCCAGATGCTGACAGAGCTTGACGGCCTAGAGATACTGGCAAACGTCGTGGTGGTAGCCGCTACGAACCGGCCCGACATCATCGACCCCGCGCTGCTTCGCCCCGGCAGGTTTGACAGGCTGCTGTACGTTCCGCCGCCGGACAGGGAATCTAGGTTGCAGATAATCAAGATCCACACAAAGAAAAAGCCGCTTGACAAGGACGTCGATGTTGAAAAACTGGCAGGCGACATGGACGGCTACACCGGCGCAGATATTGCGTCGGTCGCCTCTGCCGCCGTCATGCTGGCACTGCGCGAGCACATTGCAAAATACAAGGGCGACGCCAAGGAGGCGGAAAGCCACTCCAAGGACCTGAAAGTAAAGATGCAGCATTTCAGAGAAGCGATGGCCAAAGTGAGACCACTGTCGTCACAAGAGCTGGACATGTACCGAAATATTGCAGAAAAGTTCGGGATGCCGTCAAGAGTCTCTTCCGGGGCAGCATACGCCGGGTAGAGGCTCATCCGTCGCAACAGCATTTTTTCTTGGCAACGTTTTATAAAACTGGGCCTTTAATCGAGGCATACATATATGATGATGAAAGAGCGCAGGTCTCGACTTTTGCAGCATGCCGCAAGGGCCGGCTGCGACGCGGTGGCGGCGTTTGAGCCTGAAAACGTGTTTTACCTCACCGGCTTTTGGGGCGAGGCAATAGCGGTATGCACCGAGAGCGGAACCAAGCTCGTAGCGCCGAAACTGGAATACTCGCGAGCGCAGCAGTCGTCGGTAGACTGCGAGGTTATTCCTACAGAGAGGGGAAGCGAGCTCTTGACCACGTTTGTTTCGCAGATTAAGAACAAGAAAACGTGTACTGACTGCAGCGACTATGGCACCGTTGAGCAGGTGAGGAAGCTGCAAGGAAACATTATCGTCGACACCGAGCCGTTCTTTCTGACGCGCAGGATAAAGGACGAGGCCGAGATGAAGGTGATAGCAAGGGCATCGCGCATACTCGACAAACTGTACGAGGTCTGCGCAGACGAGATAAAGGCAGGCATGACAGAACGCGACTTGCAAGCAAAGCTCGTCTACGAGGGGCTAAGGATGGGAGCAAACCCGCCTTCGTACAAGTCGACTCTGAACCCGCTGATAATAGCAGGCGGGCCAAACGGCGCGCTCCCGCACGCCGAGATAACCGGCCGCAAATTCCGCAGCAAGGACATGATAGTCGTCGACCTGACGCTGCGCCACCAGGGCTACATTGCGGATGCTACGCGCACGTTTGCCCTGGGCAAGCCGACTGCAGAAATGATAAAAGTCTATGAAATAGTGCAAGAGTCGCAAAAAGCCGGCCTCGACGCCGCGGTGGCAGGCGCCACGTGCGGCCAGGTCGACGCGGCGTGCAGGGACTTGATAAGGGAACGCGGCTATGAAAAGCAGTTCATCCATTCCACCGGCCATGGCATCGGCCTTGATGTGCACGAGCCTCCTTGGGTGCGCTCGAAAAACGAGGAGGTGCTGCAAAAGAACATGGCAGTGACGGTGGAGCCGGGAATCTATCTCGGGGGCAAGTTCGGAGTCCGGATAGAGGACAGCATACTTGTCACCGACGGAAAACCCAAGGTGCTAAACAGGTTCACAAAGGACTTGGTAGTGCTGTAAATAGACAGCAACGGTAAAGAAGCTGCACGACAGACTAGGAGCAATGAAGGCCGCTGCTCTGGCAGTCGCCGCGCTTGCACTCGCAGGCATGATCATTCCGCTTGCCGCAGAAGCGCAGCCTTTTGAAGAGTGGCTATTCTTCTATCCCGAAGTGCCGACCGAGAAAAGCCCGGTGACTGCCCGGGTGCTTTTGGTGACGCCGACTCCCTGTTACGGAGCAGAGATGCAGTCTTTTGAAAAATCTGGCAATAATGAAATATCGATAAACGTCAAGGTCACGCCGCCCTCGCCGGAGACAACCTGCGCGCAGGTGCTAAAGGAGCATCTGCTTGAGAAGGACATCGGCACGCTAAAAGTTGGGGCCTATACCGCCCGGCTCTATATCAACGGAGAGCAAAAAGCCATGACGAGGCTCTACGTCACCGAAAGGGACGTCGCCGTGCTTTCGACTGGCAGGTACGTGGACTATCAGGGCGACTCCAACCTTGTGGGCGAGGTGCGCAACGACGGCAGCGCGCCGGTTGGACGCGTGGCAGTTGACGTCAATTTCTTTCAGGGCGACACGCTGTTCCGTGAAGAGCGCGTCTACACCACGATGGGGACGCTGACGCCAAACATGACCTCGGGATTCAGCCTTTTGCTCGGCGACAACGACCTGCGCGACAAAGACTACTCTGTCAGGGTGACGTCGTACGACTCTGCCCCTGCAAGGCAGGGCGCACTGCGCCTGGAAGTAGAGCCGCAGCCCGACAGAGGCGTCGTCTCGGGAACCGTCTACAACGACAGCATCGACCAAAACGCCACGCAGGTCAAAATAGCCTGCGTGCTCTACGACGCGCAGGGAGCCGTCGTGGATTCGGTGTTTGACTATTCCAAGCCAGCCACGGTTGCGCCGGGAAAAAGCGCCGGCTTTGAGATACCGGCAAACCACGACGCCGGCAAGTTTACGGCCAGCTGCAACTCTGAATCAGTCGAGTTTGTCGCAGGCGCGGTGCAGGTGACTCCTGAATTTCCGGCCTCAGCGCTGGTGCTGGCAGCAGGCTCACTTGCCGGCCTTGTCGTTGTTTATAGATTTAGAAACAATCTCTAGCAGTCTTTTTGCCACCTTTTGCTTGTCGTCAAGGGGCACGTGCACCACGTTTTTCTTGGCGTCGACGATAAACACCTCGTTCCTGTCAGAGCCTGCGTTAGAGCCGTCGCGGCCAATGTCATTTGCCACTACGAGATCTGCCTTGCATTCCTGCAGTTTTTTGTACGCCTTGTCCACAAGGACAGAATCCGAAACGCCGTAATCTGCCTTGAACGCGACAAGAAAAGAGCTATCGCTCTTCTTCTTGACCTCGTCGACTATTTTCTTTGTGGCTGCAAGCGAGAGGTCCAGCCTGCCGTTTCTCGTGTCTATCTTTTTCGTAGACGCCGACGAAGGTGCATAGTCTGCCACTGCGGCAGCCATTATCGCAACATCGTACTTTTCTTTTTTCTCCAGCTCGGCGACAACTGCGTCGTACATCTGCTTGCCCGTGTCCACCCTGGCGACGCTTGCGACAACTGGCTCTTTTTCTGTGCCGTGGCCGTAGACGAGCGTCACCTTGGCGCCCATTCTCTCTGCCTCTTTTGCTATTGCGATTCCCATCTTGCCAGAGCTGGTGTTGGTGATGACGCGGATGGGGTCGATGTACTCAAAGGTGCTTCCGGCCGTTACAAGCACGCGCCTTCCTGCAAGCGGCCCCTTGGCGGCAAGCGCGCCTATTGCAGATGCCAGCACCTGCTCCGGCTCTGCAGCCTTGGCTTTTCCCTCCTCCATGTTCGGGCCGACAAACAAAATGCCCTGTTCCTGCAGCTTTTTCACGTTCTGCCGGATGAACCTGTTCTCATACATGGCCTCGTGCATCGCCGGCGCTACTAGTACCGGGATTTTCGAGCCCAGCGCGACGCTCAGGACGGACGTAACTGGCGTGTCGTCGATTCCTGCAACCATCTTGCCGATCGTGTTTGCCGTGCACGGGTACACGATTATCAGATCGGACATGCCATAGTCTGCTAGCGCAACGTGCTCCAAGTTTCCAGTGAGTTTTGAGACAACTTCGTTTCCAGTCGCCCACTTCATCATCTCCGGGTGCAGGAGCGTCGAAGCGGTGGCCTCGCTCATGACTGCGTGCACGTCGGCTCCGTGGCGCATCAAAAGGCGCGCAAGGTCGATTGCGCGGTATGCGGCCACGCTTCCTGTTATGCACAAAACTACTTTCTTGCCTTCAAGCTCGCACCCGTCAGAACTGGTGATGTCCTTTGACGGGTGGACGCCGCGTCGCTGCTTCATTTCTTGTCCTTTCCTCTGAACTTGTCCAGCTCTTCCGGGTTCATGTGGAAGGTGTTTATCTCTTCTGGGAACTTGCCTGCCTTGATGTCGTGCGTATAGCTTGAAACCGCGTCAAAGATGGGCTTGGCAAGCTCGGCGTACCTCTTTACAAACTTGGGCTTCATGTCCTCGTATATCCCAAGCAGGTCGTGGAGCACGAGCACTTGGCCGTCGCACCCCGGGCCGGAACCTATGCCAATTGTGGGCACGGACACTTTTTTTGTGATGGCGTCTGCGACCTCGCTTGCGACCATCTCTAGCACTATCGAGAAAACGCCCGCCTTTTCAAGCGCCTGTGCGTCCTGCACCAGCCGCTGCGCCGACTCGGCGGTCCTGCCCTGCAGGCGGTAGCCCTCCCACAGCGACGACGTCTGCGGCTTTAGCCCGATGTGGCCCATCACGGGCACGCCGGCGTCCACAATCGCCTTTACCTTGTCTGCTATTTCCGCGCCGCCTTCCAGTTTCACCGCGTCGCAGCCTCCCTTGATGAACTGGACGGCGTTTTCAATGGCCATGCTCGTACTCGGTTGGTACGAGCCAAACGGCATGTCGCCTATTATCATCGCCCTTTTTGCGCCCCTTGACACCGCGCCGCAGAATATCAGCATCTCCGGCATGTTGACAGGGACTGTGCTTGGGTGCCCGAGGACGACGTTTCCAGCGCTGTCGCCCACCAGCAGGACGTCGACGCCTGCCCTGTCGCATATCAGCGCGGTGGAATAGTCGTACGCCGTGAGGACAGAGATCTTTTCTTTTCCTTTTTTCATAGAGAAAAGGTCGCTGACGCTAACCTTCTTTCTTGGTGCCTGCGTCATGATACTCCACCCCTTATCTTTTTGAGCGACTGGGCGAGGTTCTTTTTGTTGTCAAACGCGCTGACAATCTTTCTCAGCGATTTTTCGTCCCTGCCCCTTAGCGCCTGCGCCTCCTGCACAAGCGCCGGCATTGCCCTTACCAAATTATCAACTATGGTCACGCGCGCGGCCCTCGCAGTCCTTGAAAGCGGGTTCAGGTCAACTGTAATCACTGTCTTGCCCATCTTGGCAAGCGCCTCCGTCCGGTCGCCGTCTTCAAGCGGCACGAAAACCGTGTCTGCCACAAATATGCCGTCCGGGTCGACGCGCCTGCGCTCGCTTGAAAGCTCGGGTATCCTGGCAGACGCGCGCGCACCGACTCCAAGCACGTTTCTTGCGCCGTGCCTTTCAAGCTCGGCCTTGATGGCGCGCTCCCTTTCCTCGGTGCGGTAAAACAGGTTCACCTCGATTGCCGCGCCAGTGATTTCAGACAGTTCCACGATCTCTTTTGGGCACAGCGCGGCCGCGTTGCCGTTGACCGAAAGCACGGCCTTGTTGCTTGATAGCAAAAGCGCCGCGGCAGCCGCGCGTATCGCCTTTTTTGCAGCCGCGTCAGTGCGCTCGCCTATCAAATAGTCAAAAGCCTCGCCCCTTCCGTGTGCTATCAGGCCCTCCGCAACCACCAGGTTGCGCCTAAAGCCGTCGACCAGCATCTCCCTCGTATGCAGCGACTCGGCGCGCGGATGATCCTTGGGTATCATCTTAGAGTACCCTTGCGCCCCTGCCGTCGATGTCGCATACAAGGAGCGTACCTTCTTTAAATTTCTGCAGGATGCTTGCTACTTCACCCGCACGTGCCTCTGGAACGACGGTGAACACCGTCTCGCCAAACAGGGCCACGCTGCACTCTATCCCTGCCGCCCTCAGCGCGCGCACAGGAGCCCTGCACCTGCCTTCCGTGAGCCCGAGCATGTCGGCAAACTGGTACGACATTTTCAGAAATTCGCCGACGCTCCTTGTCTCTCCAAGCCTGGCAAGCATCTTGCCTCCGAGGCCGTTTATCATGTCCATCCGGTTTGCGAGAAACGCCTTGGTTGAGATTGGCGATATGCAGAGTATCACTGCCTTGTAGCGGCCCTCAAGCGGGATGCTCTCGACCGTGCCGATGCCCGGCGCGCCTGCGCCCGTGCGCATCTCAAACCCGCCCGCGTACTCGGCAATCACTGTTCCAAGGCCGGTCCTGCACGCTATCTCTGCCTCGTGGGCCAGCTGTGCCGCCTCTTGCACGCTCTGCTTTGCGCCGAGCGCGGAATTGAGGGCGTAGCTGAGGCTCAATGCGGCCGCGCCGCTGGAACCCAAGCCAAAGCCTACTGGGATGTCTATTTCGTGCTCGACTCTCACAAAGAACGGCCTGTCCGCGCTCTTTTCTGCATACCTGTCGACCACCCACTGCGACACCTCTGCCTCCCTTGGCTTGGCGGCCTTGCCGTTTATCAAAATCTTTGAACCCGTCCTGCCTCCCTCAAAGACATGGACGGTTGTGGAAATGCCCCTGTCGATGGAGAAGCCTGCGCCTCTGGACCCTTTGTACAGGGGGCTTGCGCTATTCAGCTTTGGTATCTCAAAGAACCCCGTGACGTGGCCCGGGGAAAACGCCTTGGCGACAGCAACCGGCGCAGTGACCACCGTGGATGCCATAGCCATTTATAAAAGTCAGTGAATATAAAAATAATGTTTAATTAGTTTAAATGGGTTTATACTATTTATGGTGAGATACGCAAGGCGCCTCCAGCAGATAGGAAGCAGCATCCTCATTTCGCTTCCGAGCCAGTGGGTCAAGGACAACAACCTGAAGAAGGGAAGCATCGTCCCGATAGACGTCAACCGCGATAACACGATTTCGATATTTCCGTCCTGCGAGGAGTCAGAGAGCACCAAAGAGGTGACTATCCAGTATTCGCCGGCCTCGATGGACTCGCTTGTCAACCAGGTATACGGCGCATACCTGCTCGGCTACGACATGATACGGGTAAAGGCGACCGGCTCGATAACGTACGAGGACACCGAGCGCTTCAAGCGGGCGATGAGAAAGCTGGTGGGTCTGGAGATAGTGGAGGAGGACAGGCAGACCATCTCGTCGCAGTTCCTGCTGGACCCAAACACTCTTGACGCCGAAAAAATATTGCGCCGGATGAACTCGCTTGTCGCTGGCATGTTTCGCGAAATGCTTGAAGCGGTAAGGGAAAGGGAGAACATTGCAAAGCGCTCGATAGGCGGGCGCGATGACGAGGTCGACCGGCAGTATTTCCTGCTTGTACGCCTCATAAGGAGCGCCATGATGGACCAGCAGCTTGCCGGCAAGCTCAACCTGAGCAATATCGATATCCTCGACTACAGGATTGCGGCAAACCTGCTTGAAAGCGCCGGCGACTTTATGGTTGACCTTGCGTCGATGCAGGACTTTGCCAAGCTCTCCTTCGTGGACAGGTTCGTGCAGGCCGGCGAGCTCGTGGAAAAGATGCAGGAAAACTCGGTGGCCGCGTTTGCAGGCAAGAACAGGGCAGAGTCAGTGGAGGTAGTCAACGCGTACGGCAGGTTCAACGAAATATTGAGTTCAATCAAGGAAGCCTCGGCCGACGCGGACGGCAAGAACCCCGAGTCGACGGTCGCCGTCCTGAACCTAACCTACTCGCTGGACAGAATAGCGCGCTGCTGGGTCGACATTGCCGACTTGGTAAAGCCGATGCACCTTATAGCTCCCCTGAAAAATGCCTAGCATCCGGCTAGCCCAGTACTAGGCCCTTGGTGTCTATCTCGACTTCAAAGGCGCCCTGGCCGGTCGCCTTTATCGCAGAGGCAATGGCCTCGCTGTCCTCCTTTGAAGCAGCCAGCGCGATAATCGCGCCCCCGCCTCCTGCGCCCGTTATCTTGGCTCCAAGGGCACCGGCGCGCCTTGCCATATCTATCAGGTCGTCTGCCTTTTCGTGCGAGACTCCGAGGCGCTCCAGCAAGAGCTGGTTCTCGTTCATCAGCATCCCGAGGTGATCGATGTTGCCGCTGTTGAGGGCGGCAAGGGCCTGGTTGCAGATGTCCTTTGACTGCGACATCAGGCCGGAAAACGCCATCTGGTTTGCCTCCTTTAGCTTGCGCACGCTGGAGACTAGGTCGCCGGTGTTGTGCTTTATTCCAGTGTCGCCGATTACTAGAAAGATCTTGCTCTTGGCCTCGACTTTTTTAAAGCCGCCGCCCTTGCTGTAGTGCATCATGCCTCCAAAGGTGCTTACAAAGCAGTCCGCCCCGGACGAGTTCTTGTGGATTATCTTTTCTGCTTCAATCGCGCTCCCGCAGACCTTTTTCTTGTCGGCCCTGCCGAGCAGTGATTCCACTGCCGCTATCGTGGCGACAAGCGCCGCTGCCGACGAGCCGAGCCCCACACCGTAAGGGATGTCTGATTTTATCTCTATCTCCAGCCCGTCCTTTTGCTTCCTGTCGGAAAGCGCCTGCCTTGCCGCATAGTACAGCGGCTCCAAAGTCGCCCGCGCGTTGGCGCCCTCTATCAGCCGGAACGTCGAGCCGTCAAACTCGCCCGACGCAATGTCGGATTTTATCTTGACCTTGCCGTCCTTTGACCTCTTTGCCGTGACGGTTATCCTGCGGTTGATGGACGCAAGTATGGCAGGATTGCCGTACACAACGAAATGCTCGCCAAACAGGATTATCTTTGCCGGAGCCGCCGCCCTTGCCTTTGCTGCTGTTGTCGCTGCCGTTGAAGTTGTTGTAGTCATACGAATACCACCGAAGAATAGCCTACCACTGCGTCCGTGTCCCCCGTCACATCTCCGCTGGTCGCATATTTCAACAGCTCGCCCCGGGTCGCGCCCAGGCTCTTTGCGGCAACCATCACGGACGCGATGGCGCCGTACCCGCACGCCGAGACGTCCATCCTCTCCAGCACCGCGTAGAACTTTGTCACGTCAAGCGTGAGCATCGCCTTTATCAGCTCACTGTCTTTTTCGTGCGCCATAATGTTCGGCTCATAGTGCGTCAGGTCCGACGACGCGACCAGCATCGTCTTTGTCTTTGGGTTCTCGGCGACCGTGTCTGCTATGGCCTTTCCGACGTCAAACGCGGTGTCGATGTCCTGCATTATCAAGATAACTGGAACGATTGTAAACTTGCTGCTCTTTATCGACTGCAGGAAAGGCAATTGCACTTCCAGGCAGTGGTCGCGGCTGTGGGCAAAGTCGTCAAAATCGATGATGCCGGATTTTCTTGCTATCTCTTGCGCCCACTCGCTGTTTACCTGCACCTGGCCGAGGGGAGTTTCCCACGTCCCGCCCTTCATGGTCGCCACGCCGGAGCCGATGCCGTAGTGATTGGGGCCCACCAGAACGACGTTGTCAAAGTCGCTTGCGGAAACCGCGTAAAAGCCGTTTGCAGCCACCGCGCCAGAGTAGGCATAGCCGGCGTGCGGGGAAACGATGCCGTATATCTTGCGTTCTGGAGTCAGCGCGGGCGGGGGCATTCCCGGCCCGAACTTGGTGTTGCGAAAAGACTGGTCGATGGCTGACCGTAACTCGTGCTCGCTTGAAGGGTAGAACATGCCGGCGACGGCCGGCGGCCGTTTTGTGGGCTTGGTCAAGATGTTGTGTGTCCCTCTATATTATTTTCTGGCCAGCAAATAATAATAATCCTTCAATCTTGACATGCGGTGGCAAGGCTACTGCCTGAAGAAGCGGCACTTTGCAACCCTGATGATGCCTGTTTATCGCTGTCATATTCTCGCCATCAGCTGGAAATAGAAAACGACTGCCCGTATTTAGACGTTAAAATGTGCTTTTTTTGCACTGTCTGCGACTAACGCGGCAAAAATACCGGATAGGTGGTGGTTCTAGCCAGATTGCAGGCGCGCTGCAGAGGAAAACACCACCGGCGTACAGCAAAAAACTCGCGTACCTGGATACTTGCACGACAAATGGTTAAGTACCTCTGTCCTTCCATAATGGTGTCTTGGAGTCGGTTAGCCGTTGCTTACGAGAAAGGCTGTAGATGCCATAGAGGACTCGATGACTGATTTTCTCGGTGTGGATGTCTGGCGAGTCCTCCGGAGCAAGATGGATAGTTCGCGGGGTGTGAGGCTTGAAAATATTCTGGAGCATTCCACTGCCGTCAAATTCGCGCAGGCGCTCAACGACATACTGCCGCCGGCGGCGCCTTTTGTCTTGGACAAGATCTCGGCAAGGCTGGCGCACGAGTTCCCGAGGATAGGGGAAGCGGGGCAGCTCTCTAATTTCCTCAAAGTGGTCGACGAGATACGGAGCCGCTATGACGGCGCACACGTGCTGTCCGGGCTTGAAAACCATCAGCATGTGGCGCTGGTGTACAGGTCGGAAAACGATTTTTCAAAGATCCTCTCATCGTTTCGCGCTGCGGGGATAAAGAAAAACAGGCTGAACGTCCTTGTTTGCCCAAAAGAGCTGCAAGAGCACGCCAAGACCATGATGGATGTCGGCATGGCTACGCAGCAACAGCAGCAAGACCTAGTCATGCTTGATTGCAACAATCTGGGAGTTGGGGACGCCCGGATGAAAGAGTCTATGTAGTCGGCGCTAAAATCCGTGTTCAAAACAGCCGCCAGAGGAAAAAAGTCT